>JAZULL010000132.1:0-91650 GCA_045603085.1 Eubacteriales bacterium | reverse complement strand
GTAAGATCATTACGGTTCGTTCCTATCAGCGCAGCTTTGAATTGCTCCTTCAAAAACAAAAGATTTCCCATCATGGATTTCATGCACTCCGACACACCTTTGCTACAAGAGCTATTGAGTGCGGTATGGACGTGAAATCTCTGTCCGAAATCCTCGGACACAAGAATCCCACGATCACACTCAAACGGTATGTTCATTCCTTTATGGAACACAAGAGAGAGTTTATGAATCGCTTGGGAAAACTGTTTTAATTTTGAGTATTTACTTGCATCTATTCGTATAATAAATGTACAAACCCGATCGATTATATCATCTATGGTTTTATAAAAGAACATTTCGGCATCGCAATTATAATTTTTCATTGTTATATTGACTTTTTTTCTAAACCATGCTATAATATGTTCAATATTATTACCATATATTATACGAATAGATGAACATTTTATCCTATAGTTTTTCATCTATGAATTCCAAATTTTGTTTTAGAAGAAGAGTGAGGTAGCGACAAATGAGTAGTGAGGCATATATCAATCATTTGATCGATAATTTGCTAGATCATAAGCTTAACGTATTGCGGCAGCAGGGGAAAAGTGATATAGAACCTCCGGATTATTGTGAAAAGACGGAAATGTGGTACGAGCAAATCATAGATTGGGCAAATAACAATCCGCCAAAAGATTTTGTCAAATCAATTGATGTGTTTCAAGATGATTACCAAAAGATTTATAAAATAAAATATTCCTATGGTGAAGGATTGACTGGCAGTACGCATATTGCAGTAAATATTTTTGAATATTTCGAAGATTAAAGGTCTTCACTATAAAAGAAACACGCCTATCATTTAGCGCTAAAATGCGAGCTAAATGGTAGGCGTTTGTTAATTGTCCCTAAAACTCGTTAATTATCCCTAATCGCCCCTTTTTTCTTGTTTTTGTGCTAAAATATGAAGCAAAAGGAGGGGCGTATTGAATGCTAAATAAAATAGCTACAAAATTAACTAAGACTATGTTGGCATATAAGATTATTGCTGAAGATATGTTTGATATTTATGTCTATGGGTTTGAATTGTTGCTTTCCTTTTTGTTTAACACAACTATTATTTTGATTGCTGGTGTTCTATTTGGACGGATACTACAAACTTTGTTGTTCTTACTGATTTTCGTATTATTGAGAAGTTTTACCGGTGGGTATCATGCAAACACATATGGTGTATGTACTTTAGTAACATTTATGGTTTATGGAGGGGTTTTATTACTCTCCGAGCTATTTGATCCATCCCTGCTTTTTTATACGATCCTGGCTCTTGTAGGCTTAGCTCTGATGTTAATCTTTGTGCCAATTGAACATCCAAATAAAAGAATAACAGAGAAACAGAAACGCAAGTACAAACATATCAGTTTGATTTTGTTTTTGGTTTTCATTACAATAGGCGCGTTGCTGTGCCATGCAGATATTCAACTGAATGCGGTTGTTTTCTTCACACTCACAGCGGATTTGCTTTTATTGTTTGTAAAGAATCGAAAGAAAGGAGTAAATAAACATGAAGTTCTTCGCAACCATTTTGGCTAAGCTTGCTTTGGTTTCTGCTCATGCTGCTGCCGGCTCTGCATCCATTTGGAATTCCTATCAGCCTAAAGAACCTGATATGAAGAAATTTAGCAAATGACATAAAAATTCGGGATGCAAATGCGCGTCCCGAATTTTTTGAACTCCCTTGAAAAAATCCTGAAATAATGGTATAATATTGTGTGAAATTTGGTGTCTTATGATCCCGATCTATCAACGAAAGTGAGGTACGGATGTGTTCAATATTATCTTCTGCGACGATAATAGTCAGTATTTAACATGGTTAACAAAACACGTGCAAAGAGTATGCTCAACGGTCGTTCCTCGCGGGATAGATTTCTCAATCGGACCTGCATTTGGAAGTGCTGAAGAAGCAATGAAATACATTGCTGAGAATCATGTCGACGTATTGATGCTGGATATTGATATGCCAGGTTTAACCGGTTTTGATATGGCAAAAATACTTTGCGTCGAATATCCGCAGATAAAAATTGTATTTATGTCTGCCTATGATAATTTTGTTTACAGTTCATTTGAATACTATCCGTTTGCATATCTTCGAAAATCGCAAATTTCTAAAGAATTACCTACCGTCATAAAGCGGATTGTTGAGAAAATGAACGAGACAGAAAGACAAATAACGCTCACGACAACACAGGGAATCAAGAGAGTGGATATATCTTCGATTTTATATGTGGAAAGCAATCGAAACTATTGTACGTTTCATCTGATTCACAATAAAGAATATGTTTGCAGAGGGACATTGGCGACTTTTGAAAAAGAAGTGATGTCTTATGATTTTTTTCGTATTCATTCGGCATTTTTGATTAATCTTGAGCATGTGGATCGAATTCTTGAAAAAGGTTTTGTGCTCGTAAAAAATGTCACACTTCCTATTGCTCAGAGAAGATTGCAGGAATTTAAGAAAACATATATGGACTACATTAGGAGGTGCTTCAATACATGATATATACCATTATTGAAATAATAGCAACAATTATTGATGTGGTCTTTTTAGCATGGTTCGTTTCTTGTTATCATTCTGTTTCTGTGTGGAAGAAACCCAAGGCTCTTATTTGGGTGGTGCTTCTTTTGGTCTATCAATTGTTTATTGACACAGTTCTTCCTGCTTTTGATATGGTCGCACTCATAGGTGCTGTAGTTGTCTCTGTTGGATATTCTGTAACTTTGCAGCGAAAGCCAATAATAAAATCTATATTTGCGGCGTTTCTATATTTGATTGTGATTATGTTAACCGGAAACCTTGTCTATTCAGTGTTTTCAGTTGCTATTGAAGATATTGATGCAGTCATTCATGGATCAGATTCTTATTTGCGAGTTATATATTTACTGGTGTGCAAATTGATGCACTTTGCATTTTACCGGTTGCTTCTAAAAATATTTGGGAAAGACAGAACACTTGATTGGAAGAATGGGGTTCTTTCATTTCTATTCACGATTGCTACCGCTTTTGCCCTTGGCTTTTTGATGAAACTGGCAGTTTCTAATCCGAGTTATGAGGTTGAAATATTAGTTTTGGCTTTAGCCGCCCTATTGATTTTATTAAATGTTATTCTTTACCTGATGATATATCAGGTTCAATCATTATTAAAGAGCAAGTATGATTTGATGTTGATACAGGATCGAATGACTTTTGAAAAAAGTCGAGTGGAGGAGGTAACTGTTATATGGAACAATATTCGACAGGTTAAGCATGATTTAAAAAATCACTTTTCTGTATTGAAAGGGCATCTAAATGAGGGGGATATTGAATCTTGCCAAAAATATGTGACCCAACTCTACGGTACAATTGAGTCTATGGGGAATTTGATTCAATCGGGCAATTCTGTGATAGATTATCTGATTAACACAAAACTGTCCACCTTAGATAATGTGGAAGTGTTAATATCTGGTTATGTCGGTAATTATGCAGATATTGCCGATGTTGATTTAGCATGTATCCTGGGGAATATATTGGATAACGCCATCGAAGCGCAGGATCATGTTATTTCCTCTAAACGAATAGAACTCTTATTTTTGCGCAAGAACTCTAATAGAATCATAATATGTAAGAATACAGTTAAAGAATCTGTGTTACAAAATAATCAAAGATTGAAATCCACAAAAGAAGCACCGGAACTACACGGGATGGGGCATCAAATCGTTGAAACAACTGTGAAGAAATATAATGGTCTTATTGATTATTTTGAAAAAGATGATATGTTTGGTGTGCAGATCGTTTTGCCGGATATAACCCAATTGCCTAATTGAGTATAATTTGAATATAGTAAGTGCCATTCCTTGTATTGTTAGGGAATGGCATTTATTTATCCCTAAAGGTCGTTGTTTATCCCAAATGCTTGACCATGTTTTTTCTGTGTGATATTCTGTATTCTAGAGAAACTGTAGACATTCACTGTATAGCGAAAACGGGCAGTAAGCTCGATGTTTTATTAACTCGAGCGCAAGGGAAAAGAATTCAGTCATTAGATGTGACATAAGTCACTTTTGCTTGTTTTCTCTTGCTTTTTTAAAGATTTTGCTTGGGGTCAGAAGCGTGTGAAAAGCAATAACAGGAGATAATCGTTGATCACCAGTTTAAATGACAAACGAAAGAGAGGTACGTTACCATGGACTACACGAGTTGATTTTATATTTGAAACCTGTAAAGATGTTTGCGGAGAATTAATATTACATCTATAATAAGTTTGAAAGAATCGGGTTTTATGTGATTTCATTATGATCCAACATGTCTTTAGCGGATTATGAATAGTTTTCCTTTTACTTTCTGTTGACTGCATAATTTACACTGATATAATTTCATTTTCTCCCTAGGCAATTTGTCATCCGTATACTAATCACCATCAAAGAAAGGAAATACCATGAAAAGGACTTTAAAATCATTCGGTATCAAATCTCTTGCAGCGTTTTTATCTGTTTTGATGATACTGACTGCGCTGCCTCTTTCTGCGTTTGCTATTGATCTGGGGGCTTCAGATGATTCGTCTGTTGATAAATCGCTTGACAGGCTTAGCGAAGCGTTTGAAGTCGAGGAACTGCGCGACGAGTCTGTTAAGCACTTCAGGCTTGAAGACGGCTCATACATAGCGGCCCAATATGATGTTCCGGTCCATTATTTGGACGAAAACGGCGAATGGCAAGATATCGACAACTCTCTTTCCGATATTGGCAATGAATATTCCACGAATAATGCGAAGATTAGGTTTGCTAAGAAGATTACCGGAAACGAGAATTTGTTCACGCTTCACGATGGCAATTATAAGATCACTATGAGCCTTAATTATGCTATCAAGAAGACTAAGGGTGAGATCACAAATGCCGAAGCTGACTCCGAAAGTGAAACCAAGCTTCATAAGATGATGATGCTTGAGAACCTTACTTCGGAAATCATCTACGAAGATATCTTGACTAATGTGGATCTCCAATATGTTATAAACTCCGGCAATATTAAGGAAAATCTCATTGTAAAAAAACGACAAGATTCGTATAGCTATACCTTCACAGTCAAGCTGAACAATCTTGATGCTAAACTCGATGAAAACGGTAGCGTTTCAATCTTCGATCCAAACACAAACGAAGTTATCTACTATATTCCTGCACCAATCGTTTATGACGCGAATGGTGAATATGCAGATAACTCTTACTCGATGTATTCGCTCGAGACTACCGGTAACAAAACATTTGCTCTTACAGTAAGCGCTGATCCTGCGTGGATGAACGCTGATGACAGAGCATTTCCCGTAACAATCGACCCGCCTATTTATATTCCTTCCGGGTCAACCGTAACTGATACATATATAAATTCTGCTTCTCCAACGAATGCTCCTGCTGATGAAGATCATCTAATTGTAGGTAATACCACACAACTTTATTGGAAAACCAATACTCTGCCTACTCTTCCTAATGATGCATACATCACAAATGCGGAATTCTCATTAGAGATCTTGTCCGTACAATCTGGAACATACCCAACCTATATGGGAGTTTTTCCGGTTCTCACTGATTGGGACGAGACCCTGACGTGGAATGATTACAAAGCTAGTTCACCTGCTGGTAATTATGATTTAGATGGCTATACCGACTTTAATGTGTTGTCCGTAGTGGATGGTGCTACAGATGTCGATTGGCTGACTTGGAATGTTACCTCTATTGTTAAGAACTGGTACTCGGGGCAGCCGAATTATGGCCTTACGATTTCTGATATAAATCGCGGTTCTGAAGAATACCCGGCAAGTAATACGTATTTCTATTCCAATGATTACTTTCTGTCATATCGTCCCAAGCTCATTATCTCCTATAAGGACATGAAGGGTATTGAGGATTATTGGACTATGACGTCTCAAAGTGCTGGTATCGCAGGTTCCGGTCACGTAAATAATGCTACCGGTGATCTCTCGTTCACGATTGGCACACTGAGCACCACCGATAGTCTTATGCCCTATACTCCTACGCTCACGTATAACACGGCAATTAAGAATTACACCAACATCTACAGCAATTCTGAAGTTCCATATCTCAGTTCCGCTGCCGGATCTGGCTTTAAGTGGAGTATGCAAGAGTCGGTTGTTGAACGCACCTATATGGGTGATAACAATACCGAAGTTACCTACTACGTTTGGTCTGATGCCGATGGTACCGAACATTATTTTACTCCTTGTCTTGACGCAAATGGTAACACGGTATATAGAGATGAAGACGGACTTCAAATGACTTTAGCTGTCGACACCTCTTCCTACACAATTACCGATTCAGGCAACACTGTTCGTACCTTTACCAGAACGACATCGGATTCTTCTTACTTGAAAGCAGGTGGTGTTCTCAGTCAGATTACGGATGTGAGTGGCAACTACATCTCTTTCAACCCCAACTCCTGGGGGCGCAATTCCTCTATTGCGCTTGTTCCTAATGGATTTTCCTCGATCACTTCTCTTAAGATTGCTCACAATGCAAGTGGTAAGATCAAGCGAATTTTGAACGAGTCCTCGCAGGAAGCTGCAATCTTCTATTATTCCACTACCTATAATGGAACAGACCTCTCGCCTGATAACGGTGGCTATCTCCGCAAGATCGTATACGCTCATCAAACCGGCAGCACGTCTGTTGATAACTGGGCCGATTTTATGCAGAACGGTAGCAACTCCTATATCACTGTTGATGCAACGGCGACCTACTCCTACGATTCTACAGGGTGCTTGGCCCAAGCAAGGGACGAACTTTCCGGTTATGAAGTAAACTACGGCTACACAAACGGCAAGGTCACATCCATTACCGAAAAAGCAGGTTTCTCTTCGCTCACTACTGGTCAGCAGATCCTTCTTTCTTATTACGATAATTATACTGAAGTAAGAACGAGTGGAACCGATGATGTTATCAATACGAGTGACGATATAATCACTCGCTATGTATTTGACAACTCAGGTAGGACGATTACCGCTTACTCGATGGATGTTAATGGTACTACTATTTACGGCGCCTCCAGTGGGCAGTTCAACACTCAGGACGAATCCAAAAACAGTATCCGTGTTTCCTCGTATGTAAGCGACAGTGCTGCTAACTATCTTATGAATGGCGGTTTTGAGAATAGCACCGCCATGAATTACTGGTACACCTCCGGCACAGCGAACAGAACAACTGCTGCAAAATATGCAGGCATTTACGGTGCAACCATTTCCGCCACAAGCGGTGCAACAAGCAGTATATCTCAGTATGCGAAGTTGACAGCTGGCTCCTATACTCTCTCGCTTAATATTAACACCAACAACTGCACAGGTGCCATCGTTAAGCTCATCGCAAAATCCGCGAACAACACCTTTACTGAGGTTGTTCCCGTTGATGAATATGCTGCATCCGGTGCTTATGCATATGCAAGCTTGAATTTTGATGTAACTGAAACAAGCGAAAATTACCAGATCATTATCCAGATCACGGGCTCGCAGTCCACGGCACAGTCTATCATGGTCGATAATGTTATGCTCGCAAAGAGTGTGGGTGTAAGTGCCTATAATATGGTCGAGCTTGGCAACTTCGAGGATTGTTGTCTGAATGCATCTGGCGCAGTTAAGGTTACACCCGAGATACGTTGGACAAGAAGCGATGCTACTTACGTTACTGTGGGGACCCCCGATGTTGAAGCAACTCGTTTTGGCGAATCCCTCAAAATCGTTGGTCATCTCGATAAGGCACATAGTGCATCCATCAATGTCTTCAACGCAAGCTCCTCTACTGATCTGACTACTCCCAAGATCTATAAGATTTCCGGTTTTGCAAAGGCAGACAAGCAGATGTCCAATACTTCGAGCAAATTCGCTCTCAAGGTTGATGTCACTTATTACAATCAAACCGAGCCCGAAACCTTCTGGTTTGATTTTGCTAACACGCCGGCAAATCAGTGGCAGTTTATAAGTGGAACCTTCGATGTTTGCGCTGATGGCGGTGCTGTCAAGACTATTAAGGTAAGCTGTGTTTATGATTATCAGTCTGCGCTTGGCACTGCTTACTTTGACAACATCTCCGTTGTAGAGGTTAGAGATGGTAGTGCTGAAAGCTATACCTATTATGAAAGTGGTATGCCTAAGACTTATGACAACGGCAACTACAAAGAATGGTATTTCTATGCAGACGACAACACCTCCACAAACCTTACAAGAAAGATCACAAGTACCAATGGGGTAACCGACTACACTTTTGACTCCAACGATAGAATCACTTCCGAAGTCTATTATGAGTATGAGGGCGAATACACCGGTACTCTTCCGTCACTTACTCCCCGTGTAAAGACTACTTATGCATATAACTCCTATGGTCTAATTACTAATACTACCATCAGAACAGTTAAGTATAGCGGCAGTTCTCTTGTGGATACCAGCCCTGCTAATATCATTTCTACAACCACAAACTACAACGTAACATCCGGCTCTCGTATTTTCGGATCGGTTGCCTCCGAGGTTGATTCTCTCGGACGCACAACACGATATTTCTATGATGCCAACAATGGAAGACTGAAATTTGTGGTCAATCCCGATCAAAGCTCCGGTATGGCTTATACCTATGATGGCAGTGGCAATCTTACGTTGGTTGAGCCTGTTACATATTCCAACTCCACTCCTTCGGCCATTACTAACGCCGAGTCTGTACAGTATGTATACACTCAAGATAGGCTGACTCAGATTATTACTGAAAGCACCACGTACAACTTAGCGTATGATACTTTTGGCAATACTACGAGTATTAAGGCGGGCAGCAATACTCTCATTAGTGCGACTTATAATTCGCAAAACGGGAAGCTTGCTACCACTACATACAGCAACGGTCTCATCGTACGTTATGTGTACGATGAACTTGACAGAACCTCTGAGGTGTGGTATACTATTGACGGCACGCAGACGAAGGCATACTCGTATGAATACGATGCTAACGGGAATATGTGTAAGTTTAGCGATCACGTAAACAACCGTGTATTTCAATACAAGTATGACGATCAGAATCGCATGACCGGATTCATTGAATCTTCCGGAAATACGAATTTGGCGTCCACCGTTACTACTTATGATGAGCAGTCTCGTATTCACACGATCTCTCACAGCCAAGACTATGCGTTGACTTCGTCCTCTGCCAACCTTGTCACAAAGTACACATATAACTACAATGACAAGAATAATCTGTCAGAAATGACGCTCACATCCGGATCCGTTTCATATAGTTTTGTTCCGTCTTACGATGCACTGGAAAGAGTCAGCTCGAAGACGACATCTATGACAACGGCATCGGGTACAGTAACCAATACCCTGACATACGGCTTCACAAGCAGCGGAACAAACCGCTCGCTTCAGGTAGCTCAGATTGTATCCAAAGTAGGGAACCGCACCACAACATATAATTATTCCTATGATTCCAACGGCAACATTACCCAAATTACAGATGCCAGCGGTGTCATCCAATATCAATATCAGTATGATGATTTGGGACAATTGGTTCGTGAAGACAACCGTCCCATCGGTCTCACCTACATTTATAATTACGACAACGCTGGGAACATTACTGGTAAGGCTAAGTATTCCTTTACCACAGGTTCTCTTGGAACAATTCAGAATTATTATTCCTATACGTATGACAATGATAATTGGGGAGACCTCTTAACATATTATTATGGTCAAACTGGTGAGGCAATTACGTATGATTCTATTGGAAATCCTCTTACAATAGGTGCTTCCGAATTCGGTTGGAATGGTCGTCAGCTCGCTTCTTATAAGGACGGCGCATCCAAGGAAATAACCTTCGGCTATAACGACACCGGTAGCAGAATTTTTAAAGAGATTACCGATAATGATACGGATAAAGTTACTCGCCACGAGTACACGCTGAACGGAACGCAGATTGTAAAGGAAACGGTTTTCATTGATGATGTTGAGTCCTACACCCTCATTTATTTGTATGACGAGAGCGAAGCTCCTGTAGGTATTCGATATCGCGCACGTTCATTTGCTTCCGGAGTCTTCAATGACTATCTGTTTGAAAAGAATCTTCAGGGCGATATCGTTGCGATCTATAACCAGAGCGGAACCAGAATTGCAACTTACAATTACGATGCTTGGGGTATGACAACTGTATCGGTGGTAAGCAGCGCCTCCTCCACCGATAAGCTTGTAGCGAACACGTACAATCCTTTCCGTTACCGTGGATACTATTATGATAACGATCTTGGTATGTACTACCTCGGTAGCCGTTATTACAATCAGAAGTGGGGTAGATTCCTGAATGCGGACACAAGCAGCGTTCTGTCTGCATCGCCTTTGGGCTTTACCGACAAGAATCTGTTTGCTTATTGCGATAATAACCCCATCGCACGTACCGATGACGGTGGCGAGTTCTGGCATATCGTAATCGGTGCTGCGGTTGGTGCAGTCGGCGGTGCTGTTTCGAGTATTATATCTCAGGCAATCAGTGGCGAAGAGATCAACTGGAAGGCTGTTGGTATTTCGGCTGCTGGAGGTGCTGTAAGCGGTGCGATTACTGCTGCATGTCCCTGCATGGCGCCTCTCTTAACTGGTGTTGTTCAAGGAACAATCAGTGCTGCTACGTATGCAGCAACCGAAAAGATTGCTTACGGCAGAGAGCCTTCTCTTAAAGATACTCTTAGGGTAGGTATAACAAGTGGTGTAATGGCTGGTGGTATCCAGTTCATAGGGCAGAAACTTGGCGCAATTCAATGCTTCATTGCCGGAACTCTTGTTGCAACCAAAAACGGACTTGTTCCGATTGAAGACATCAAACCTGGTGACATGGTATGGGCGACCGATGAAGAAACCGGTGAAACTGCTCTCAAGGAAGTTGTTCAGATTTTCCGCAACGAAACTGAAGAATGGGTTCATGTAACTGTAAATGGTGATGAAATCACTTGTACTCCCGGGCATCCATTCTATGTGCCTCAAAAGGGCTGGACAAGTGCCATTGACCTTCGCGCGGGCGATATCCTTGTTATGCTTAATGGCGAATATATTGTAGTAGAACAAGTACAACATGAACTGCTTGAAGCCCCTGAAACTACATATAATTTTGAGGTCGAGGATTATCATACTTATCATATTGGTGATGACACAATACTTGTGCACAACAGTTGTCAGCACAAAACCAGTAAATGGAGGACTACAAAGTCTAAGTATTGGAAAGAAGCTGCAGCAACCAAAAAAACTAGCGCATATTATGACTTGACTGATGATAATCTGAGCCTAATGGCGCGAGGAAAAGCCCCCATAGGCACCGATGGGTATAAAGTTCAATTACATCACATTCAAGGAATAAAGAATGATATGGATGATATTTATGCTATATCTCGAACAGCGCACATTGCTTTTCATAAGAAGTTTGGCTATAGCGGATTCGTGGATATAAGGATAACGGAATTTTTTAAATAATATAAGTGTGAGGTTTATTATGGAAATCAACCAATCAACAATCGATTATTTAAGGTTAATTATTACGGCAAAAGACTATGGTAACATAATTAGGAATAATCCGACCATTCTTGATGAACTAAACAATCTGCTGCCAACTAATAAAGATATCACATCGGTCGATTGGTCAAAATATGATTGCGCCAAGACTCTGAAGGAAAATGATTTCGATATATTACGTACAATCGGTGTTTTTGGCGGCTTTGATACAGCGATGGGAAGATCTACTGCTTATCGTCTAATTTACACAATCGTATCAACCTACGTTGTGGATATCGAATTTTCCTCATATTATAAAGATCAGTTTTTGTTCTATGTCGATGCTTTGCCTAGTCACATTGGAGGAAAAGAGGTAGATAACTTCATTGACACTATTTACATTAACCTACCTCCAGAATTGCCAAAAGGCAAAAAAACAAAATATTTCAAAGAAACTTTACAAAAACATTTTTTGTGCAAAAACGAAAAAAAACCATATTGGCCTCAAGAACCGGATTGGCCTTCAGATGATAATGGAACTCCTTTGGTTTTTGTGTCTCAAAAACGCAAGGGGGATTTGTATGAGTTTACATTTGAAGATCGCTCAACCGGATGTGTGCGAATCGTAGAACAGTTCCTTTGAGCAACTATTGACATCGAATGCTACATCGTATTGTGTTAAATCTGGAAATGACATTTGATGTCGATATCTATTCTTAAAGAGGGCATCGTACATTTGCGGTGCCCTCGACTCAAATGTATACAAGTTACGCTCTCAAACAAGCGCCGTAACTTGTCCTTGTATGGCTCCTGCTCTAACTGGGGCTGTTCCAGGAACAATTAGTGCTGCTACATATGGTCGGTGTACATATCGTCGGTGTACATATCGTTCTGGCAGATAATATTCATTCATCTGATTGAACACAAATAGAATAAAACCAAAAGCCATTCCTCGCGTGTGATAGGGGAACGGCTTTTATTTATCCCCAAAAATCGTTGATTATCCCAAAATATTGAAATAGAGTGTCGCATTTAGTATAATGAACATGTTTAGGGACTGCTAACGATCACATCAATATTTTTACCGATTGGAGAAATAACATGAGTACTGTGGAAAAAAGATATGACGGTTTGGTTTTATATCTTACATTGAATTGTAATTTAAATTGCACATATTGTTTTTGTGGAAAAAAGTACAGCGAAGACATGACGATAGAAACGGCAGAGGCTGCTATAGCTATGTTTGATAAACTGTCACATGAAAACTCTAATATAACTTTTTTTGGTGGTGAACCGCTTCTCAAAATGGATTTGATCGAAAAAATCATCACACTAAATAAAACAAAATATCATAACAAATTCGGATTCTCTATTACCACGAATGGTACCTTGCTGACTAATGATGTATATTATTATTTGCGCCAAAACAATGTTAATGTTTTACTCAGCCTCGACGGAGCCAAAAATTCGCACGATCTCAATAGAAGGTTTTATGACGGCAATGGATCATGGGACAGGATTATTAATAATGTGCACGACTTTATCGAGGAACTTCCTGTGAGAATGACTTTTTCTACAGCAACATTGAGCGACTTATTCGATAATATTTCATACTTGTATGAAATGGGATTCACCAATATTGCTTTTTATCCTGCTGGTGGAGACAGATGGACTGATGATGATATATGTATATTTGAAGAAGAGATGAAAAAGATTATCGACTATATATATGTTCGATATTGCGAGGGAAAAACAACTAATTCTCATTGGATAGATAAAAGTATTATAAGGCATATAACCGAAAAAACAGATTCCTGTAAGCCAGGAGTGAATCAATTTAGTGTTACGCCAAATGGCGATATTTATCCCTGCAACCATACGAATTTCTCATTATATGCGTTGAAGTTAGGAACAATAAAAACGGGTATTGATGAAGACAAAGTAGTGTGGTTAAAAACTCAAATGGAAAAAACAGATGCGGAATGCGAAGAATGTAGTTTAAAAAACAGATGTAATTATTGTTACATTGGCATGTACGAGGAAACAGGATTTTTGTGGAAGATTCCTGATTGGTTTTGTGCAATGAATCAATGTGTAATAAAAAACTCCGATAGCCTTGCGTCAAAACTATATTCTGAACAGAATCCTCTTTTTATGAGGAAATTCTATAAGTCGTAATAATTATATAGGCAGAATCACTGAAATATAAAACAAATGCAAAAAAGGAGAGCTGATAACATGAAGAAACCTGTGAAAGATTACAAAACTGACTATCCTGTGGATGAAAAAATGAAGCAGTACTATGGCAACTGTGAAACTTGCAACGATTGCAATAACTGTAATAGTTGCAATGGTTTGAATATCAAATAAAAACAAAAAATAAAACTCGCACAAAAATCGCCAGACAATGAAATTCACATAGTTAAATTTATGTTTTGGTGATTCTGCAACCAAAGAATTTTGTTTTGATGCGAGTAACAGACATTGAACAATATAAGTTAATATGGATTAGCTGAGAATAATGTAATTTAATGAACAAGTGGGATGGAGTGAAATGTTAAGATGAAGGTTGCAATTATTGATTCAGGCATAAATGCAGATGTTTTCCCCAATACATTAATATCCCAATATATCGTATATAATGGATGTTATCATAAAGAGGAGGCGCGGGATTATATTGGACACGGGACGGCAGTTGCAAGTATTATTATTGATGAAAATACTGACATTGAAATATTGTCCATTTGTCCCGGAATATCGCCATCTGGAGTGCCAGACACAATTATTGATATAAAAGACATTGCAGCAGCGATTGAAATCGCTATTCAAGAAAATGCCGATATTATAAATATAAGTATGGGCACGACAATGTTCATGGACAGACACATCTTGGATGACGTGTGTTTTAGGGCAGCTGCATCTGGAATAATGATATTTGCTGCAGAGCCCTCCAATGGTGTTCCTTCTTTGCCTTGGGGATGTTGCAATGTTTATCGCGTAAGTTCTATACCGGGAAAAGATCATTCTATTGTGTGTAAAAATGACAGTGAACATTACTCATTGGCTGTACGAGGTGAACTATTTAGAATAAAAACAAAAGAGAATAAAAAATACTTTGCATCTGGTAGTAGTTATGCCGCACCGTATATAATATCCAAACTTATTGAAAATCAACCATGTCATGACATTAATGGCATTATTAAACTCTTACCCAAGGATATCAATGCAAAAGAATATATATCTAATATGTTGAACGAAAAAATAGAGTTGATTAATGATGGACTGGATTTTATTCTTGAAGAGAAACATTATGGAAATATTGTTTTGGTTCCATTTGGCAAAGAAATGCATTCACTTATAAGATACAATGGTGATTATAACTATAGTGTTGTTGGCGCTGTTGATTCGGTGAAAAAAGGCACAGTAAATAAGGATACTGGTGATTTGATAGGGATTGGCTCGAACAATATAAAGGTATTTAAAAACATTACGGATATTTCGGAAAAAGTCGATACATTAGTGATTGGACACTTAGATGAGATAAGCAAATATGATAAAAAATTTTCTCTCGAATATATATTAGAAGAAAATTATAAAAAAACAAAGTGGAATATATTCAGTTTTATCCCTGTTCCGTATAAATGGCAGATATTATATAAGGAAAAAGGACTACATATTGACGGACCTCCCTTGTTTAATGACCTCACATACAAAAGAGTATGTGAGGTCGTAAAATATAAATCTCCTATATCTAAACCGGTCGTAGGTGTTTTTGGAACATCATCTTCTCAAGGCAAGTTTACGATGCAAGTTGCATTAAAACAAGCACTTGAGGAAAGGAATTGTCGATGTTTCTACTTGTCTACTGAAAATCATGGGGCATTTATGAATGCGGGTGTCACATTTTCTGATGGATACAGAAATGATTGTACAATTGATCTGGGTTGCGATCAAAAAATTGATTTACTTCGAAGGATAATGGTTTATATCGACAACAAAACAGATTCAGACCTCATTATAACAGGTGGGCAATCTAGATTGATTCCGTATAACGTGAATGAAAATACATTTATTAGAAGTGCTACTTTTTTAGAGGGCGTTTTGCCGGATCTGGCTATTGTAGTTATTAATCCTTTGACTGATGTTAGCGATTATATCAAGGATACAATTAATGCATTAAAATCAGTATATAAATGTATTACTTTTGCGTTAGCTTTTAGTGACTATACAGTTACAGTAGACGACAGTGGGAGATTTGCAAGAAAGAAGCTTTCGGCGGTTGAAATTGTAGAATTATCGCGGAATTTTTCCTCCCAGTATAACATGTTGTGTGGATGTATAACAGATTCAACATTTATTTCGTTAGTTGCAAATGAGATATTGAAAATATGCAAATAAATTGTTGAAGGAGTGAAACAAAATGAAATACACTTTGTTGATTATGCAAAAGGTTTTTCGCTTTTGCTTCAAATACATATTGGGATTGATGTTCGTTTTACTGCTTTCTAGTGGGATTTCAGTTGGAATCAATCTTTTAAATAAGAATGTAGTGAATGAACTTGTGCAAATATTACCTCAGGGAGAACTAAGCCCACTATTTGTTGTCCTTTTGTTTGCGTATCTTTTCGTTTGGTTGGTTTCAAGATTTTTGGGCATATTGCAGGCTTTTGCGAATAATCTTTTCCGGTTAAAAGTGGATGTTTTTATGCATAAACTTTTTATGCAAAAAAGTATAGAAACCCCCCAGGAAATGTTTTTAGATACTTCTTTTTGGGAGAAGTATTCATATGTCAATCAAAACACAAATAAAGCAAGTTCTTTTATTTTTAAGATATTCTCTGTGGTTTTTGGGAATGTTTCTGTTATTGTGAGTGCAATAGTCATTTTTGTTATTCACGAACCACTTTTGCTTTTTTACGTTTTTTTAGTTATGGTGTTTTGTAGCATCAGTACGGTTATAAGTACCAATCTGCAATATAAACTTTCCAAAAGGCAGATAAAGGAAGAGAGAAAGTTGAATTATTTATCGGGGCTATTTTCCGATAAACAGGTTGCAAAGGAGATGCGGATATTTGACTTTGCTGAACTAATTCTATCAAAATGGAAATGCAATCGGGAAATATATTTAAAAGAAAAAATCAAGATAACAGATAAAGCTACAAGCTACAATATGTGTGTTGACATATTAAATTTGCTGTTACGTTTCACAAGCATTTTCATTATTATTTGGGGGGTTCAAAGTGGGAAATATGATATAGGTACATTCGTTATGTTGTGGGGGTTATCTGAAACATGTGCCAATACAATCCAATCATTAACACGGAATATTTTCTCAGGTTTTTTTGATGAGTCGAGATATTTTCATGACTTTTATCAATTGGTATTTCCATTATCCAATAAAGATATAAAAAGAATGTCGATCATGAGGCCTGTAAAATTCACAGAATTGTGTGCAGGGGAGTTTCAGAAATTAGAGGCAAAGAATGTTACATTTACTTATCCGAATTCGAAGTGTAAGGCTGTGGATGATGTGTGTTTCCGAATAAACAAAGGAGAGATAGTTAGTATACTTGGCTACAATGGAAGCGGTAAAACCACACTATCAAAACTCTTATGTGGTGCCTATACACCCGATGATGGCACTATATTTATTAATGGACATCCTATAGAAGAATTCTCTAAAAACGATGTGTTTTGTTATTTTGGTACTGCTCCGCAAGAGTATTCAACGTTTTCGGTGAGTATGAAAGAATTTGTGGGTCTTGGAAGAATTGAAATGATGTACGAGAAAGAAGCTGTTCAATCTGCATATGAGAAGGCTAATGTTGAAAAATTCTTCAATCAGTTCCCCAAAAAGGATGAAACAATTATTGGCAAATCATATGACCCCGAAGGTATAGATGTTTCAGGCGGAGAGATGCAAAAATTAGTGATTGCCTCTGCCTATATGGGAGAACCGGAAATATTAATTCTGGATGAACCCACGGCTTCTATAGATCCTATGAAAGAAATCGAATTGTTGAACAATTTTAGAACCGTATTAAATGGGAAAACAGCTATACTGATTTCGCACCGCATAGGGTTTGCACGTCTAGCAGATAAAATCGTGGTAATGGAGAAGGGGAAAATTATAGAAACTGGAACACATCAAGAATTAATTGATCAAAATGGTTGTTATGCAGAAATGTTTAATATGCAGAAGGAACTGTATCATTAAGGGAGAAGATTATGCGTGGATGCTTCGTAAAACTAAAAGAAAATGTTCACTTTTATGTACAGATAGCGAAGGATTTGTTTCGAGCAAATAAAATCGGTTTTGTGACAATACTCATTATTTCGCTCATCCTTCCACTTGCGAGTGTAGTTGAACTGAAATTTAGTGAAGATATTATTGATTCTATTAATCAACAAAATCTAATGAATAATCAAGCAGTTGAGAGGGTCATGTTTCATATACTGCTTGTTCTGTTTAGTCTTCTGCTGTTCATTATAGGAAGATGGCTGTTCAGTTTGTTTAATATTCGCTTTACCCAAAAGATTGTTATGCAAAAGAATTATGATCTGATGAAAAAAATCAGCAAGATTTCTTATGAGCATTTCGAAAGTGCGGATTCTAATTATAAAATATGGCTATCGTGCAAAGCTCCCGATCAATACGCACAATCTATTTCATATATCACGTCCTTGTTTAATATCTTTGTGTATTTTTTGGTGTACAGCATTATGTTGGTTCAAATACATCTCTCCCTCTTGGGGGTTCTAGCTATTGCATTTTTGCTTTATTTCATTGTTCAAAAACGGAATGGTAAGAAATGGAGCTGCTATTATGATGCACTATTGGCACCCGAAGAAAGAATGAGCGCATACTTTGAGAGTGTTTTATCAAATCGTGTTAATCATAGCACTATGCAAATAAACAGACAACTCCCATTTTTTGCACAAAGGTATGAGGAGCATTCTGATATGGAACGCAAGTATCGATTGAAAATGAATCTATTATCTTTTTTTACAGAACTTGCAATGTCCGGTTTCTTTTTCTTTATGATGTTAGTTATATTGTTAGTTACTGCTAACAGTATTGTAAAAGGGAATCGATCTCTGGGTTCCTATACTCTTATGACATCTCTGATGGTGCAATTATTTATGCTTTTTAAGAGCTTAACGGGATATATTTTTTCTGAAAAAGAATATATGAAATCTATCCAAACCTACTATGAAATAATGGCTATGCCAGAGATCGATACCGAAAATCCAGATACATTGAATGGAGTTCTATCAGTAAAGGATGTGTTTTATCAATATCCACAGGCATCAAGTAATGCACTCAGGGGGGTATCCTGTGTTTTTGAAAAGGGAGAAAAAATAGCGTTGGTTGGTGTTAATGGAAGTGGAAAAACAACATTTGTGCAAATTTTGCTCAGGCTTTTAAATGAAAACTCTGGGATGTGTTACAATCAAGTTGGGAAGGCGGTTGCCATTATGCAGGACTTCCAATCTTACCAATTTACAATAAAGGAAAATGTGGAGTTGGGGCGAGGTGGAGAATATATGGATGATGAGGAAGTTTGGAATATACTAAAGCAAGTCGATATGTATGACTATATAAAAGAATTACCAGACGGAATCTATACACACATAGGTCAACTTGAAAATGGTGTGGAATTTTCAAAAGGTCAGTTTCAGCGTATTGCTTTAGCACGTATGTTGGCAAATAATGAAGCAAAAATTTGGATTTTAGATGAGCCTACAGCATTTCTTGATCCTATTTCTGAAATCAAAATGTACGAGTATATATTGTCGCTGGCAGAAGATAGATTGGTATTCTTTATTTCTCATCGTTTGGGATTCGCAAAACATGCAGATAGAATTATTGTTTTTGATAATGGTAATATCTGTGAAGTGGGGACACACGATGAATTGATGCACTTAGAGAATGGTAAGTATATGAGAATGTACGAATCACAGCTTGAATGGTATGTGGGTTGAGTATAATATTTGGAGGGAAAAGGGAAATGGAGTTGGTTACATGCAAAGAAGCTGTATTTGAACTGTTACAAATAAGCCAATTGATCCAGCGTACAGAAACAAATGATGTGATTGACAATTTCGCAATGGTTGATTTATTATCGGACTCTCTATCTCACGTGACATTTGTTATTATGATTGAAGAAAAATTTCAAATCGAAGTACCAGATGAGCTGTTATTAACAATAACGGATCTTACGCTTAATGACTTTTGTATAGCTCTTGTTGACCATATTAATGCAAATTAATCGTTTGAGGTTGTATAGCGATTGAATGCCTCATAAATAATACAGAAACTGTAGATGTAGCTTATTCAGCCGTCAAGATGCCGGTTTGAAAAAAGATGTCATATTGACGCTTAAAGCGAAAGGTGGTGAAATTAGAGATAAGAAAACGATGGGGAGAAGCGATAGAGTTGAAGAAGTATCTGCTGGGGCAAAATGAAAGGCTTTAAAAGATGATTGAAGAGCAGAGCTGACTCATCCAAGAATTGCTGGAGCAGATCAACCGTAATAGCGGGAACCGTTCTCAATACCCGTCGAGGACGGATATAAGAAGCCCTCACCTAAGAGCCTCTGAGAAAGCAGCGGGAACAAAAGGGGCACAGGGGAAGGACAGCTCAGATCAAAAAAAGAAGGTATCACAGAAGAAATTTTTTTGCTTTTATACCAGGTGTGCAGGGTTCCCTCATCGGGCCAAATGCTTGGCAAATGCGAAAAAGATCCAAACAAAGTACGAGGTGGACGTAGAGATCAGCCGCAAGGCAATTGCTCATGCCGCCGCAGCATTGTAATGCCTAATGCGCCTGGGGTATTGTATGACTAGAACCATGCAGATACATAATTAAATCAACCATTCAATACATCAGTCGGGGGGCGCCTTGGCGATGACTCTCTATGTGCATGGCATGATGAGTATGGCTCGCACTCACGAGCTTTTGAAGAATGTTTTGAAGGTTCCCATGAGTGATGGAACCATCGCCAATTTCGTATGTCGCTGCTATGACAACATCCAAGAGGATATTGGGCGAATTCACGAAAAAGTTAACAATCTGGATGTTTGTCACTGCGACGAGACCAGCCTCCATCTGTATAAGACTCTTTACTAGCTCCATATCGCGCATCTGACGGAAAATCACCTAATTCTCGAAACAGGAGCTCAGAGGAGGCTCTGGAGTCAAATAGGCAAGGGCATGCCGTACTTCACGGGAATGGTGATCCATGACGGAGGGATTCATTTTTCAAGTACGAACAGTCCCGTCATGCCCTCTGTTGGCGTTCATTTCTTGCGGAAACTGAACGGAATTGAGGAGAATTACGGAGATAAATGGACTCTGAAATTCTGCGACCTACCCTGGAGTATGACTCAATTCTGAATGAGGGATACCAAGAACATCTCGAATGTCCTCCTCAAACTAAAAACGGGCAATCGAAACGGGTTCGTTTTTGAATCGTCTTCGTAAATTCAAGGCTAATATTTGCCTGTTTGCGGAGGATTTTTCCGTACCCTTTGATAACAACCAAGCAGAGTGGGACATTCGTTTTGCCACGGCGAAATGGAAGGCCTCAAAGGGCTTCTGCACCAAACCGGTGACTGTCGCGTACTTTGACATACTTGCCTATTTATCCACCGCATGCAAGCAAGGCTTCTCTGCCTTTGAGGCGATTTTCTTCGATCTTGAGAAGAGAACTCTTTGCTTGGGTGAATAGTTATATATAGATTTGTCATTTCGAATAGACAGGCAAGGCTATGTGTTTTTTCTAAGTTGATGATGTAGTATATGCGCAAATTTGTGGTGAATTGAAATGTGTTGAGGCAAAAAAATGCATCGATCAGTATTGAACCAATCATGCCGTGTGTCGATATCAACCTGACACGGAATTACCCCTTATCCTACTTGTTGTGTACCCCTAATGTTGCGCATATGTCATTCGGTTAGATGATAGTAAGGGAAAAATCCTAATGGGCTGTGTCACTACAATTGTCAATTACAGCCCTCGATTTTGGTAGTATCTATAAAAAACCAATTTAAAGAGGATGAAATCAAGTTTATACAACAAGACTATTACGTTTGCATCATTATTTCCTTAAATCAAGGTAACTGAATTGTGTATAAGAGGGGGAATTCAAAATATGAAATTATTAATTAATGATAAAGCCGATATGACGCTATATACACATCACTCTTTGCCATTGCTAATACCGTTTATTAGCCCGAAAACAGAGGGGTGGTACATGAACAATTTTATAAATATTTTTTATCGCTATGAATATCCCTCGTTTTATGATTATACTGATTATAAATGTTTTTATTCAGGGGTAATGGACATAGATACGTTTACATATTCGACAGCTCTGTGCTTCAACACAATAGATTTTTTCACGGAATGCATTTCTTCGAATAAATATATCTATGCTTGGGTGGATCAGTATTATATTTCTGCTACACCTTTTTATGAAATAAAGCATGATATTCATCCAATTTTGGTTTATGGCTGTGATTCGAAAAGATCAGTATATCATTGTAAATGCTTTTCTATTGAGCGAGGCGTATATAGTGCTGATGTAGTGATGAGTGAATATCATCAAGCTTTGGTAAAAGCTGCAGAAGTTGATATGCATATTAATGACGACGATGTATTTTGCATTTTCAAAGTTCGCAATGATATAACATGTGAGTTTTCGTTAGAATCATTTGTGAGTGAATTAAATGATTATGCTACAGGAAGAGGAAAGCATAAAGGTGCTTACTTTTTTAAAGGCGAACACATTGTCGATTCCAAATATCATTATGATTTATCTTGTTATGGATTGAAAGTGACCGAATTGCTTGCGGATGGATTGGTGGCTAGACACCTGAGATGTTTTGATTATCGTGTGTTACATATGGTATGTGAAAACAAAAAGAACATACTTAAACGCTTAAAATATATTACCGCGAGATACGCGTACTTTAATATTAGTGTTTTTAGTCAATGTGTAGATGAATATGAGCAAATTGTTGACAAATATGAAAAAGCCCGTTTGTTAGCCATGAAAAAATCAATTTCAGAGAATCACAACTTATATGACATAAATTATAGTGAGAAAACGGCACGCAAGTTACAATCGATGCTATATGAGTTGATAGGGCAAGAGCGATGCGTGTTGAAAAAGATTTTGCGAGAGTTGGCAGGACTGCACATGAGTGAAAGTTTTGCTCACAAGAATATTCAAAAGGCGATGCCAGATCAATGCGGAGATTTTGTTTTTTGTAATGATGGCTGTTATATTGATGGGATTGTATTGTATGCTTGTGATAGGATATTTAAGGGAACACTAACTATTGATGAAAACACGATCCGGATTGATGATACACGCGCAGGGAATGTGTACTATTATCCGATATACCAAAAAGTTTCAAAGTGCATTTGGCACCCGTCTTTGCCAATGCAAGATGATGGAGACGCCATGATGTATGTCGTTAAAAGCTGGTCGAGCACCATTAAGTATATACCATCAACAACATATCCAACTGCCCCTCCATTTATTAAGGCGGATAACCTCGGAGAACATGCGGATAATTTTTGGTGTCCGGATGTGAATGATCCGGAACCATTTGTGGAGCTTCACTTTGAAATTCCCACTATTGTGGACACCTTAGTTGTTATTCAACACTATGTTGAGAGAAGAGTGGCGGAGATTCAGATTGAAGCATGGGTAGATGAAGGATGGAAGGTCATTTCTACTCTAAAGCAATTAGATGGCCGGCAGATTATTACAGTGAAATTTGACACAATTACAAGCGAAAAGTTCAAGGTGAAATTCACTAAGAGGATTAGAAGCGAAAATGGATTTGACATTCCCAATATATTGTATATGAGAGTGTTTAAGGATAATGCCTCTTGATGGTAAGTTCTATAAATAATATTAAGTGCAGCAGACGTTTTATTGTGAAAAGGGGCTTAAGGTGATAGGGCGCGAAATGAATTTGCCCAATAAAATAATGCGGCGTACATTCATGTGGTGTGTAATGTAAAAATGTCTCAAACCTAAGATCTTTTTTATCCCCTGGCCAGTGGGACGTTTTTGATTCGTTAATCTGCTGAAATGGAGGTGTATAGCCCCTGCATGCTACTGAGAGATACTTCGTTGATAAATGGTTGGTTGAATCAATAATTATTTACTCCTGCTCATTATACCATATATTGTGCTTTCTATAATAACCAAATCATTTTCATCAATTTTCTCGAGTAAAGCGAGTACATTTCGTCTTAATGTGCTCTGAGTAGGTAAAGAATCCTCGTGTATATACTGGTCAATAGATATGTTAAGTGTTCGTACAAGCATATACAGTACTTGAAAACTTGGAGCCTGCCCATCATTTTCAATGGCAATCAAATACCTTGTGGATACGTGGATTGTTTCAGCCAACTGTTCACGTGTTAACCCCGCCTTTTTTCTCTCGGCTTTAATAGCCAGACCAATTTCCTTAAAGCAATTGTTTTCCATCTGGGTGCTATCCTTTCTAATATTGAAAGTGAAGTAATATTTCACTTGCCAACATTATACAGTTCACTTTGAAATAGTTAAAGGAGACGACACATCAACTGACTTACACAAATAGTTCACATTATCATTATGCACGGAGGATTATAGTATGAATAAAATCAAACTGCGGTTAAAAAAAGTCTTGCTCTGTATGAGGTAATCTATACTTTCGAGAGTGAACTCACGCTTCGTGACACATACATAAATACAGCCTAAAACACTTATTTGTTCGAATAGGTGTTTTAGGCTTGTTTTTTTGCTTTAGAAATTACAGGAGGAAAAAAGATGTCAAAAACAGATTTATCGATTATTCAGATCTATTGCCCGAACTGTGGAACTTTAAACATTGGGCAAACGCTTGAGAATGGCGAACACCATTTTCGGTGTGATAATTGCCGAGTCATGATGGTACGGTCACACCATAGCCGTCGGCATAATACGATAGAGTTGATCGTGCCGAAAGGAAAGAAGCAAGAGAAAGAATGATACATACTGTCTTAATTTACGCCAAACGGTTACATCTATTGAATTGAATATGAAAAGGTGAATAGTTCAAGACGCCGAGCCGAAACAGAGCTTACATAAGCCGTCTGATGGATCTCACTTTACAATTGGTTGGCAATGCCAGGACTGCGAAAACAATGATGTGAAGCCGCCGATACGATAGAAAGTCTTATGGAATATCCATAGGATGATCTGTCGCGTCGGCGGCTTCTTTTCGTTTTCGTTGGTTCGCAATCAACAGTTATTTTCAGTATAATTCAGTAAATTTCATTGAATTTCAGTTGGCTTAGCTGATAAAATGCCAATAACCGCAAAAAAGCTCTAAAAAACGAAAATGTTTTTTCTAACTCCCCATTAGGTGGGGAGTTGTCCTTGTAAAATATTGCCACAAAGCAAAGAAAGGAGGTGTGAATACATGCAGGCTGCGACCGAAAGACGTCAGCTGATGCTTGAATATCTGTGTGAAGTCAGATCAACTACGAGATCGAAACTGATGCAGGAGTTCAAAGTGTCAAAAAATACCGTGGATCGCGATTTGCAGATCCTCATGTGTTCATACCCCATTGAAACGTCGAGAGGCACAGGCGGCGGTGTACGGATTGCAGAGGGGTATTCTCTCGGTCTCAAATACATGAGTCCTGTGCAGATCGACTTGCTGAAGCGGTTATCCGAAACGGTAGCAGGAGAGGAACTTGCTATTTTACAAGGCATCATCAAAAAGTATTCCAATCCGATTGCCAGTAAGTAAAGGAGAAGCAGAAAAAACGACAATTGAATACCATTCATTAAGCACTTTACCCACGTTAGTTTTGCGATGAGTAAACAAGCCAAGCTCAAAAGGTGCGCCAAGATCTCCCTTCAAGGAGGGAGCGATCAAACGATACTTTGAGTGAAGTCGGATTACCACCGACAGAGGGCGATGACAAACGTGAGGGATAATGATACTTCAGTAGCCGAAAGGCGCTGCCCGCGGAGTACCCGGGGGAGGTGAGATTCCTATGTAGCCGACTCGTAATCGGACGCTTGATGACTTCCTACGCTGAACATAGTTCGGTCACACTGGGGTGTCGAGGACAAATAGGTGTGTTAAGAGCCAAAGGTAAAACGGCAGAACAATTTCCACATAGGTCTGCCTGCGGCGGCTCGGATACATACCCGTACCTTTGATGGGAAGAACCATATGGTTGTGGGTATTTAATTATGCTATCAAAAGAAAAACGGAGGAAAGAAAAATGAACTTCAGAGCATTTAACAACTACATGAACGCGGTAATGAACGCAATCGACGCGCAACATAACCACCTTGACGAGCAGGCAGAGATCACATTCACCAACAACGGCAAGTGGGCGCTGCGCAAACTTGAAAAGATATTCAAGGATCAGGATCGGAACATTCGCCGTTGGTTGAACGGAAAGCCTTGCGTTTACACAAGCGAAAAGGCAGGCAACAAGATTGAGGTTTGTATCGGTGATGACAGAGAAGCGATCTTTTACTTCCTTGTGTTTTGCTACAGAATCAATACCAATCAGCAGATTTGCGAGGAATTTAGAGATTATCTTCTGTATCTTGTTTTGAGAAGCAAAGCTACTTGCTGGGCGGAGTCTAATGTGAAGTAACTTTCAAGTTTGGATAAATTATCCCGCTGCTGACCGAAGACGCGTTTGCATAGTTTGAAAAAAGAATCTTGAGGATTAGAGAATTACAGATTCGATTAGGGCGTGTTGCGGTGTAATCATGCACGGGCACCATAGGTACTAGTTAGTATCGCAAAAGCATCCTCGGAGCAAATACAGCACTCTTGAATTGCTCTTCGAATGTGAAACTGAAGCAGTATATTCCTTTCATTTCATGACAAGAGAACCGCCCGATTATTGAGGCGGTTCTCCTCATACATAGCCGATTGTGGCAATTCAAAGGAGGTTCATATTTATGGAAAGAAAAATCAGACGCGGTGAGATTTACATCGCTAACCTCGATCCCGTGGTAGGGTCAGAGCAGGGCGGAGAGCGCCCCGTGTTGGTCATTCAAAATAACGCAGGAAACACGCATAGCCCAACGGTTATAGTGCTTGCCATTACAAGTCGCTGTCAAAAGAAAAAGTTTATGCCTACGCATATTCCTATTGAGAGTAGTGATCTTCCTATGAGGTCGATTGTACTTGCCGAGCAGGTGCGAACCGTAGATAAGTCAAGGCTCATCCACTACGTTGGACGGGCGAGTAAAGAGTCGATGGCGGCTGTCGATCAAGCACTGAAAACCAGTATGGGGGTAGAGTAAATGAGTGAAGCAGTAAGAAAACAAATGATCTACCTCGCATCTGTCGATGTGCTTCGCAGATTGCTCAGATCGGGAAAGGTAGAACGAAAAGTCATTGATAGACTTAACAAGAAAAACGCAGAAACAATGGGATGCACAGCGGTAGAAATCGCATAATAATCGCATCCTTGCGGGATTCTCAAAAATCAGTATAATCATGGTCGAAAGGAGGGCGACACGAATATGAATGTAGCCACAGAAAAACAAGTACAAATCATACGTCCGCTTGCGGAATACTCCGCAAATGCGAGAGTCCAAAGAGTTGCGGCATACTGTCGTGTAAGTACCGATTCCGACGACCAAGTTAATTCCTTTCTGAACCAAGTGAGGTACTACACCGATTTCATCCGCACATCAGACAAGATGGAGCTTGTCGATATTTACGCCGATGAGGGCATAACGGGAACGAGCTTGGATAAAAGAGACGATTTTAAGCGAATGTTGAACGATGCAAGGCTCGGCAAGATCGACCGTATCTATGTTAAGAGCGTTCAGCGTTTCGCAAGAAACTCTCTTGAATGTTTGGAGTCGGTGCGAAAACTCGCAGACTACGGAGCAAGCGTTTACTTTGAGAGTGATAGGATCGACACAAGGTCGATGAGTTCTGAAATGATCCTATATATCAAGAGCGCCTTTGCTCAAAACGATTCCTTGAACTTCTCCAAGAGAATGGCAATGTCGTACCGAATGAAGATGGAGGAGGGTAACTTCATTACCTACTGCGCTCCATACGGTTATCGACTTGAAAACGGTTCTCTTGTCATTGTTGAGGAAGAAGCGGTAATCGTTGTCCGTATCTTCGATATGTACCTCGCAGGGAAAGGAATGGGGCAGATCTCGGCAATCTTGAACCGTGAAGGCGTACCCTCGCGCGAAGGTAAATGGAACAAGGCGCACATCCGATATATCCTCTCCAATGAAAAATATATCGGTGACGCACTTCTCCAAAAGACCTTTACTCCCGAGATCTTACCCTTGCGTAACCGCAAGAACAACGGAGAAAAGGACAAGTTCTATGTTACCAACTCTCACCCTGCCATTATCAGCAGAGAAGTCT
Organism: Eubacteriales bacterium; assembly: GCA_045603085.1. GTDB lineage: Bacteria > Bacillota > Clostridia > Oscillospirales > CAG-272 > SVQP01. The sequence goes on along the minus strand of JAZULL010000132.1, from coordinate 63,702 downwards.
TTGAAGTAGCGCAGCAGAGACTCAAGGAGAGAGAACAGTATGCGCCAAAGAACCCCAAGCAACAGTATTTGCTTACCCGAATGATTTATTGCGATGAGTGCGGATGGGCGTATAAGCGTAGAGTGCAGAACGGTATTACCTATTGGGTCTGCTCCCGAAAAGGTAATTCCGGGCATGAGTGCGGAGGGAAGAACCTCCTTGAAAGCGAGATCTTTTCTTCCTTTATTATAATGTATAATCGCTTACGCCAATATGAGACCTTGCTTGTCGATAACACGCTGACACAGCTCATCGACATTCGCACAAGGCTTGTCTCGGGTAGCCAAGAGATTGCACAGATAGATGCGGAGATCGCAAAGCTCTGGTCACAGAACGATATGTACTCTAAATTTCGTGCGAAGAACATTATGGATGAGGTCTCATACGCAGAGCAAACGGCGGAACTGCAAAACAGAATCACAACACTCCGCAACCGCCGTTTGAAGCTGATTAGTGAAGATGAGGATACTCACTACATTGAAGATCTCCGATTCCTCAAAGAACTGTTGCAGAGTTATCCTCCCGCCATTCTTTCCTTTGATGAAAACCTCTTTACATCAATCGTTGAAAGAATTAAGGCGGACGATAACGGAACCATCACCTTTGTACTTAAAGGTGGTCTGAATTTGAAAGAAAGCGTAGGTGTCGCGGCATGAGTTTAAGAACCATACTTTACGGATATGAAGTCAAGAACGGCAAGCCCGTTATTCTTGAATTTGAAGCCAAAGTAGTCCGCGACATCTTCGCAGATTACATAGGCGGTAAGTCATTAATGGCTATTGCCGCCGAACTGACAGAGCAGGGAGTTATCTACTATCTTGATAAATCTGTGTGGACGAAAAACTTGATCTCCCGTATCATAGCAAATCCGAAATACGCAGGGGCAGACGGTTATCCCGCCATCATATCGCAGACCGATTTTGATCTCGCCAACAAAAGAAAGTCGGATATGGGTGGCACACAGACCGAGCTCCCCGAGATTACCACACTTATCAAAAGTAAATTAGTGTGTTCCTGCTGCGGTCAGAATATGGGGCGCCGCAACAAGTGGAGAAGCCGAGAAAAATGGCTTTGCCCAAGCGGTTGTAAGGTGGATATATACTTGGGTGACAGAGAGATCTTTACAGCCATGCTCATTATCTTGAATCGGGTGCGAAACAATCCCGAGCTTTTGCGATTGAATACTTCCAACATTGAGTATTCTCCCTCGATGGAGGTTATACGACAGAACAAGGAGATTGAGAGAGTCAAGGAACAGACGGACGTTGAGTTTGGTGTTCTTTCCAAGATGATACTCAAATGTGTTGAACACAAATATGAGTGCTGCCCTCTTGACAGAAGCAGAGGAATGACCGAAGCTCTGATGGACAAGTATCGCAATCTGCCGATTATCACCGAACTTGACATAATGCTGATACGGGAAACGGTACAGAAGATAGCGGTCAACAGAGACGGAACGCTGACCGTCACATTTATCAATCACGCAGAGGTAACGAACATAGAAACGGAGGATAAAACGGCATGAGCGAATACGCACCCGTAAGAACAATAACAAAGATAGAAGCCAATCCTGCACTCACAAGCAGGAAGGATGAATACAGAAGAATGAGAGTGGCGGCTTATTGCCGTGTTTCCACCGATGAAGAAGATCAGCTTAACAGCTTGGATACGCAGGTGAAATACTATACCGGGAAGATCGCTGAAAACCCGAATTGGACGATGGCAGGTATCTACGCAGACGAAGGTATCACGGGAACCCGAACAGACAAGCGTGAGAAGTTCCTTAAACTGATGCGCGATTGTGAAAAAGGGAAGGTCGATATGATACTGACCAAATCCACCACCCGTTTTGCGAGAAACACGGTCGACAGCTTGACTTGGATCAGAAAACTCCGCGCTATGGGTATCGGCGTGTACTTTGAGGAACAGAACCTCGACTCCTTGAAAGCAGAGAATGAAACCTTACTTGGCTTCTTCAGCGTTATGGCACAATCCGAGAGTGAGAGTATCAGCGCCAACGTCAAGTGGGGTATCCAAAAGAGAATGAAGAACGGAACTTACTCTCTCCGCTTCAAAATGCTTGGTCTGAGGAAGGGTGACGATGGAAATCCGTATATTGTTGCAGATGAAGCCGAGGTCGTGAGAGCACTTTTCCGAATGATCCTCGATGGAGCAAGTCTCGGACAGTTAAAGGAGTTCCTTGAGTCTAATAATATCAAAACACCGGAAGGGAAGGATGTGTGGTCAATCTCGGTTATTCGATATATGCTTTCCAATGAAAAGTATGTCGGTGACGTTCTTTATCAAAAGACCTTCCGTACCGATTGTATCAGTAAAAAGGCAAAGGTCAATCGCGGTGAAGTAACGAGATATCTGATCTCCAACAATCACCCTGCGATTATTGACCGTGATACCTTCAACTTGGTACAAGCTGAGCTTGCACGAAGAAACAATAAGAGAAAGAAACTCGATTCTGCTGTTACCGAGCAGGGAAAGTACAGTGCGAAATATGCCCTTACAGAATTGCTTGTGTGCGGGTCTTGCGGTGGTTCTTTTCGTAGAACCTCCAAAAGTGCCAAAGGCAAGACTACTTACTATTGGAGATGTGTGAGCCGTATCGAACACGGTAGAACATATTGCAAGGACTCGGCAGGGATAGAGGAGCAGATGCTTCACGAAGCCATTTGTCGTTGCTTATCCAAGATGATGGCAAACAGCGGGGAAGTGTTCAGCCTTATTCAAAGCAATCTTTCCTATGCGGTCTCGGGAAACAATGCAGCACTTGATGTCTTTTCCATCGAAAGGCAGATGAACGAGCTGAAGGAAGATATTCAGCAAATGACCGAACTTGCGGCAAGAACCGAGGGTGATCCCGAAAGATATGAGGTCGAACTGAAAAAGATGTTCGATCAGTTGGTTGTGCTTCGCGGTAAACTCGACCTTGCCAAGAGTCAAGCAGCACAGAGTGAGTCTGTTAATGCAGAGATTGCAAGAATAATGGATATTCTCAAACAGACGAATATGAACTTTACGGAGTTTGATGACGTTACTGTTCGCAGGTTGGTTGAGTGCGTCCAAGTCTGCGGAAACAAAAAAATTGTCATAACTCTCAAAGGTGGGTATCGAGCTGAGGAAGAATTGAAAAGGAGGAAAAGACATAAATAACTTTAAATATCCGAAAAACACATCTTGGTTTACAAAATGCTTTTATCCTTATAAAATGTTATTTATCCCTATAAATTGTTAATTATCCCTGAATATTGAATATATTGTCGATATTTGTTATAATCTGTCTCATAAAGGATTTTTAATTAGTGAGATGGGAATTTGTGAAATCATTAATTGTATTTCAGACGTAGATAAAGGAGTATTACAGTGCTTGTCTACAATTAGGAAATGGGTTATTCAATTAATCTTCTTAAAACACTTGAGTGTCATAAATTGTTAGACGAAGAAAGTATAGTATAACATAAGATTTTCAATAAATCCTATTAAGTGATTTTTATATATAGTTGTAATAGAGTGATTGAAAAATCAACTCACTAAGGAATTTTTCTGCAGGGGATAATTTTACTGAATGATTACGTAGTTTTTTTGATAATATATTAAAAAATACTTCTGTTTTCGACATAATATAAATGTATTTAAAAACTAGGGGAGGTAATAATATGGATGTTTTTCAGTATGTGCTTGTTATTTTTCTTATGTTGTTGTATATATGCGCTTTTTGTTTTTTTTATCTTAATAAATTTCAAGAACAAGTTAAATTAAGACGCTTTCATTGTGCTATAAAATCCATTGTTTCTGATAATAAAAGTTCAATTGAGGAAATTTATGATCGGTCGATGATGAATTATAACAAAATATATCAAGGTTTATCATCTAAAAAACAAACATCATACTTAGATATACTCGAACAAATTTTATTTCGATATGATGCATATACAGATGCTAATTTTAAAAGTGTTTTTCACGAAAAGAAGAACGAGAATGTACGTACAATGTGTCTGATATTACATACATATGTTACAGAAAAGACACCATTTTCCAATCTTCCCACTAAAGAGGCTACATTGCTTAATAATATTAGCGAAGCGTTAGTTCATGGGAATGTTGAGTTGGGAGAAATGGTGCTGCAACAATTGTCTGAGGAAATAATGAATAAAGAATTTAGATTAAAAAAGCAAGAAAAAACTAACACGATTGCTACGTTACTATCTGTTGTGGGTTTGCTATTTACTATTTTTTTTGGAATTTTCTCAATATACTAATTAGATTAAGTATTGACACAATGTGGTTTTTTTGGCTTTATTTTTGAACATCTTCATTTTAACTGCCAGTTTGACTTTAGGTGTTTTTTGGTTAAAAGGTTTATAACAAAAAAACTTGTTTTGCGTAGATATGTGAATATATATTTGTTATATCATTTACATCAATTTTTGTTAGGCGTTTCATGTATTGAAAAATGCAACAATTGTAGTATAATAAACTGAGGGCTTATATGCTTTGACTGTAATAGGAGCAGAATAATGAAAAATGCTACTTCGTATAATTTTGAATGGCTGTATACTCAATTTGTTTCTGATAGTATTTTTATTAATGTGATTTTACATCAGACTGATATGTTTGGATATGAGCATTCATCATATATGTCGGTATCATATTATACAATCGATGGAAAGAAAGGGCATGAACGTTATTTGTTATCATGTAGCGATTCCCCATTTTTCTTAGACGGTGATATATTGCGAGTACATCTAAAAAAAGGATTTATAGAAGTTGATGGAGCGATTTCATTTACTTGTTGTTGTGAAACTATTGAACAAAATTTATATGAGAATTCTATCGATTGTTTTTCCGCGTGGAATGTAATAATCCCACATGGTATATTTCAAGGAAGAATTCTATATAAAAATAATATTTATGCCGCATCGGCTATTGTTTATCAGGATAAACAATTTGGGGAATTACCTATACAACAGTTTTTAGATAAATGGGGATGGGGTGTTATTGTAAAAAATGATGTTACTCACGGGATTTTTTCTGTTTTAACAAGAGATAAAAAAGCAGTTACTATTAAATTTTGTTGTGATGGCATAAATCTAACTAAAAGTGTAGAAAAGTCATTCAATGAATCGTGGGTCAATAGTTTGTGTTCTGGTTCTATAACTAACCAAAGAGCAGTGGATTTATTTGATGTTGATGTAAACTATCAAAATCCAATTCGAAGTAGAATATGTGAGAAATATGATGATTTTATTATGACATATTATCGATATGCCTGTACACAAAATTCTATATTGTGTGGTGCTTGTGAATATATGGAGATCAATAAGGAGGATGTTTAATATGGCAGAAGTATTTATTCCAATAATTATATCGTTCGCTTTATTAATAACAAATATTGTATCTGTATGTGTGGCTGTTCATTACAAGCGCAAGGAATATGCAGCAAAGACAGAAAATAAATTGAAAGTTAATGATAAATTAACTGTTTTTACTTCACGTGATGCAATGTTAGTACACCTTCACTCTATGTATACACGGGCAAAAAAGGATGAGATTATTTGGGGACAAAGCGTTTCGGGAAATATATATGGTGATGTAAATGGAAAAATTGCTACTGCCGCAGCTCGTGGGGTAAAATTTCAGATGATATTTAATTCAGATATCAGTAAAGCAGCAAACGCTAAAGAAGAGTTGAAAGAATTGTTCACAATTCTCAATGCTGAAATACGCCTACGGAAGGATAATGATATTAGAATACAAGGACTATCTACCAAGGAGGCTGTTGTTGCGTTACCTACTAATAGTAGTTATGTAGCAGTATTAGTAAAAGATGAGGCTGTTGTTTGTGCTTTGCGTAGTTGGTTTTTGTCACGGTTTGATTCTTGCATAGGTATAAAGTGAATGTTATAGAGACAAAAGGACCTTGCATTTCGAACCATTACGGTTTAGATGCAAGCCCTTTTTGTAACAAAAAGCCTTATGTATCAATGCTTTTTCGCGTTTTCTCCCTTTAGATTTGTCTAATAATACTTTTTGAGATCTGCTCAAATCTTGTTGGGAAATAAATATCGCTTCATACTATGAATCAAGCTGTTCAAGATTTCCGGACGGCTTTTCTTTTATGGTAGTCAGCGTCACATTTATTTGGTGTTCAGTACCCGTTCATTGAGTGTGGGCGATCATTATTTTAAAACTCCATAAATCACGTGATAGAACGGAACATATTTTTTCAGAACGAAAGTCTTTTCTGAATATTCAATCTTGCTTGAGAGTCTTGGAACATGATTCGCAAGCGAAATAGTTGTAGGAGTTCTGCGCATGGGAAAGTGATTGCTTGGCACTGAACTCTTTCAGACATGTTGTGCAAGTATAATAAGTGAGATTTGTCTTGTTGTCTGAGTGGAGAATTAGTCTTGGCGCAGATTTTCAATCGATACCTGCCTTTGAACTGCTATTTCATTTCTCAGTGATATTTTTTATATTTACATCTAAGAGATCTGTGCTGCATTGAACATGGCTGAAGGGGGGAGCCCGCGGATAATATATAATAATGCATACATTAACTATTGTGCAATTTATAGTTATATGGTATAATAAGGTGTCAGATAATGTTGTAAAGAATCGATTCAAAAAAGGACATGATAAGACAGATAGGAGGCAACATATGACATCTCAAACACAGAGAGGCGAGAGTTTAGATAGACTAACAGTAAAAAAACTTAGCAATCCTTTTTCTACCGGTGGAGGTGGCGTAGATTTTGAGCACCGCGTTCAAGCTACATTTATTCTTGCTCTTTTGGTAAAAGGTTTTTCTCCTTTACTAGACTTACCTGTAACATCACTAGATTTTCAAGCCAAAAGACTTGGTAAAGATATCGATGATATTGTTGTGACAGCTTCTGCAGAATCACGTTCAGCAAATCTGCTGTGCCAAATAAAACATGGAATAACTATAGGTGACAATCCGGCTTTCAAAGAAGTAATTGCCGCTGCTTGGAGCGATTTTAACAAAGAAACATTTGATCCAAACACTGATAAAATCGTTTTGATTTCAGGTTCAGTAGCCAATGAAGATTCGCTCCGTTTTATTCATGATCAAGCTAATGGTGCATCGAGTGCCAGAGACTTTTTAAATAGAATTCAAACTCCTCATTACTCCAGTGATACCAATAGAGAAAAACTAGATATAATAAAAAAACACTTATCACAGGCTAATAATAATCAGGACATTACAGACGAGCAACTATGGGCGTTCTGCAAGATATTCACAATTCTCATTTTTGATTTGGACTACGAAAGTAGCATCAATGATTTTTTGATCCGATCCTTAATAGCGTCTAATTGTAAAGATGATGCAATGTCAGTGTGGGCATTGCTCGTAGATTGGGCAAGCAGATATGATAGAAGCGCTAAGTATGTTACGATAAGCAGTATACCGGATTTTATTAAAGAAAAATTTATCAGTGTAATTGATTTGGTTGAGACAAAAGAACTACCTCATGATTATTCTGATGACTCCTTTTGGGCAAAGATCGCTTTGGTGGGAGAATGGAATGAAAAGAATAGTAATGATAAAGAGTTATTGGCAACTTTATTGGAAACGAATTATTCGGATATCCGACGAAAACTCCAAGAAGATTCTCTGCAGCCTGATCCCAATGTTTCGTTCATGGATGGTATATGGCATATAAATCATAGACGTTCTATAATCCAATCTTGTTCAAAAACTTATTTTGACGATATTATCAAAAAAGCCTTTGAGGTCTCGAAAGCGGTCTTAGAAGAAAAGGATAAACGCATTAAAGAAAACGGTGATATTGATTGGCTGACTCCGGAAGGCGGTGCATTTGATCATTCTGATGCGCTTAGGAATGGATTGATTCACGGCTTAGCGATTATCTGTAATATTGGAATGCAGACATCATGTTCATCGAATTTTATTGCCTCAAAGGCAAGAGAATTAATCCGTGCAGTTTTTACTGATGCAGATAAAACCGTCTGGATAAGTTTAGAATCGCATTTGCCTGTGATTGCAGAAATAAGCCCAGAAACTTTTTTAGAATGTTTAGAGAAACAAATCGTAACATCTCCTCAAAGTATCGAAGCATTATTTCCCAAGGCTAATGACAACCCAATATTCTCTCGAAATACTATTTGTTCAGTATTATGGTCAGTTGAAGGATTGGCTTGGGATAAGGATCATTTGATTAAGTGCATCAGAATATTGGGACTGTTAGCGAATTTAAAATATGAGAAAACCAATTATTCAAACACGCCAACAAATTCAATTGTTAGTATCTTGCTTCCATGGCATATACAAACAATGGCATCAGTCGAAAAACAGAAGTCAGCACTCATGGCGTTACAACGCGAATGTCCGGAAATTGCTTGGATGATCATCACACAACTGCTTCCTCATGCTACTCGCATGACAGGGGGAACACATCGTCCTCGATATATTCTACCTAATTTGCCTAAGGAGATTAAACTTTCGAATCAAGACATTGCATCTTTATACCAGTACTACTCTCAATTAGCCTTGTCTCTTGCTAAAGAAAATTATGAAAAAATGAAAGACCTGTTATCCGACTTTGATCATATGGGACGTGAAACCATGATTGAATTCCTTTCTTTAGTCAATGTGAAAGCAGCAAATTGGGGTGATTCTCAAAAATATCCGTTTTGGAAAGCTTTTTGTTTTGAAAAACAATGGATAACACACCACTCGGAAGATGAGATAGATTCATCTATGATAGAAATATTGGATTCCAGTATTGCATTGACTGCTCCGACTGATATTCGATATAGTTATCGGTTGTTGTATGAATCAGGGTATATCGATTATGATGAAGATGATCAATTCGAGACAAAATGGCAAGCTAAACGAAATAAGCAGGAAAATGCAGTTTACGAGATATTTACGACATTTGGTATAGATTCAGTTGTCGAATTTGGAACGGCTCTGAGTCAACCAACTTGGATTGCTCAACATTTAGGAATGAAATTAAACGAGGAGGAATTTTTCAGGCTTGTACAACTCTGTTATGAAAATAAAATAGATAAAACCTTTTTTGCTACGGTCATCTATGGGTTTGTTATAGTAAACGGTCCGGAGGCGTTATCTTCAGCAAAGTTTAATACTTATGACGCAAATTACGTAGCATGGGTATTGTCGAGACCAAGGTTGTCAATGCGGTTATTTGAAATCGCTGAGCAACTCTTACAAGAAAACTTTGATTTGTTTTGGCGTGCTATTCTTATACCCCGCTTTGGTTTAGACGATAGTGTTGAGTCGGATATTGTTTGGAAAAACCTAGTGAAAGTAGAGCGATACGCAGCAGCGGTCAATTTGTATGGAAATACCGTTGAAAATTGTAATATTTCTCATACTGAGATATATACAGTTTTGATTAAAGCTGCTACTACCGAAAGCAACGACGAATTGGATCCAGATGCAGTTATAAATTTAATTGGCTTGCTTCAGCAAGAGAGAAGCATAAGTATAAAAGAAATTTCAGATATTGAGATGATTTATTTGTTGTGGCTTGATGATCATTCTTCGGTGAAACCATTGGCAACGCGTTATAGACTTGCAAACGAACCTGAATTTTTCTGCGAACTTATTAAGCTTGTTTATAGAAAAAAGCATTCAGATACTCATGAAGAACAACTTTCTGAATATGACGTAAAGCGTCTATATCATCTGATATTCGAATTCTGTGTTGTGCCAGGAACAGATTGGAATGGATGCTATCACGAAGAAATATTTTCAACCTGGATGACATATTGTAAAAAGTGGGGGAAAGAAGAAGATCGAGAAGAAGTCGTCCTCCAAACTATAGGGCGCGGTCTTTCACATGCGAAAAAGCTTGAAAACGGTTTGATTGACGAGTTTATTATCAACGAATTAAACAAAGTAGAAAATGATGAAATGAGAAGGGGGTATTGTATCGGAGTATTTAATCAAAGAGGAGTTGTGAGAGTAGATCCCGAAGGAAAACCCGAATTGCAATTGGCACAGAAATATAACGAAATGGCCGAAAAGGTCGAGTCTATGGGGTACGCAAAATACGCTGAAGCATTGCGTGATATCGCAGATAGTTATACAAACGAAGCGATGCATCATATTAAGGAGCACCAGTACATGCAAAGAATGAAGCAAAGAGATGAGGAGGACTAATGTTCAGTTCAATTTAGGTTGATAATGGGGAGCCAGAAAAATGAAAAGACCTTGTAATCCGAACCATTACGGTTTAGATGCAAGGTCTTTTTTTGTGCCCGAAAGCCTTATATTTCAATGTTTTTTCACGGATTCTGCCAATGGATGTGTCCAATAAAAAATTTTGAAAATTACTCAAAATCGATTTGCAAATAAAAACATCTTCAATTATATGAATCAAGCTGTTCAGGATTTGGGGACAGCGTTTCTTTGGGAAAGCTGGAGCAAGTATGCAAGTCATGGTGATTGTGTAATATTCTGCTACGCAATCAAACTCGGTATTAGAATCACAATTGAAACGTTAACTAAAAAGTGAGAAGATAGGCTCGGATAGATTCTATCACTTTTCATTCGTTTTTGGCAGGTGTGGTTTTTCTAATAACGCCTCCAAATGTAAGAAAGTAAAAATCTAATGGTATATACGGGAAGATTGTAGTAAATGCATTCTGTAAAATAGAGGATAAATCCACTCACACAACTAGTTAGTAGTGCCGCGAGAAACGTGTTTTTTTTGTAAAATTGATTGAATTTACGCTTAAATAGTGCTATAATTAATTAACGAGCAGAACGTTTTGTGAAGGAGTGGAGAAAATGACTGAGAGTGCAAATGCAATGTATGGTAAGTTTGAAAAATGGATGCATAATCAACCGTACTGGCTTAGGGATGCTGTATGGAGAATATACAACTCCCAACCTATCGAGGATGCACAAATTGAAGCATATGCAGATATGTGCATTAAGCAAACAAAAAAAGAAATCGTTGATTATAAAGAACTTAAAAGCCAAGAAACCTTGCCAAGCACGGTTTTAGAACAGTTATCTATACTTAAAATATTTGATATATGTGGTGTAAACGCCCTTGATTCGAAAGCTCAGCTTTCTTTTGCGGAAAAAGGCGTAACGGTTGTATATGGAGCTAATGGCACAGGTAAATCGAGCTTTATGCGAATGTTTAAAAGAGTAAGCGGAACACCGTATGCGGATCTTATACAAGCAAATGTGTTTGAAAAAAGTGGTTCGGGAAAACCGACATGCAAAATTGAAGTTTCGCAAAACGGAGAAACCAAAACTATAACTTGCGATTTGTCGAAGGAAGAAAAGCACCCGGCACTCACATCTTGCGATGTATTCGATACTAAAATATCTGGAGCATACGTTACATCATCTAACAAGGTTTCTTACGAGCCTTTTGTGTTTTCTGTATTAACTGAATTAGCAAATATAGCTGAAAGAATAAAAGCTAAAATTTTATCTCGAAAAAAAGCTCTCGAAAAGATTACTATACAAGTGCCTTCTTCAATTGGGTCGTATTCAAACATACAGTGGGTAAAAAGCATTGAAAGCAATACCGTGTTTGATGATAAGTATTTGAATTGGACAGAGCAACAAGAAAATAGATTATCTGAAATTTCGGCAGTATTAAACCGTGAGTTTATTGATCAGAAAATCAAAACAATAAGTGAACGACTCGGCGAAGTTACTCAAATTTTAGAAGATCTCGTGACTGCACAGACAGTATACAACAAACATGATATTTGTGAAATGTATAAAGAGTACGTTGAAGCAAAAGAGGCGTATGGTTTATCCCAAAAAATGTTTAGCGAAGCTGCAAACGAAAATGATAATTGCAGTGTTAAGTTGGTTGCTTGGAGGGAACTGTGGAAATATGCCAAACAGTATTATGTTTCAACTCTTCAGCCCAAGACTGGAATCGAATACGCGGGCAGCGGTTCAATATGTCCTCTTTGCAATCAACAATTATCCGACGATGCTTTGAAAAGATTTTCTTCTATCGATAATTATGTCAATGGGCAATGTAGTGAAAATCTTGAAAAAAAAGAAAACAAATTTTTTGCTTTATGCAAATTACTTGCAAAACGAGATTTCAATTTTAATAGAGTGGAGCATGCTCTAGGTAAATACATTGAAGGATTTTCGTTCAATGCTACATTTGATTTTTATAAAAAGAGTATAGAATTTTCAGATATAAAAACAGCTGAAGAATGCTATATTTCTTTGCAAAAAATTGATGTTGACACAGCCGTAAAAGAACTCGTTTCTGTTAAGTGCTATCTTGAAAAAGAGTATAAAAATCTTACAGATACTTTAAAGGATGGGGCGCAAGAGATTTTACGTAGCGAACTTGAATGCTTAGAGTGTCATAAATGGATTGCAGACAATCAAGAGAATATAAAAAGGGTGATCTCTAACAAATCTGAAATGAAAGTTTTAGATGATTCACTAACTTTAGTAAAAACGAATAAAATAACCAGTCAAAGCAATGAACTAGCAGATATACTGATCACAGAATCATATATTGAACGCTTTGCTGCCGAACTAAAAAGAATGGCTCCCAGGTTGAAGGTTCAATTGGAGAAAGCGCCATCTACGAAAGGTAAGTCGCCTTACAGAATAAAGCTTATTACTGATGAAACAAGCGCAAAACCTGAGGACATTCTGAGCGAAGGTGAGCAAAGAATTGTAGCTTTAGCGGCTTTTTTTGCTGATGCTACAGGACGAGATGCCTTGAGTCCTGTTATCATTGACGATCCTATATCATCGCTTGATTGCAATTACGAAGAATATGCGACCAAAAGAATTGTTGAAATGTCTCAAACACGACAGGTCATTGTATTTACGCATAGGATTTCTTTATTGGTTGGCCTTTCGACATGTTGTAAGGAAATGTCAGTTGCTTTTAAAGAGTGCCACATTCGTGCGGGTTCAAAATACAAGGGACTTCCAGATTTTGAGGATTTATATCATGGAAAAATAAAAAGTCAGTTGAGTGGCATTTTGGATGCAATAGCTCAAATTAAGAAAAAAGATGAAGATTCTGAAGAATATCAACATGCTATAGACACCGAATACAAAAGATTTAGAATACTGGTTGAACGTTCTGTGGAAGATGTTTTGATTCTAAAATCTGTTCAAAGATTTGATAAGCAAATAAGAACGCAAGGAATCATCAAAAAACTAGCTAATATCAGGGTTGAAGATTGCGAGATTATCGAAAGTATGATGACGAAGTATTCATATTTTGAGCACTCTCAACCTCAGGATTCAGCTCCGGTCATTGTAGATATTGAAGATTTCAAAAAAGATGTAGAAGCTTTTCGCGTTTGGGTGACAGAATACAACAAACGCATGGGTGTCTAGTAATCGTATTTGGAAAAGACCTTGTGATCCGAACTGTTGTAGTTTAGATGCCAGGTATTTTTGGTTTCTAAAAGCCTTTATAGAAGTCTCTTTTTAAGAATAACATTATATCGCTTGAGTTGCAATTTTGTCCTACGAGCACAACGAAGCAGGCCACTCGGCCTGCTTTTTTCGTTGGCTCCCCCTACTGGACTTGAACCGGTGACACCTTCTATCGTAAATACAAAAATGATGGCATTATTTTCCCCAAAAGTGTTGACAATTTCGTTAGAACGAAGTATAATAGAAGCAGGAGTTTCGTTAGAACGAAAAATCGACGTAAACAAAATTCGTTCAAACGAAGCGGCGGTATGCGTACAATGTAGTTTAAGCATATATGTACATATATGATAAAGGAGAATTTATGGATCTGATCACGGTAAAGCAAGCAGCGGAAAAATGGGGTGTGACCCCTCGCAGAGTGCAAGGACTTTGCAAGGAAGGGAAGATCAAGGGTGCTGTGAGATGGGAACGCACCTGGATGATCCCGGCACATGCGGTATTGCCCAGTGCCGCAAAGGGGGAGGTTCCTCATATGCCTATGCCCAGAAAAAGCCCCTTCCTTGATATGACCGATCTATACAATCAGGTTGGGAATGCGGACGGTTGTGTCGCAATGTTGGAGAACAATCCGGAGGCGATGACGCTTTTTGAAGCGCAGATCGCATATCGACGGGGAGAAATTGATAAGGTATATGACCGCGCAAGATATTTTTTATCAGCACATTCCGGATTTTATGCTATTTTGGGTGGCGGTATGCTGCTGGCACAATGTGCCATCTGGAGAGGCGACTATGAGCTGTGGAAGGAAGCCAAAAGACACATCTTTGAAGCTCCTTGTGAGAGCGAAACGCAAAGAGAGATCATCTCGCTTTCGCTTGCTATTGCAGACAGCTCACTTTATGATAATAAGGATTTTCCCTCATGGTTTACTACGGGCTGCTTTGAACCCTTGCCGCCTGAGGCGCATCCTGCCGCAAAGGTCTTTTACACCAAATACTTGTATATGAAAGCATATTCAATCGCTGCAAAACAGCTTGAGTTCGAGGGGGTTCACGGCTTGGCTATGATGAGAATGATGCCATATACCGTTGAGCCGATGATCTCACAAGCGGTTGTAGACGAAACGATTCTTCCGGAAATGTTTTTAAGACTATCCTGCGCCGTCTCCTATCACAATGGCGGAGACAATGAATCCGCGATACGACACATGGATAGAGCAATCAGCTTGGCGTTAGCTGACCGTTTTTTCGGTGTGCTTGCCGAATACGTCCGTCACTTCGACGGACTGTTGGAAGAGCGAATCGCGCTTCAAGATCCCGGGGCGGTTGATCGCGTGCTGGAGCTGTACAGAACTTATAACGTTGGCTGGTCAAAGCTCAGCGGTATCGTGCGTAACCGAAATATTGCAATAAACCTGACAGCCAGAGAAAGGGAAGTGGCAAAGCTGGCAACCTTTGGTTTTACTTCCAAGGAGATTGCAGCGATGCTCTACATATCCGAATCCACGGTAAAGCAGACCGTACTTCGAGTCGTCCAAAAAACCGGCGTAAAGGACAGGTCGGAATTCCCAAGCATCCTATAATCCCCCCTGTAAGGTATAAAAATAAATGTGCTTTATTTGCTGCATTGGGTGGTACAAAATCACATATAAATCCTGTATACTGTTAAAGAAAAGTATGCAGGATTTTTTCTTGCCCCCGAAAGGAGACGATGAAGAATGAATCAGATAAGAGACGGCGACGTTTTTAAGATGTTGACGGTGTTTGGAAAGCAATTCGAATTGCGGTACGGGTACTACGAGGAATTTGAAAGAGCCCAAGGCGCTCCGATACCCATTTATCCCGATTTCAAGTTAAACCCTCTGTACACAGACGACGGTCGCCCCTTCGTAACACAGATGCAGGAGCTGTGCCGATACGGTACCAGTCGCTTCATAGAGGGCTGTTGTGTGGATTGCGCACATTATTGCCACGGCGACGACCTGATTGGCATTTGCATGTGTGAGCAGAACAGAAAGACGACAGCATGATTTACATAATGAAAGGAAACCCACTATGAACAAAACCATATTCAAGAAGCTGGCGGCACTGCTTCTGACGCTCGCGGTGCTTTTGCCACTGGCGCCGCAGATCGTTTTTGATACAGCGGTGATTGAGGTTCGGGCGGAAGAGGAGCCCTATACCTCCACCATCGATCTGAGAGATTATACGGTCGCTCCGGTTTACAACGACGAGATCTATAACGAGCTCAAGGCGGAATGGATCAAGTACGAGTATGCACGTACATCCACGACGATGAGCATCGGCCCGCTGTTCAGAACAAATGAGCACCCCCACACCCAGATGGCTTGGGGATATGCCCACGGTGGCATATACAACATGATCACGGGAACCAAGGTCGTGTATGAGGGCACGGGCACGTGGGATTACTACGGCAGCCGATACTACGGTGTTTTCAGCAGTGAAACCGTGATGAGAATTGGCGCGATTTCCTACAGCGGTGGCTCGATGCAGGCACTTGACAGAGACGGTGCGTCTCTTGGAACTGTGAAAAAGGGATACATGGACGTGGATTATTACAAGGTTGATAAGCTCCAGACCCAAGCCAATCTGTCCACGCCCTATGCGGTAGCGATTGATAACAAAAAGCCCGGGATCACGGGGATCGAGATGGATGACTTTTCATCCTTTACGCTGACCTTCAGTGAAACCCTTCGTCCTGCCAACGGAGAGATCTCTCTTGACGAATACACCGTGACCCTTTCGTATGCAAAAGCCAACAGCGGTGTGGAGGTCGGTCGGCTCACCTATCGCGCAGAATCCTTTGAGAATAACCGCATGACCTTCCGGATCTCGGGCGGCGCAGCTCCCGAGGAAGGGGAATATCTGGTTCTTGCCATTGTCGGTTCTTCAAACGGAGCAGACGACGAAACGTTCGACGTGTTCGGAATCGGTCAGGTCTACGCTTACAGTGTAGCCTATGACAAATACACCGATCAGCATACGCTGGTTTATGAGGACAATCCGCTCAGATTTATAGACGCTGTTGAGGGCAGGGCACCCGTGACCGACCTTGCGGGTAATGCGCTGACGCTTCCCAATAAGTGGGATCTCATAGACTACAATATCCTTATAGACAACAAATCGCCCGAAATTGAAAAAATTACTATGACTGGCAGCATGAGCCCCAAGCTCAATGAAACCGATAAGGAGAGTTGGCCGGAGCTGACCGACTTTTCCTCGGTTTGGGCGGGAACGGATGGCGACTTCCTTTACTTTGACGTGTATTTCACAGAAAAGATGAAACAAGTGGGGAGCGTTACGCTCAACGTCCTTGCGAACGGTGTGAACGTCACGCTGAGCAATCCCACGCTTTCTACGTCAGTCAATGCCAATGGAGATACCTGCACCGTGGCACGGTACGGTCCGTTTACGGTAAGTGCCGGTATGACCATGGCACCGGGACATGAAAACAACCCGATCCGGGTTATCGGAATGAGCGGAACCTATGCAGATACCTCTTGGAACTACATCACAGGCGACGTCAAGACCTCGGCGCAAAAGATATATCTTGATGCAACAGCCCCTTCGGTCAGCGCATCGCTTTACAGCGGAAATGGAACGAGAGATATTTCGATTCAGCTGACCATGAGTGACGTCGGTTCGGGATTCATCGGGCTTAGCGGTCAGATCGGTCTGTCTGCCAAGACCGAGGGAACGGTGAACTACCAAATGGCAATCACCGACACCATGACCATTCCGGATGACAGCGCCTATACTTATTCGGGCGCATTCAGGGCGAATGAGGTTTCATGGCAGACCATTCCGCTCTACAGCGGCACGAGATATATCCACATCAAGCTCGTTGGAGAAGCAAGCTCTATTACCGTAGATGAGCTTAAGGTGGAATACAGCCTTCCCGACTGGGCAGGAAACAGAAATACGACGGATGCTTCGAGAGTCGAGCCGGGCTACACTTATGACGAGACGCCTCCGAAGGTCAGTGACCTTTCGGCATCGGTACACTACACCAACACGGGCGCGTACGTAACGGCACAATGGTCGGCATCCGACTTCAGCGGGGACGATGGCATTACCACCTATTATCAGTGGAGAGAGACCAAGCCTGCCGATTATAGCGCAGGCTGGATGAGCGCAGGCAAGCAGGCAGAGGGCTTTGCATGGTTGCTGCCCGAGGAAGGATATCCCGCATTTGACAGCGAAACCGATACCACGCTTACGCTTTGGGTGTACGCGGTGGATAAGAGCGGAAACAAGAGCGAGATGGCTTCGAAAACCGTCCAAGTTCTGCTGGATAAGCCCAATTACTCGGCAAATCTCAAGGGAGATCCCGCCGTCCCCACAAAAGAACCTTCGCTCAATCTTTCGGTAGCGCAGGGCTTGTCGGCAGACAAGGACGGATACTTGCGCGCGTTTGTCAGCTTCGTATCTCCCGAGGGGAAGGACGATGCGTATTCCTACACCTACGTTTTCATTCTCAGCTCCGCAGATCTTGAAGCAGCGCAGAGCATCGACGTCTTCCCCCTGACACAGTCGGGCATTTCGAGCCGCGACGTATACAGAGTCGTGATGGGAACGGACGAGAATGACAACGCTACCTTTACAAGTGTCAGCACACTCACCATGCAGTCGTTTGACGACCTGCTTGCTGGTTGGTACGGTGACGTACGCGTGACGTTTGACCTTGCGTATGACGACAATGCAACCGTTGCAGACAATGTTCTGATTCCGCAAAACGGCTTGCTGAGCGCACAGGTGACAGACGGCTCTTACATTCAGGCAGAGGACGAGATCGTTTTCCTTGTCAGCTGTGATATACAGAACGTATTCGAGGTGGAATTTTTCAATTTTGCCGATGCGCAGGGAGAGAGCTTTGAGGGGAACAAAATGTTCTATCAGACGCTTGCCGGAGTCAGCTTCGACCTGACCTTGCAGAATACGTATTGGCCCGAGCTTGGCGTGCGTGACGTGGATGAGAACGATACCTTTGTCAGCATCGTAAAGGTCAACGCGGATGGCAGCCTTGGACAGCCTGTTATTACTATCCCTTGGAGCATGGCGGTGCTGCAACGCCTGACCATACCGCGGGTCGAGCTGTCAACCGGAGTATATACGGTGCAGGTCACGGTGGCAATGAAGGACGGTCAGGTCATGACCGTCACGGCAGCCGAACGGCTTGTACTTGATAATACCGTAGTTCGGGCGGGTGTCACCGAAACCTATATCACACCCAATATTCCGATCTCCAGCCACAGCAGTATGCCGTCGCTGATCCGATTTGACGAGAACGGAAAGCCCTATCTGGCTGAAGGACAGTCGGTCAATTCAGCGCTTAACCTGTATGACACCTCAACCTTTGTCATTCGCAACACAGCCACCGACGGATATATCGAACACATGACCGTCAGCATGGCGGGGCAGAGCGAAACAATTCGTACGGGCACCTACACCAACGAGGTGGGCGGCGTATTAAACTTCGGCTTTTCTGTCACGGCAGAATCCGCCGAGCAGACTTTACAGGGATTTACGGTGGGTAAGATTGCGGCGATATACGTCTGGAATCCCGCGATCCACCAAAGCCGCGAGCAGGGGCTGGTTACCACAGACGGCTACGTGTTCACCTTCCACAGTGAAAACGCGATCGATCACGACACCTGGACCTACGATGAGATCACGGGCATCGGAAAGAGTACGCTGAATAAGAACGCCGATGGTATTTACACCATGGCCCGGCTGATCGGTCTTACCGACGGAAACAACGTCATCTGCTATCAGGTCGTCATGGAAAACGGCCTTGAGAGCCCCGTGGAGCAGTTCACGGTTTACGCCAACACCGAAACCCCTTCCGCAGGGCTTGATACCGACGTTTTGGAGGAAAAGCTCAACCTTTCTGCCGAAGGAGAGCCCATCAATATAGCCGGTGCAGATATCAGTCTTCAGAATGTGTTTACGTCGGCAGGTATCGTGGGTACTTATTATCTGACCAAGGATGCCATGGGGCTTTTGACCTACACCGAGGGGGATGACGGTAGCCTTGTCGAACAATATCAAGAGTACAAATATACGCGAAGCAATACGTTGAACGATCTCAACAGCGGATATTACCCACAGTGGACGTACAGAGATTTCGTGATGTATAACGCCAGCTACGGGTACTGTTACGATGCAAACGGCAATCAGGTTTCCGATACCAGACACAGACTCTATTATCAGTCGTCGGTGTATTATTACAATCTTTATTCGGTTGAGCCGGATGCGATCATCAGACTCAAGGGTGATGACTCCCGCACCTATATGACGAGCGCGGATGGCGGTACTGACGAATGTGTCACCTATAAAATGGGAAATAACATGGAGGCAGCAAACGGAGCCTTTATGATCATCACCGACAGCGGTGCCTGCGTGCTGGTGTTCCCGCAATTCGCTCCCACCGAGGATGCGTATGCGCAGCCTGTAGTAGAGGGGTATCAGCCCAAGTACCGTCTTACCGACAAGCAAGTGGAATTCAAGGGTGAATTCCAAATCGGCCCCTGCTACAACATTGGCAACGGTACCCTTGATATGTATGCTTCGATTTCTAACGGCGTGTACGTTGACCGGAGCGTCAGCTACGTGATCTTTACCGACGCTTACGGTAACGAGATCGAGCGCTTCTATCTCGAAGGCTACTATTCGGGAACCAACGCGGTTGGTTATTCTATGGGAATGATCAGCACGAGCGGTGGGAATCAGGTAGAGATCGAGATGATAAATCCCTTGGCGGACGGAATCAATCATCAGATTGGTGACCGCGTCGAGTCGGTCTGGGCACAGCTGGTGCTGTATGATGCAAACACGGGCAGAGAGCTTCGCTCCAACGTTCTTGAGGTTACACATCCCGACAGAACTTACGAGGATCCCGTTCCCGAGCCGTATTGGCTGGATGACTACGACGGATTGCGTCTGAACTGGAACACCTCGGTCTACGTACAGGGCGGTACTTCTGCCAACTTCAACCATAAGCTTAACATCTTCCAGGACGGAGATCACCAAATCACGGTGACCGACCGCTTTGGTCTGACCCAGACCGTAACGGTGACCACCACCCACTTTGCAAAGTTCCAGTCTCCCATCGTGCAGATCGATAACACCGAGAAGACGACACAGCCCGTAACGGTTACGGTCACAGTCCCCGACGGTGCAGCTTACGACTCCGTGTGGGTCAGCGGTGGCGGAGATGACGTGATCATCGAGGGAAGTGGTACGAGCACGGTCACGGTGATCTTCAAGGCGTCGACCAGCGTGGAGATTTACTGGGATCTCACGCCCGACGTAAGCGATGCTTATATGGGCTACTATCTTGAGATCGACAATATCCATCCTGCTGACCTGGCAGTTCGCTGGGACTACGGGGAGAACCCCGAGGATTACGTGTACGGCGACGTGATCGCTTACGTTTACGACAAAAACGGCAACTGGGATATCATCGACCCCATGACCGGCAAGGCTCCCACGTACACCTTCGTATACGGAAGCGGTGTAACGGAGTATACCTTCCCGACTTTGCGTATCGATGCGCTTTCGGGGGAGGACGGATACTGCGATCTCGGTGCATTTACCATCGCGCTGGAGGTCGAGCTGAAAGAGCTTCCGCCTCCTCCCATGATCGAGATCGATACAAGAGCTCCCAGCGTACAGATCGTTCCGTACGCCATGAGAAATCAAGAGGCAGTTCCCAGAGAAAGCTATCTGGTTTACGAGGATCTTGAACAGAGAATGCAGAGCGGAGATGAGAATTACATCGACCTGCTCAATCCCTCGCTCTTGCCCTACGAGGGCTATGCCGCCTATACCGACGCTGCGGAATTTGCCGAGGCACTGGGCTGGGCAAGCAGATACCGATTCAATATCGAGGTGCAGGACCTCAACAAGACGCGTATCATCATCAAAAACGGCTTATACGCGTCAGCCCCCGAAAGCTATTACACGGCAAGCAGCGACGTGGTTGAAAACGTGTCGCTTCTCGGAAATACGCTTGAGGTGACGGGACCTGCGCAGTTTACCATCTTCGTCATAGATGAAATGGGGAACGTGACAGCCTTTAGAATGAACCTTTACAACGTCGGTAACGCACCCGTACCTACCTATACCAAGATGCCTGCTACGGTAGGCGACGATCATGCGATCAGAGTCGATCTGACCGTCCCTGCGGATGGCACCGACCTGCGCATCACGGCGGTGGACGGTGTGCCTGCCACCGAGGCGATCTTTACCAAAAACGGCATTTACACCATCAGCTACTCTTACCTGTATCAGGGCGAGCCGGTTGACGAGCAATTGAAGATCGAGATCATCGAGGTTGATAACGACGCACCCATTCTGCTGAGCCGACGGTGGTCGGTACAGGCGGGCACTTCCACCAGAGGTGAGGTGACGGTGACGCTGACCTTCAGCAAGCCCATTGATCTGGTGCAGACCACCCTTGGTGCCGCGGAGCTTCCCGACAGCGTCACGGTCAAGGCGGTAGGCAACACGGTCACGGTGCGTTACAGCGACAATTACCGTGACCTGGAGCTGCTTTTCCGTGGTATAAACGGAAAGTGGAGCGAAGTGATCACGCTTGGCGCGGTGACCAATATTGACAGGGATGCGCCCGAGATCACGGTCAGTGATCCCGTTTACAGCACAGACGGAAGAAAAGCCACCGTCAGCTTGACCTCGGATGAGAAGGTCAGCTTCAGAGAAAGCAGCAGTGTCAGCACCGCATTTACCCGTACGTTTGACCAAAACGGTGCTTACGAATACGTATTTGTTGACGCTGCAGGCAACGCTGCAACGGTCACGGTAAATATCACGGGCATCGTAGATACCGCGCCCACGTTCAGTTTCAGCAAAAATGCCGACGGCAGCGAGGCAGTTGCCACACCCGATGCGCTGGGAGAGGTTGCTATCGGCGACATCTTCTACGTCAGCGTTGACAGAGCGGCTACCGTCAGCTTCAACGGTGAAAGCTACGCTGTTGATGCGCATGAGTGGCTTGGATTGGCGGTTGGCGACAAGAGCGGCGGCTCGATCTATGCAAGAGATGCTTACGGCAACGTCAGCGGTGCAGTGTTTACAAGTATTGATTATCCCGATCAGGTTGCCCCCAAAATGCAGCTTGTAATGTACACGGTTTACGCATCCATGCTGGATCTTTCGGATCTGGAAGCGCGCATTCTCGCCAACTGCGCGGCAGTCGATGACAGAGACGGTAACGTACAGGTTCATGTGGCGTATGAAATACCCACCGAAGCGGGAGCTTATCCCGTGACCTATACTGCAACGGATGCAGCAGGCAACAAATCCGAGATAACGGGTATGCTGCAGGTTTACCAAACCGTCCTGCCCGGCGTTGCCATTGATGGCAATGTTGTTGAGCGCGAGAGCATTTACCTTGCAGAAAGCCAAGACGCGCTCAATCTGAGAGTGGATATGCAAGGAGAACCCTACGAGCTTACGTGGTTGAGCGGCATCAGAACCGCAGCGCAGATGAAGACACACGCCACCGAGCTTGAATTGGTGGATGACGAGATCCTTTTGCCCTTTGCGGGACAGAGCGGATACTACACCATCCTCATCACCACCCAAAGCCACGACCAATACCGCATTACCATCTATATAAAATAATCATCCTGCACCCCTTGCAACACCCTGCACCGGGGAGAGCCTCGGTGCAGGGTGCGGGAAAAGGAGAATTACGTGAAGGTATTTCACGTCAGCGGTTTTGGCAATCAAGTTTTCAATCAAAGCAAATCGTTTGCAAAACCGCATGATATTCGCCTAAACTTTTTGAAAGGAATGGTTATTCAATATGAAAAACATTACCCGTTTGCTTGCCGTCGTTATGACAGTAGCAATGCTGCTGGGGGCTTTGCCCTTGAGCATCTTTGCTGCCGATGATGACCAACCTGATTATCTTGCTTTGAGCGACGGCTATCTGTCGGTCAAGGTCTCTGCTAAGAACGGCGGCTTTCTGATCGATACGGTTGAAGGAGACCAACTCAAAAAGTCGGACGACAATAAATTTTTGCTCTATCCCGACGATGATTTTGACACCTCCTATACCTCGTTCCGCGTCACGCGCAACGGTGAGAGCAAGGACTATATCTTCGGTAGAAATTACGGATTTTTGGGTCTTGCTTCCTCCGACGTGGAAATAGAAAAGGTAAACAACAGCATCGTTGCCAAGTGGAGCGTGGACGGACTGACCTTTATTCAAACGCTGACCCTGCTCGATACGACAGCAAATCAGCACGGCATGGTGTTTATCACCTACGAGGTTGAGAACGCGAAAGAGGACGCTCAGATCCAGGCCAGAGTCATGATGGACACGGCGCTTGGCTATCAGGATTACGCCCTGTACGAGCTGACCCAGCCTGACGGAGAATACCTCACGGTGGAGAGCGAGCAGCTGCTTGAGGGCTCTGCCTACGCAAGCTCGTTTTATGCTTGGGACAACGAATATTCGCCCTCTGTGACGGCATATACCGTCAACGCAACGGTCAACGACCAGCCTTGTCAGCCCACACGCGTCGCGTTCGGACATTGGAACAATCTGGCATCCACTGTTTTCGATTTCACTCCCGGGGACGTCTATTTTACCAACAGCCAGAACGAGTATCTGACCGCCGACAGTGCTTATGCGCTGTATTTCGATATGGGAACAGCGCCCGAAGGCGGAAAGGGAACTGCGATCGGTACGTATTACGGTATCTACTCCAATGTCAATATCAGCGAAGAGGAAAAGGTAGCGATCAATTTCGAGATGCCCGCGGCGCTTGAACTCAATGCGGACGCTGATGGCTACGTACGCATTCAGAACGCAGGTGCGCCCGGCACGTTTGCCATGCATCTCAGAATTACCAATATCTCCTCCGAGACGCTTGAAGATATTGCCATCGCGCTGTATCCCGAGGAAGGATTGGTTTCCTATGATCTCACGGGTGTTCAGAATTCAACCGCAACAGCGGCGGACCCCTATTACGTTCGTGTCATCGATCTGATTCCGGGCGAAGAGAGAATGGTCACGGTCAATTTTGCCGCAACGCCTCACACCAATACCGAATACCGCAAGATCGGTGTCCGCATTTTTGATATCGATGGCACCAACCTCCATCTGCTGCAGGAAAAGGTGATCGGTGAGCGCGATTCCTACGTGCTTTGCCCGGGCGGCTCGGGCACCTCTCTCTCCTTTAACAGCATTACGCCCAACGTCATCTATTACACGGGCACGCGCAGTCTGTATCTTTCGGGTGCAAACTTCTCTTATCTGCGCGACAAGAGCACGTATGACGTACTTCTGCGCTCGACTGACGGCAGACCCGACGTCAAGATCCCTCCCGAGAGAGTTTTCATCGATACTGAGAATAATACTGCAGAGATCGTTATCTCCGAGTATCTTGACACGGGAACAAGACAGGTCGTATTTGACTGGAAGGATGCAACAAAGCTTGACACGACAAGCGATGCGCTTCGTTTCTCGGTCAGCAACAACGCAAGCTTCAAGAATACCGTTTACGGCATCGTCACCATCGAACAAAACCCCTATTACGATTCGGAAAGCGATTCTGACAACAAATATATCCTGTACGCTTATGAGAGCGAAGAGGACTATGCGCTGGAATTTTCGGCAGGGGACAAGATGGACAGCGTCCTGATGGAATTCAGAGGTGACTTCAGCATTACCATGGCAGCAGACAACAAAACCGTGATCGCTGCCAAGGCAACTGCGATCCAAGGGGGCGACTCGATCAATATCAGCAACTGCCTGGACGTTGATAACGGCACGCTTGAGATCAGCATCGAGCAGATCGGCACGGCAGATCAGGAGATCCTTGTGGATATTGACGGCGAGGTCTATACCACGGGTGCCAGAAGCAAGGTCTGGGACGGTGTTTGCGCCCTGACTGCGATTGGAAACGACACCATACTCGCCAAGTACAATCAGATCGGTAAGCATGTTAACGATAAGGTGGAAACCAGTGAAGCAAATATGGATACAATCATGCTTTGCTGGCCCGGAGCGGCTTCGGGCGCACAGACTCTGGCAGGCATGGTCATGGAATTCCGCTATGCGGAGTTTGGCAGAATGTTCTACGAGAGCGAAAAGAATGAGGGAGCGTCCAAGTTTGTTATCGCCTTCTCGGCAGAGGTCAGCCCCGATTTCCTGGTTCCCAGCACTTTTGCTTACGACAAGGGTGTGGAGGCTAAGTGGGATTACCATCAGGAGCAGAACCGCCTGGCAGGCAGACCCTACGTAGCCAAGGAGATCCGTGACGTCAATGAGCGCAACCGCGCGGATATCCAAAAGATGAAGGCCAACAAAAACGGTGCGCTTTCGATCGCTCTGCACGACATTCTCTTTGGCGGCGGCTTTATCGGCTTTAATGCATCGGTCGATATCGGCATTCCCGCCTACACCCAGGGCATGCCCTCGCTTGAAGGCCATCTGAACATGAAGGTCATGGGCGAGGAATGGGCGATGAACGTCAAGGGCGCGGCAGACTTCATCATTTTCGAAATGGAGGGCGAGTTTGGACTTCGCTCCCACAACGGCATCCCCGTTCCGGATAAGCTTTACTTCTTTATGGGTGGCGTAACCCCCGGCATCAACGTGGACGGCATGGGTATCTTTTGGATACGCGGACTGGGTGGCGGCGTGGATAAGATCTACGAAACCATTTTCACCGCGTCCATCCTGCCTCCGCTGACCATTATGTTCAAGGGTCAGTACGCGCTGTTCGGCACACTGACTGCAACGGGTGAGCTTTCGCTGTCCGCAAGAGGATTTTCGGCGGCGATCTCGGATCTTGGGGTAGCGGGCATTAACGTGATCGATGAGCTGTATGCCGAGCTGTATTGGTATCCCACCATTCGCTTCTCTGCAGGCATACAGGTCAGCATTCTGGACGTGATCTACGGAAGCGGCTCTCTGATCCTGCAAGAGCTTGACGAGGGCTTCTTCTGGGAAGGCTACGTAACAGCGGGCATCAAGATCCCTGCTTGGATTCCCGCCATTGGCAATACCAACGTGGGTAGCGCAGACCTGGGAGTGAATCAGGAGCGCGTCTGGGGCGCGATACACGTCATAGGCATTGACGCAGGCGTTACCTACTATTGGGGCGGTGACGTGGAGTTCGGCCTTGGCAAATACGACGCTCCCGAGCCGACCGTCAGCCCTTATGCAAGACTTCGCAGCGCCGTGGCTACAGATGCAGCCACAGGCAGAACGCTTTACATGTCGCTTGCGGCTAGCGAGAACGGCTTGAGTGATACCGCTATCACAACCAACGAAGCACAGACACAGCATACCTTTACCCTTGACGGCGCTCTGGCAGGGCAGGAGGACGCGCTGATCAGCGTCAGCATTTATGCATCCTCTATGCAGCAAGCAAAGGAAGGCTTTGCTGTCGTGTGCGATGGAGAATCCTACCCCTTAGTGTGGGTGGATGACTCCAAGGCACTTGACCACCCCGACAATGCAGACGCAAACGCGAGAATTACTTACGACGAGCAGTCCCAAACTGCGTATATCTCCTTTACTGTGACCGATGCGGATTGCTTTGATAAGGAGATTTCCGTTACGACCACTTTGATCTCTGATGCGACCGTATACGGCATGCCCCGTCTGCCCGGCCTTGACAGCATCAGCGTCAACGGCACGGAGGCTGAGCTTGTGGGTGACGTTTCCGGACTTGACGGTCTTGTGATCTATGCGATTGCCGAGGATGGCAGCAGATACGTGATCTACGAGGGCGCGGCAAACCGGAATGTGACCCTTGTGTACCCGGAGAATATGCCGAGCGGAAGCTATACCGTCACAGCGGTAGGCTCAACCGCCGACATGACCTCCAATCCCATTGTCTCCCTTGAAAACTTTGCATACGAAAATCCCAACACGCCCGAAAAGCCCACCTTGAACGGGATCGCACTTGGCGGTGATTACACCGTTGACGTAGCCGTTACCGCTCCTGCAGGCGATTTTGACGGATATCTGGTGACGGTATACGAGCTTGGCGAGGATGGAAGCCTGGCTCCCACCGTGTACAGCGACGTGCTCATGGATAAGGGGCAGACCACGCTGACCTTGGGCGGTCAGTACACCTCGACGGTGGATGCTTACACCCAAGAGGGCGCGGATGCGCCCATGTTCGAAGCACAAACCATCACTTATGGACTCATGGCAGGAAAAACCTACGTGGCAGGCATCCGCACCTATAAAGAGGTTGAAGAGGGTGTATATCTGCCCTCCGAGGAGATCCTGAGTGACGGCGTTGTGATGCTTGAGGCTGTGAAACCCACCGTGTCTATGACAGCACAAGGCAAGGTGACCGTTGACGGTGCGGACTACGTAGGCAAGAGTGACGTGACTATTCAAATTACAAGCGATGAAACACTGAAAAATCTCAAGTATATGCTGGATGACGGCGGCGATCTCAATACAAGCGAGGATGATTGGATCGCATTTGAGGGAGATTCCATTTACTTGGAAGGTTTGAGCGAAGGCGGACACAAGCTGGTGCTTCGCGGTGAGGATGCGCAGGGCGATGCCTTTGATTGCATCTATACCTTTACGGTTCGTGCAACCTCTCCCGTGCTGATGCTGTCCTCTCCGGGCAACGGCAGCTTCTTTGGCGAGCAGATATGTGTAAGCGGTATCACTGATCCGAATGCACAGATCACCGTTACGCTTGAAGGCGAGCCTGTCAAGGTTGTCGCAGACACCAACGGCAGCTTCACGGTTACGCTGGATATGGATATCTCTGCAGCATATCAGTCTATCACTGTCAAGGCAACCAATTTCCTTGGCAACGAGAGCCGCGAGATCAGCCTGACGTTGACCAACGAGCTTCTTGGAAAGGATGGTCTGCGTGCGATCATACTGCTTGACGGACAGCCAATTTCGCAGCTGACCGAGGAACATGAGGGTAAGCAGTTGACGATGGCATTGATGAGTAAGGGAAAGATGATAACCGTCAATCCCGATAGTTATATGGCAAACCGCATTATTTGGTCTGTAACAAGCATCTCGGGCAACGTAAGCGTTGATCAAAGAGGCGTTGTAACAGGCATTGATGAGAATGCGCACGCGATGATATCGGCAAGTGTGGAGTCCTTGAACGCAGGCGTGATCGTAGGCGTAGGTGAGGATGTGAAGCTGCAGAGCATTGCCTTTGAAAGCACCTCGGTAGAAAAGACCGAAGGCGATGAGGACTTTACCATGACTGTTTCTGGCGCGGTAGAGGGCAGCCGGATCACTTACCACAGCTCGGATGAGAGCGTGGCTACGGTTGATCAGAACGGCAAGGTCACCATCATCGGCGCCGGAACAACTACCGTCGCCGCTGTGGTCGAAGCGATCGGTGAGTATGGGCAGACCAGCGCGTACTATGTGCTGACGGTCAAGGCAAAGGCTCCGGACATTCCCGAAAAGCAGGAGCAGACCATCGAGATCGACCTATCAGAACGCAAGGCAACCTGCACGCAGGTGCTGGATGCTCGCCCGGTCAGTGCAAAGGGTGCTGTAACGTACAGCAGCAGTGATCCCACTATCGCGTCTGTAGATGCTGCGACAGGCAGGATCACCGCGCACAAGGCAGGGCAGGTCACCATTACCGTCACGGCGGCACAGACCGACGAGTATTTAGAGGCAAGCGTAAGCTATATCCTGACGGTAGAGCATGACTGGGTCGAAGGTGTATGTGCTTGCAAAGACGTATTGGAGAAGGATACCGATACTACCGATACGGGCGCCGACACGGAACCCGATACTGCTCCCGATACGGTACCCGATGATCCGAATGATCCCACTCCCGCAAGCTACACGTGGGTCTGGATCGTAGCGATCGTTGCGGCAGCACTGATCGGTGGCGGTGTAGCGGTCTATTTGTTGGTCATCCGTAAGAAAAAGGTGTAATATTGATAACACCGCAAAAACAAGCGTTATTTTGCATAGCGACTGTATCACGCGGTTCAACTTACACTCTCAAAGGAGAGCCAAGAAAAAAGCAGGTCATTGACCTGCTTTTTTCTATCCAAGCCGCAGGCTTGGCATGTCATCAGCGCGCTTGCGCAATGTATGGAAATACGACGCAGTCGCGCATGGTATCACGCGCAAGCGTGCATTATTTCGACAACCTGCGGTTTGATTCCATACGCACCTTCGGTGCAATTACATACCGCAGGCAAGCTGCGGATTCCATACACGCCTTCGCCGTGATTGTGCGTATTAGTCTGTCAACTTGACAGCAAGAGGTGCGTGTGCTATAATGAAAGCAATGATTGATGCGATGAGGATAAGTATTTATGAATATTGCGGGTTGGGAATATGACTTTGAAAGCTTGCCGCGATGGGAAAATCGCGAGGTGATGAAGGATTGTAAAGACTATCTGACCGAGTCCGGGGACGAGTCGCGCGCATGCTTGATTTATTCTGTCACCGAGGTTAGTATGATGTATTATCTCGGCTTTTGCGCGATCTTTCAAAACAAGGAAAATCCGGAGCTGCTGTTGCATATTCCGTACGTTAACTTCGAACCGTACGCCAAATTCAGCAAGGACGGCAAGCTGTTGTTCCTCAAAGCCTTGTACCGTTATGGCAAGCGTTTTGTTTTGGTGATCGATCTTGACGCAAAAAAGTTTGCAATCTTCCATTTCTGCGCACCGTTTTGGTATGACCTGACCGAGATTGAGGGAGGGCGGTTTCAAATTGTTTTTGATATGGAGAGAGATGGGGATGACCGCCGCATCCGTTACATCAAAAACACGCTGATCGATCCCGAGCAATTGATATGGCGCAAGTGGAAGCCTCTGGCCGAGGGCGGGGATCTGCACCTTCGACAGCGCGGTGGATGGCGTGATCGTTTTAAGTCACCCGATCAAGTCTGGGCGGAAACAATTGATCTGGCTATTTCCCAGCAGATCGGGATTCAGGAATTTGTTGACCTCAATTACAGAAAGACGCTGTATTATTTTGTGCCATTCACACAAAGGGAAAATGGAAAGTGGTATAGCCGAAGAGAGTCGAACTCACACGGTTTTGAGAGGCAAATATTCGCACCTGCTACAGATAAATTTCTCGCAATATCTTATATTGCTTCAAAAATTCTCTTTGCATCTGCCAAATATTTGCTCACTCAAAACTGCGAAGCACCCTCCGGCGTTGCAATTTTTGATAGATTTTGGTGGGATTTTGCGAAGCAAGATACTAATCTTGCGAGCTAAAGCACGCCGAAAGATGCGGAAATTGCTCGCCGCAGGGCGTATGAGCTCGGCTCTCTTCGGCTATAGCAACGCGATGAAAAACGAGCAGTTTCCGGGTGATTATCAGACTGCGTTTACCACGCTTGAGGCGTGTCAGAGTTATTTGGAGCTGAACGGTATGCAACACGTCATTATCAAGGGGACCTTGAAAGACATGATGCAATCGATAGATTCCAATCCTTATACCCATTATTGGGGCGTGGTGATCGATCCGTACAGTGATTACGTTGTGATTCCGCCGCGCATCCGCATCACGCCAAGATCGCTCAGGTATTGATCAAGAGAATGCAATGCATACTATAAATAAGGTTGGTGTGGATATGGAAAAGATTATTCAAGCCGCTCTTTGACTCCAAGGAGGCATATCTTGCATACGTGGATGCGCTGAATGCGCGCGGCAACCGTATCGCCTATGCAGAGGACGGAATGGCAACGGTCAGAATATAAAAATACCGCTTCGTATAATGGCTGTTGTCCTTATCGGAGAAATAAAATAAGGGTATGGGAATCGCCCGATGCGTTTGTTAAACAAATGCGAAACTGGCAATAAAAGCAGAAGAGAGAGTAACACGGTTACAAAATTTCGTGAACTCTCTCTTCTCTGTTTTTTAGTGATATTCTTTGCTCTCGCAAAGAGTGATATTATTGCTTGCGCAATAGTGATATTGAAGCCTTGCGGCTTCAGTGATATTCCATTCGCCCTGAAACTCGCGAAGCGAATACCACTCGGCATATGCCGAATATAACTGCGTCAGCAATATCACTCGCCACAGGCGAATAGAACTGGCGTGATACACCGTTAAGAGTATCACGCCAAAAACGAAGCGGTATTTTTTGCCGTTGTCCAATCACTCCAGACTCAGCAGATACTCCTTGAATTCCTCCATCTCGCACTTGCTCAGCAATACCTCGCTATAGCAATAGTCCTTGCCTCGGAGAATCCGCCAGATCTTCCTGATCTTCTTTTTCCATACAGCCCAGACTGTATGATCCTGCTCTGTGTAGAAGTTTCCGCTGGTATAGGTGATTAATCCATAACCGTCATCAGAATACTTATCGATCTTGAATCTCAGTCCGCTGCAGCATCCACAGCGACAGTCCAGCATCAGATCGTTTCCGTCGCTACTTTTCATTACAGCCATAATCCACCTCCATGTTGTACTTGCAATTTGATAATCATATTTCCGTACTATCTTGCGAGTAAAAGCGCGCCAAAAGGTGCGAAAATTCATCGCCGTCGGGCAATTCGGTTCGACTCCCGTACGGCTACTAATTATAATACAACCTGCAATCAATGGCAAGGTACACTCACCCCGAAATGCAAATTGGCATAATTTGATTCAAAACGAGATAAATTTATAAGAACACTTGTCCGATCAATTGACATTGCAAACAAATTGTGATATACTGTTTTTTGACAATAAAACGCGGAGCTTTGATCCCGCAATTTGGAAAGGAACTACAATTATGAAACTCAAAGTAGCCGAGATTGGTATGGGCGGCATCAGCCCGGTACACGTTTCCGCATGGAATCGCATGGAGGACGTGGAGCTTGTTGCGATCTGCGACATTCGCCCCGAAATGATGGACCGCTATGACGGCCAGATCACCGCAAAGAAATACACGGATTTTGACGAGATGCTGGCAAACGAGCAGATCGACATTCTGGATATCACCCTGCCTACGTATATGCATGCCGATTACGCGGTCAAGGCACTCTCCCGCGGTATTCACGTTGTCTCGGAAAAGCCGATCTCGCTTAAGAGAGAGGACGTAGCGCGCGTTTACGGCGCGGCGAAGGACAACGGCAAGTGCTTTATGGTGGCGCAGGTGCTGCGCTGGTGGCCGGAATACGTATATCTCAAGGATTGTATGGACAGCGGCCGCTTTGGCAAGCTGGTCAGCGGTACCATGACGCGTATCGGTGCGATCCCCACGGTCAGCTGGGATAACTGGATGCAGGATGCCAGCCGCAGCGGCATGGTTCCTTTTGATCTGCATATCCACGACCTGGATTTCCTGATCTATACCATGGGCAAGCCCGAGATCGAGCACGTTTTCCACGGCATGGACTATATGCACACGGTATATCGCTTCGACGAGGCGCGCATAGCCTGCGAGGCGGCATGGTTCCACGCCCCCGTACAGTTCGCAGCCACCTTCCGCATGCAGTTTGAGCACGCCGTGCTGGAATTCAACGGCATGGGTCTTAAGATCTACAAGGAAGACTGGACATGCGAGGATATGAACACGGCCAGCAATATCGAGGAAGGCTGCTACGTGCCGCAGTCGGACGGCTACTACAATGAGCTGCGCTACTTCGTTGACTGTGTTAAGGAGGGCAAGATGCCCGAAATGGTTCAGCCGGGCGAGCTGGAAGCTGTCATTGATACCATCAGAGAGGTCTACGCATCCAAATAATACGATACCCCACGGCCGACGTTTGGCCGTGGGGCTTTCTTGAAGTGCCATAGTGAAATAAAACCAAGCATCAAAAGGGATTGGTAAAAACGCCGATATTGCACGAAATCCTCATAACCGATTGACATTTATATGCGGTATCATGTAAAATATAGGTAACACATTGATTTTTATGAAAGGGGATACCATTATGAAGTACACCCGCATCCTTACGCTTGGACTTTGCATGTCGCTGTTGCTTGTTGGCGGCGGCCTGTCGTCCTGCCGCAACAGAAATCAGGACCCCGAAAAGGATCCCACCGATACCACGGATGGGACCGAACAGGGAACAGAACAAAATCCCGGTCAGGATCCCGAATGGGTTGAGCCCGTGATCGAGGGACCGTATGCCGATTCCATCATGTATGCCAACCGGCAGGCGGGCGCGGTGCAGGCGTATTATTCCGATGCCGCGCGCACGGGATATCGCATCATCAACGGCAACATGAGCCTTGATTACGTGCTGTCTGCCGCGCAAGGCCCCAAGGTAGGTGCGATCAAAAGTGCATCGGGGAATGCTTACTTGCAAAATACCATGGACGCGTTTATCAAAATGGAGGATGGAAAGGTTTACTATGCTTCCGATACTACTGCCTCGGCGCGCGCCAATATTTATCGCTTAGGCTACTATTATTATGATATCCATCTGCTTGATCAGAATTTTATGGGTGGCGCGCAGATCAGCGCAACGCATGAGCTTTCTTATAAAAAGAGCAACGTGCGTGGCAACGACGTGGAAGGTCTGACTACGACTGCCGACGGTCTGATCTCCTACGTAGCAGGTGGCATGGATCCATACGTATATCTGCTTGCGGATAAAAACAACTCCCGACTGAGCTTTGAGGCTACCGAATACAATGCATTGCAGTTCTCGGTCAAATGCACCAATTCCACCGAGGGACAGCTGTACCTTGTGGCAGGCTCGTACTCCTCTCATAATGCCGATCAGCAGGTCAAATTCAGCATGTCGGCTAACGGCGAATGGCAGACGTATACGGTGATGCTGGACGGCGTGACCGACTATACAGGCAAGGTCACCGGCTTCCGCTTCGATATCGGTACGTCGGGTGAGACGGTTGAGATCAAGGATATCAAGGGCGTCAAGGTCAGCTCGGATGCTCCTGCCGTTTTGCTGGACAGAACATTCCATACCTATTCGGATAAGCTCAATCAGGTGCTTCATTTTGTTGCTACCGCACCGGTAAGCGGCATCGAGACCTTGGGTATGGTGACCGAGATCGCTGCCGACACGGTCAGCTCTCTGATCGTCAAGGATGCAAAGGGCACGCACGACTCGCTTGACGGCGTGGATTGGTCCACTTGCGAATACGTCGGCTTTGATATTAAGGATGCGGGTGTGTTCGGCTATATCCTGCCGGCGCATGAGACCAGCGGCAAGCTGGAGGTAACGCTCTCTGACGGCGTCTATACCGTCACCCAGACCTCCTGCCCCGAAGGTGGCAAACTGACCCCCAACTCTCAGACCCCTGTCAATGATTTTTACATGGGTCACCGCCTCTATACTGATGAAAACCACAGCTTTGACGCATTTGTGGCTGCGGCAGAGGCCGAAAGACACCCCTTGGAGGCTGTCGGTGGCGATACCTATCTCGGCTATGATGCCCTGCGCGGTGCATACAAGTTTGAGATCGGCGGCTCGGGCTTTAACGAGCCCTTCTTTACCGAGCAGAACAGACATTATTCCTGCGACGTATCCTTCAAGGGCGACGGTAGCGACCGAAATATCTACGTTTACACCTACTTTACGGGCGGTTGCGGCGAAAACGCGCTGATTCTGGATGAAAATCAGATGCTCTTGCCCATTCCCACCATGATCTGCAAGAATTTCAAGGGCGAGAACGAAGAGCCGATCTTTGATGCGGGCGACGCGTCCTACAGCGAGACCTATTTCCCACTGACCGTCAAGGCAGGCGAGACCTGCAAGGTCACGGTGCTCAACCTTTACATGAACTGGGGTCAGGTGCCGCTCAAGCAGCTCTCCTCGATCCAGTATTTCTGGCCTTATTATCACCTCTCGCTGGGTACGACCGAAACCAGCTGTATCTCCCCTTGGTACGGCGCACGTGATCTGTGGACGCTGCCCGACTTCCGTTCCATGTCCATGCCGTATTGGTTTGAGCTGCCCGAGGGCGCGGGATACGGAAATCAGCCCCAGCACACGCACGGCGGCTTCCAGTATTTCCTGCAGTACACCGATGCAAACGGTAAATATTCTGCAACCGAGAACTATCACAACGACATAGATTCCTCGGGTCCCGTATACACCGACGTCAAAATGGACTATATTTCGGACGACGGCCGTATCAAGGTTTCTTACAACCACGTAGAGCTGCCCGAGACCGATGAGCTTCGCGCCTACTACGAGATCAATTATGAAATTCTTGAGGACGTCACGGTTGCGGATTTTGCCAAGGATTTCTCGTTCTATTCGTTTGAGGGCTATGCAGGCACTTATACAAAGATCGGCTATCTTGGCGAGAATAACAAGCCCGTGAGCGGCAAGGTCAATGCCTCTGCCACTCCCGAGGTCATCAAGCTGGGTGATCAGTGCCCCTACGTAGCGCTGTACGATCTGGCAACGACTGCAGACTCCTTTGTCAATAATAACGTCAATATCGGCTTTGTGATCTATGATTCCGAGATCAATATCGGCGGCAAGACGAGTGATGCCGGCTTTGTCGTGGTGGGACAGAATTCCAAGTACAGCCTGTCGTTGGATCTTGGCAACGTCACGCTCAAGGCAGGGGACACCATCAAGCTATGCATGATCATCTCGCCTTGGGGCTTCTATGACTCCACCGATGACGGCAATATGCAAAAGATCCGCAAGAACACCTGCCTTGACCGCCTGCAGGCTACTGTAGCGGACGGTGAGCTGATCTCCTGCACGTATATGCCCAAGATCCGTACCACCAACGGCAAGAGTGTCGAGTTTACCGTGTCAGGTTCTTCCAACAATAAGGTGGTTCGCGTTTACGGCTTTGATAAGCTGACCGCACCCGTCATCTATGAAAAGATCGATGGCGAGTGGGTCAGATACGAGGTCAGCTCCAAGAATACCCCCGACCTCAAGGGCAATGCGCATGCATACGATGGCTACACCGTGTATTATGACCGCGACGGAACGTATTCCTACGCATTTGCTTTCGATATGGACGGCGCGCAGAGCCGCACCTTCAAGATCGTGGCCGATACCGATTTTGCCGGTTGGGAGGAGGGCGACAATTCCGCAAGCCGGATTGCGCTGGACGTTCTGGTCACCCCCGCCGAGCTGCAGCAGCGCATTGCCGCAGGCAAGGGCTTTGGTCAGACGGGCGTGCAGGAGGATGGCGCGTATATCCGCATTTTTGGCAGCGGTGACGGCGCAGGTGAAGCCTTCTTTGATGCATACAAGGCGTCTGCCTCTACCTCGGTCGGACAGTATCTTGTGGTCAAATATCGCATTCCCAAGGCCAATACCGATACATTTGAGTTTGAATTCTTCTCCAGCACCGAGCATTCCGGTGCGCAGGCAGGTGCAAGCTTCTATGCAAGAGAGCTTTTGCGGGACGGCGAGTGGCACGTGCTGATCGTGGATATGTCCGCGCAAAGCCTGCCCACCTTCGGAGCGGATGCCAACGGCAACTATGCGCCTCAGTATCTCCGCTTTGACGTCTTCAACACCCCCATGAGCGCCGATTGCTACGTGGATATCGCCTACGTGGGCATTGCAAACAGCCTGACCGATATCTGCCGCCACAACGGTAGCGGCAAGGGCGAGCTTTACGAGGGCGGCAACGTGGTCAACGCGCTGGATTTCTCCACCGGTATGACCGCCAATCCCGGCGGTGCGGCAGATACCGTTTACGATTACGTGGACTTCTCCTCGGGCTGGAACGTGTCCGACGTACGCTACATGGGTAGAATCGATTTTATCAACGGCACGGGTGACGGTAACGGCGCGTATGATTCGCGCGGCACCGCCTCGGATAGTCCGCTGGATAAGATCGAGTATTGTGGCACAACTGTGGACGGCAGCGTGCTGGCCATTGCAGGCTGGGCGGTCGCCGAGGGCGGTATAGACAAATATATGTGGTCTGCCGACGGCGGCAAGACGTGGCAGGAATGCTCGCTTTATAACACCGCCGCATTCGGTGGCTTGGTTGCAGGGCAGGGCATTGCCGCAGCGGCCGATAATTTCTTTGCCGCTTCGGGTTATGACGTTATGGAAAATCCCGATAAGATCGTCTTCCAAGGCGCAGAGGGCAGGCCCTCGGGCGTCTCTGCCGATCTGTCTGCCTATGCGGGACAGATTGTGGACGTTGTGTTCGCGCTGGTTCCCGCCTCGGATTCCGACGGCCTTTGCATCATCACGGTCATCGAGCAGGTGCAGGTCGAGGGTTAACGAAAAATAATCACCTACAAGGGGAGAGTGAGCATTGCTCACTCTCCTTTTTGCCGTTCAGACCGCCCGGATGACCGATGGATCAAGAGTCCTTGCAATCTGTGCTCCCGAGGTGCTATAATAATGAAAGCGAAAACAAGATTTGGAGGTAGGTATGCAAGCCATCAAAACAGAGAACTTAACCAAAAAATATAAGGACGTGGTTGCGGTGGACAGTTTGAATCTGGAAATCGCGCAGGGCGAGCTGTTCGCGCTGCTTGGCATCAACGGTGCGGGCAAGACCACCACGGTCAAAATGCTGTCCTGCCTGACGCGCCCGACGAGCGGTGACGCGCAGGTGGGCGGGTACAGCATACTTCGGGATGCCGCGCGCGTCAAGCGCATGATCGGCGTTTCGCCACAACAAACAGCGGTCGCACCGGGACTGAGCGTGCGGGAAAACCTCGCGCTGATGTGCGGCTTGCACGGCCTTGACAAGCAGGAGAGCAAGCAGAGAATTGCCGAGCTGGCACAAAAGCTGGGGCTTGACGGAGTTCTGTCGCGCAAGGCGGGCAAGCTGTCGGGCGGTTGGCAACGCCGCGTCAGCATCGCTATGGCGCTGATCAGCCGTCCTTGCGTGCTGTTTTTGGACGAGCCCACACTGGGGCTGGACGTCATTGCAAGGAGCGAGCTGTGGGAGATCATCCGCGCCATGCGGGGCTCGGTCACCGTCATTCTTACCACTCACTATATGGAGGAGGCCGAGGCACTCTCCGACCGCATCGGCATTATGAAGGATGGCAAGCTTTTGGCACTTGGCACGGCGCGCGAGCTGATGGAGCGCACGGGGACGGATCGGTTTGAAAATGCATTTGTGGCAATCGTAAAGGAGGCGGACGTATGAGAATGTTGACGTTTTCCAAAAGATGTGCAGGGGAGATCTTGCGCGACCCCTTGAATTTGGCCTTCGGGCTTGGTTTCCCGATCATTTTATTGCTTTTACTCAGCGCCATTCAGGCAAACGTGCCGGTCGAGCTGTTCGCCATTTCGCACTTGAGCCCCGGTATTTCGGTGTTCGGGCTGGCGTTTATGACGCTGTTTTCGGCCACCTTGATCGCCAAGGATCGCGAAAGCGCACTGCTGCAAAGGCTGTATACCACGCCTATGACCCCTGCGGATTTCATCCTCGGCTATATGCTGCCCATGTTACCCATTGCGCTTGCGCAGAGTGCCGCGTGCTATCTGGTGGCCATCGTGCTCGGACTTCCCGTCACGGTCAACGTCCCGCTTGCTGTTCTGTGCAATATCCCCGTCGCGGTATTTTATATTTCGCTGGGACTTTTGTGCGGCAGTATCATGAACGTCAAGCAGGTGGGCGGCTTATGCGGCGCACTCCTGACAAATCTATCGGCGTGGCTGTCGGGCGTCTGGTTTGATCTCAAGCTGGTGGGCGGCGCGTTTGAAAAGATTGCAAGGCTTTTGCCTTTTCTTCATGCCGTGGAGCTGGAAAGAGCGGTCATTGCGGGTGATTTTTCTGCCATCATGCCGCACGTGGGCTGGGTTGCGGGCTATGCTGTGCTGGTCACAGCAGTCGCGGTGCTGCTGTTTTTGCGCCAGATGCGAACACAATGACGTATTTTGTCAAAAATAAACGTATACCGTCTTGATTTATCACATAAGGTATGTTAAAATAGAATAGAGATGCAGACGATCTGCAATAAATGTGTAAAGGCGGTGCTACAGTGGAAAGAAAATTTGTAAAAGTTAAGTGCAAAAAGACGGGCATTTACTATGGCCTTGATGTTGAAAGGTTTGGCTCTGCATGGAAAGTGGTCAATATGACCAGCTTGCCCGATGACAAAGCCAGAATTGTTACCTCGGAGGTGCGACAGCCCAGCTTTGAAACCAATTCCAATTTGCTTGCATGCAGAATATGCGGAAATCGCAAGGTAGGTGGCTGCTCCTGCGCCAGAAAAATGGTTCAATGCAAGCGAGGCATGGATTATCAGTTTGCCTGCATTTATTGTAGTGAATTGGAAGTGGATTATTCGCTTCCTACCCGTGCGGATCTTGCCGGTATCCGTGGCGATAAGGTAACTCTGGAGCAGGGCAAGGAGGTCAAGATCGTAACCTTCAGCAACGTAGAATGGACGCATTTTGACAACATTCAGACGCATCCTACCGCTCTTGAATACCTCTTGATCGAGCCTAAAAAGCACGTGATTGCCAACGAGGAGAATATTGAATTTCATGGATATAACGTGAGTGAGATGAACGAGGGCGTGTTCTATATGATAAAGGGACACGACGATTTTGAGATTGAATGTGACGTTGACACCTCTACGATTTCCCCTCATCCGGGCGGACATCTTTACGTTTCATTCGGAGCAATCACCGCGCAGATCACAGAAAAAGGCGGCACCTTCCTGTTAAACGGCTCTCAGGTGGCGCAGGTGGGATCTAAATTCCACATGGTACTTTCCGTGATCGACGGTTGCTACAGCGTTGTGATCAACGGAGTCAAGAAGGGAGAGGTTAGAGCTCCCTCGCAGTCCGATGTCAAAGTAACCTTTGGCTTCTGGCATAGCTCGCACCATTGTACCCAGCTTTCTCACGCATATATGAGAGGCATCAAGATGACGCACGGTATACAGAGAGGCAAGCAGTAAATTATTTAACAAAAATCCGCCGAGTGATCGGCGGATTTTGTTTTGCCGCATGCGTTTTTGATCAGTTGCCTGAGAATTCTTGACAACGCGCCACCGGGATGATAGAATAAAAGGGAAGTGATGACTCGCCGCGGCGCGTCAAGCCAAGGAGGCCGCTATGTACGAAAAACTCCCCCCCGTCAGATTGGACGTGCACATAGATCTGCCGCATTTCCCAAGCCGTTTTCATGCGGCTGTTTTCCGTCTGTGGGAAACTGTGCCAGCCAAGCGCATTGCCAAGGCACTTGATCTGCCTCTGAGTGCAGTGCTGACTGCCGCCGACGGGATGGGTCTGCCACAGCAGGGTGACCTTTCCGATTGGGCAACGCGCGGCTATATCACCACCATCCGCAACGCCTGGCACGTGCTGCCGTATGAAAATCTGCTCCCGCTTCTTGGCTGGAGCGAGGAGCAGCTGGCCAACGCGCTTAAGGAGGACGATTTCTTTGGCGTCAAGCTGGGAAACTTTAAGCCGTACTGCGAGCCGATCATGTTGCCTGTGCTCAATGACGCGCAAAAAGGGCAGCTTGCGTGCATCCGCAAGCTGATGCAGACGCATTTTTCTGACCTGTTTGGCGGTAAAGCACCGTTTCACTTTTTTGAAGAACAGCCCAAAGTTACCGCACCAACCGCGAGAGTCGGGGGACTTCGCATGATCTATTCCTATTGCGGTCTGTACGCCACCGCCTTGGATCGTGATATTTCGCTGTCCTATCCCGACGAGATGCTGGCTATGTATCGCGACCTTGGCGTCAATGCGGTATGGCTGCCCGCCGTGCTGTATCAGCTGGTGCCGTTTTCGTTTGACGAGAGCTATTCCATAGGATGGCAGGACAGAATGGCAAGACTGCGCGAGCTGATCGCGCGTGCCGCCGATTACGGCATCAAGGTCTATCTCTATCTCAACGAGCCGCGTTGCATGCCAAACGCGTTTTTTGAGCAGCATCCCCACCTGCTGGGCAGACGGGGGGAGGAATACAGCGCGCTGTGCACCCGGAATCCCGCCGTCATGGCCTATCTGCGCCAGGCTGTGCGCACACTTTGCAAAAGTGCTCCCGGCTTGGGCGGCTTTTTCGCCATCACCTGCTCGGAGAATCTGACGCATTGCAAATCCTCGTTTGCGGGAACAGAATGCCCGACTTGTAAGAATATCCCGATCGAGCGCTTGGTTGCCGAGGTGCTGACTGCCATCAGCGAGGAATCAAGAGCGGTTGATCCCACCATCCGCACCGTTGCATGGACGTGGGCGTGGGACGATTATATGACCGAGGAGCAGATGCAGAGCTGTATCGACCTGCTTCCGCCCGAGATCATCATACAAAGCAACAGCGAGGCCATGATGGAATTTGAACGCGGCGGTGTGAGCGGAAACGTGCGTGATTACAGCATGTCGGTGCCCGGACCTGCGCCGCTGGCAAGCAGAGTCTGGGAGTATGCTAAGAAAAAGGGACACGGGGTCTCTGCCAAGGTGCAGGTCAACGTGACCTGGGAGTGCAGTACCTTGCCGTATCTGCCGGTGTTTGATCTCATCCGCGAGCACATGATGGGACTGCGCGAGGCAGGCGTGGAGCACCTGATGCTGTCGTGGACCTTGGGCGGCTATCCCTCGATCAATCTCAAGGTAGCCTCCGAGTGCCTGCAAGACCCCTCTGAGCAAGCCTATCTGCGCCTGCTGGAGCAGGAATTCGGTGAGTATGCCGATATAGTTCGCCAATCTGCCAAGGCCTTTTCCGAGGCGTTCCGTCAATTTCCGTTTGATCTGCGCAGTCTGTATTTCGGGCCGCAGAATCCCGGTCCGTCCAATCTTTTATATGCAAAGCCAAGCGGCTATGTAGCAACCATGACCTGCTATAGCTACGACGATCTGGACACGTGGCGCTCCATTTATCCAAGAGAGGTGTACGCAGAGCAATGGAGATTGCTGTCCGAGGGCTGGCATCGGGGCGTTACACTCCTTGACGGTATGCCCGATTGCGAATATAAGCAAATGGCACAGGCTGCTGAAGCAATTTTTGCTTCTTGCTACGCGCAGGTGCGCTTTATCCTTGCAAGAGAGCGAGGGGATGCGCAGACAATGCGCGAGATCGCAAAAGAGGAAATGCAAAACGCGCTTTCCCTGTATGCCCTGATGCAAAAAAATCCCCGCATCGGCTACGAGGCCGCCAACCATTATTACTATAATAAGGGCATGCTGGCCGAAAAGGTGATCAGCTGTGCGCAGATCGTGCAATAAAATCAAAAAAGAGACCGTCGCAAGACGGTCTCTTTGCATTTTTACTTGTTCTTTTTCTTGGCAACAGCTCTCTGAACCAGCTTGACGATCTCGACGATCGGAATCATGGTCAGACCCAGGCCGATTGCGATGGCGTACTCAACAAGGCCAACCGATGCAAAGCCGAATGCATTTGCAAGGAAGGGAATCTCGCAAACCAGCGTGGTTGCCAGCAGAGCGCCTGCACCTGCGATCCAGAGCGTCCAGTTCTGAGAGGGCAGTCTGAAGATACTGCCGCGCTGAGAACGCATGTTAAAGCTGTGGAAGATCTCGGCCATGGACATAGTCAGGAACGCCATGGTCATGCCGTGGTCGCCGTTTGCGGCTTCGCCTGCAATGGCGTGACCGATAAAGTAGGAAACCAGGGTCAGAATGGAAACCAGAACACCCTGATACAGGATGTCAATACCCATGCCGCCTGCGAAAACGCCTGCCTTAGCATCTCTGGGCTTACGGTTCATGATGTCGGGCTCAGCCTTTTCCATACCCAGCGCCAAAGCGGGGAAGCAGTCGGTAACAAGGTTGATCCAGAGCAGGTGTACGGGCTCGAGAATGGTAAAGCCGAGCAGGGTCGCGGTGAAGATCGAGATG
The DNA here is from genome assembly GCA_045603085.1 of Eubacteriales bacterium. Lineage (GTDB taxonomy): Bacteria > Bacillota > Clostridia > Oscillospirales > CAG-272 > SVQP01. Next base: position 20,516 of record JAZULL010000132.1, on the reverse strand, counting down.
ACCTCACTCATGTTGGAGCCGAGCAGGAACTGAATTGCCTTACGGATGTTGTCGTAAATACGGCGGTCTTCCTCAACTGCGCCTACGATGGTGGGAAAGTTGTCGTCGGTCAGCACCATGTCGGCAACGTTCTTGGTAACGTCGGTACCGGTAATACCCATACCAACGCCGATGTCTGCGGACTTGATGGAGGGAGCGTCGTTAACGCCGTCACCGGTCATAGCCGTGACGTAGCCGGCCTTGCGCCAAGCGTTAACGATTCTGGTCTTGTGCTCAGGCTGAACGCGCGCGTAAACGCTGATGTTCATGAACTTGGACTCGAATTCGGCGTCGTCCATATCGTTGAGCTATGCACCGGTGATCGCATAGGTCTCCTCGGTGATAATGCCGAGCTCCTTAGCGATTGCAACTGCAGTGTCCACGTGGTCACCCGTGATCATGATGGGACGGATGCCGGCGCCGCGGCACTGCACGATGGCGTCCTTGACCTCGGGGCGGACGGGGTCGATCATACCGCACAGACCAACGAAGCAAAGGTTGGTCTCAAGGTTTTCTGCGTCATAGTTATCGGGGGTGGTGTTCCATACGCGCTCGGAGCAAGCCAGCACGCGCAGAGCCTTGTCTGCCATAGCCTTGTTGGCGGCCAAAATAGCGTTCTTGTATTCCTCGGTCATAGGAACGGCTACGCCGTTCTCCAGGTAATGCGTGCACTTGCCGATAACAACGTCGGGCGCACCCTTGGTGTACTGGATGCACTTACCGTCCACGGTATGCACGGTGGACATCATCTTTCTGCCGGAGTCGAAGGGCGCCTCGCCACAGCGGGGAGCGGCAGCCTTGAGGTCGTACTTCTTCATGCCCAGCTTATCGGCCCAGACAACCAGCGCGGCCTCGGTGGGCTCACCGGTTACGCCACCGTCACGGTCCAGCTCTGCGTCACAGCAAAGAGCCATAGCCTTGGCAATATATTCCTCGTTGTCGCCGAAGTGGTCAACCACGGTCATCTTGTTCTGGGTCAGCGTACCGGTCTTATCCGAGCAGATGATCTGCGCACAGCCCAGCGTCTCAACGGCGGTCAGGCGGCGGATAATGGCGTTACGCTTGGACATATTGGTCACACCGATCGAAAGCACGACGGTCACGACTGCGGCAAGACCCTCGGGAATTGCGGCAACCGCCAGAGAAACGGCGACCATAAAGGAGGGAAGGATGGTATCGGTAAAGCTGAAGTTGCCTGCGCGGATCAGTTGAACGCCAAATACGATGACGCAGATACCAAGCACCAGCCAGGTCAGGATCTTGGACAGCTGAGCGAGCTTGAGCTGCAGAGGGGTCTGACCCTCTTCTGCCTCGGACAGCGCGCCTGCGATCTTACCCATCTCGGTTTCCATACCGGTAGCGGTCACAACTGCGGTGCCACGGCCGTAAACCACGGTCGAGCCCATATACAGCATGTTCTTGCGATCGCCCAGAGGAACGTCCTTTTCACCTTCCTTAAGGTAGATCACGTCAATAAACTTGGTAACGGGAACAGACTCACCGGTAAGGGCTGCCTCTTCCACCTTCAGGGATGCATTTTCAAGAATTCTCGCGTCCGCGGGAACAGCATCACCTGCTTCAAGCAGAATGATATCGCCCACAACCAGATCCTCGCTGTGGATGACCTGCACTTTGCCGTCACGCAGTACCTTAGAGGTAGCGGCCGACATTTCCTGCAGAGCCTCGATCGCTTTTTCAGCCTTGCTTTCCTGGTATACGCCCAAAACTGCGTTGATGATTACGACTGCAAGAATGATGATCACGTCGGTAAAGCCTTCACCCTCAAATACTGCCAGCACACCGCTGATAGCGGCCGCAACCAGCAGAATGATGATCATGGGGTCAGCAAGCTGCTCCAGGAATCTGCGGATGATGGATTTGCCCTTAGCGGCGGCAAGCTTGTTTTTGCCGTTAGCTTCAAGACGCTTTTGCGCTTCTGCCGAGGACAGGCCCTGGGCGTTTGCGCCAAGCTCTTCAAGAACCGCTTGTTTGTCTGTGCAATAGAACTTCATTGCATTTCCTCCTGTTGGATGTATTGTTATTATTATATTTTATCTTGATTAAATGTATATAAACCGAAAAAAAAGACTTATCTGCATTTGTAACAGATAAGTCTCGTCGTTTAAGATGAAGCCAGGAAGATCCATGCTGTTGACTTCATCACACCGATACGTGCCGACTACTCCCTTATAATGGGGCGCATCATATTTCCGCTAAGTATTATATATTTTATTTGATGTGTATTTGTTAACAAAGATTAAACAATCGTGGGGGAATATGAAAATTTTACCTGCATGCGAAACGGAACACAAAAAAATCCGACTATATAGGTGAGCAAGTCGGGTGTGCGACTTGCAAAAGCGGTCTGTTCGTGGTATAATGTAATGAAAGACTGCAAACAAGGGGAGGTAGCAATATGAAAAGAAACATCAAACTGTATGCTTGGTGGTATGCCGCTTTCCCCATTGTTGTTGTATTTGTGACCCTGGCGGTTATGTTTTTACTGTTTGCATTTGGTAAAGAAGAATTTTGCTCGCTTGTCGGTTTCGTTGGCGTGCTGAGCATGATTTTGATCAGAAGAACCGTACAATCCAGGAAACTGAAAAAACTGTTAGGAAGCGGGGATGTTGAAGCCCTGCGTAGCTTTGTGCGCTATGGGGGGATCAATTATCCCACAAGCGGACTGTATATACTGGCCGAGAGCATGGCGGGAGAATACGATCTTGTCGTCAATCATTGCACGAAAATGCTCAAAAAGCGCAAGTATAACAGAAGATTGGAATATCAATGGCTGTCCGCGCTTGCTTATTGCTATTTTGATCTGAACGATACACAAAAGCTGGCAGAGGTATGCAAGGCGGTTGAAGCGCGTAAGGCGGTAGAGAAGGATGCCGCACGCCTTGCCCGAATTGGCAGAATCTTTGATTTCTATTGGGCATATGCAAGCAGGGACGGGGAAAAGTGCCAAAGCTTGCTTGATGCCGCGCCCCGGTCTGAGACACCGATCGATAATTTGCGTAGTGCCTTTATGGCGGCGCGTGTGGCACAAAACCTGTTGGGAGACGCGGACACGGCACAAGCTTATTACGGGCAGGTGGCCAAGGGGAATGAGGGTCTCGGCTTTGTGCGCATTGCAAAGCAAGAGCTGCAAGCTCTGGACGCAGGGAAAGCGTGCGCCGAATTGCCCGAGGTTTTCCCCAATGATGCAAACCCGTTACCCAAAAACAAGGAGTATATGATCTGGCGCGTTGGTGGGCTTTTGGTTTACTTTATTGGTGTGCTGGTGTTTGTCCTTGCAAGCGTATGGGTCACGGGCGAGATCGAGGACCGTAAGACCGAGCAGGAAATTACCAAGGCGCTTTCCGAGTATGCGACCGTTTCGCAGGTAGATTATTTTGAGCTTAAGGTCAAGGGCGAAGTGATCGACGGATTATACGTAGCAGAGCTGGACGGTCAATTGATGATCGGTTTTATCGCAGATGCTGAGCAAGGACCTTTATATGAAACGCTGTGTAAGTATTCTGCCGAGGATCTGCAAGAACCTTTGCAGCCGATCCGCTATTTTACGCAAAAGGGAACGAGACGGTTTCAGTTTGATCTGCAGGTTTTTCGGAATCTGCAAGAGGTTCCCAAAGATGCCCTGTACGTTGCCGTCGTTACCATTGATTCACACCCCTGTTACGTCGCGCTGTTGAGCGCGTCGCAGATAAAATAACAAAAAAACGAGGTATTCCCATGTTATCCTTTGAATGCGATTATAATATCGGCGCGCACCCCGCGGTGCTGCAAAAGCTGATTGAGACCAACATGACACCTCAGCCGGGATACGGCGAGGATGAGTATACCGCATCTGCCAAGCGCAAAATCAAGGCCGCTTGCGGCAGAGAAGGGCTGGACGTCTACTTTCTGGCGGGCGGCACACAAACCAACCGCATCGTCATTGATTCCATGCTGCATCCCACCGAGGGTGTGATCGCCGCCACCACGGGGCACGTGGCCGCCCATGAGGCAGGCGCGATCGAGGCGTCGGGGCACAAGGTGCTGACCGTTCCGGGACACGCGGGCAAGGTGCAGGCCGACGAGGTCGAGGCGCTGATCAAGAGCTTTTACAACGATGCAAGCTACACCCACATGGTATTCCCGGGTATGCTGTACGTCTCACATCCCACCGAATACGGCACGCTGTATACCAAGGATGAGCTGAGTGCGCTGTCCGAGGTCTGCCGCAAGTATAACATTCCGCTGTTTCTGGACGGCGCGCGCCTTGGCTACGGGCTTGTCGCACACGGCACAGACGTGACGTTGGGAGACCTTTGCGATCTTTGCGACGTGTTTTACATAGGCGGCACCAAGGTGGGTGCACTTTGCGGCGAGGCTGTGGTGTTCACGCACGGCAATACCCCTAAGCGGTTCTTTACGTTTATCAAGCAAAACGGCGCTCTGCTTGCCAAGGGGCGTCTGATTGGCGCGCAGTTTGACGCGCTGTTTACCGATGATCTGTATTTTGAGATCAGTAAGAACGCTATCGATATGGCAGAGAAGCTTTTGCAGATGTGTCTGGAAAGGGGATATAAGACCTACATGGATTCGCCCACCAATCAGCAGTTCTTTATCATTGACAATCAAAAATGCGAGGAGCTGGCAAAGCACGTCCGTTTTTCCGAATGGGAAAAGCCAGACCCCGAGCATACCGTCATCCGTCTTGCCACCGGCTGGGGAACGACACAAGCCGATCTTGACGCGCTTGCCGAGGTACTGTAATGGAAATCAAATTAAATCCGCTCTGGGGCATTCAGGATAAGCGGGCGTGGTGGTATCCCTGTGCATCGGCGGTCATTTTCGTGATCGTGCTGATCGTGGCGATCACCAACCCCGAAGCCGCGCCGGCGCCGGTGATGGTAGGCATCATTCTTGCTGTCTCTGTTGTGGGCATGCTGTTCAGTCACTACCCCCACTCGCTTCGCATGGAGCAGGGGATCTTTGTCTATGAACAAAGCTTTTTCCTGCGCTACAGACATTCAAGTAAAAATCGCAAGCGCATCCGTACCCGCCTGACCGTCAATCGCATCGACGCCGTCGAGCTGCACCAGAACGCCTTGGAAAAGCTGTTCAACACGGGGCACGTGGTCATCAAGGGACATGCGGACGTGGAGTTTTTGCGCGATTATAACGATTACTATACCGATCAGATCTACGCCCCTGTGGAGCACGTGCTGTGGGGCATCAGGGATTTTGCGCACTTCCGCAACAGTATCTATGACTACGTGGATATGTCTGTACTGCAAATCTGTGTAAAAAACTAAGAGGATATCAATGATCAAAACCGTTGCCTTTGATTTGGACGGTACGCTGTGGCAGACTGCCAAATCCTACTTATACACCTACGCCAAGCTGTGCGAAAAATATTCGGTTGCGCCAACTGCAAGTGATGGGGACGTCACGGCGTTTCTCGGTGTCAAGCTGGACAAGCTGTTGCCGGCGCTCTTTCCCACGGTCACCGATATGCAGTCACTGGCGCACGATGCGGTGGCGTATTCCATCGAATATCTGCGCGCCCACCCCGATGATTGCTGTTACGAGGGTGCTGCCGAGCTCATCCGCACGCTGAGTCGGGACTATGATTTATATATCGTCTCAAATTGTCCCGGGGGTTATGCCGAGGCCTTTGTGCAGATCTCGGGCACCGAGGGCTGCTTCAAGGATATTTACACCATTGAAATGGGGGAGAAATCCGAGCGGCTGGCGCGCCTTGTGCAAGAGAGTGAGGGGAAGATCTTGTTTGTGGGAGACAGCCACGACGACTATCTTTCCATTCCCGATCCTTATGCCGTGGAATTCTGCCATGCCGCATACGGCTATACAGACAGCCCCGCCTATTCCTACCGCATTCAAAAGCCGCTTGACCTGCTCTCGGTGCTTGATGCATTGCAGACCAAGGAGAGAGTGCTGGCGGGCAAGCCGTGGCGCACCTTTTCAGAGGGAGAGAATCAGGTCACGCTGATGCACAACTCCGACGGAACTGCCTATTTTGGCTATTTGCAATATGCCGATGCACAGGGCTTTGATGCCACCGTCAAGCAAATGCTGGCAGGCGCCCGGGGAAAGCCGTTGCTGGGGCCGATCAACGGCAATACCTTTTATTCCTACAGATTGGCCGTTGACAGCTTTGATTGGCGGCTTTATCCCGATTGCATCAGCGACCCCGCCGTTCTGGAGGTGCTGTTACAAAACGGACTTGTGCCCAAGCAGTATTATACCTCAACGCTGGGCACGGTCAATCATAAGATCTGGGACATGGCGCGTAAGGTAAGGCTGCCTGCGCAATATCGTATTGTCAAGGCCTGCGGCGCCGACGCCTATGCATATCTGCCCGACGTCTGCGAGGTCGCATTCGAGGCCTTTGCCAAGGCGGATTTTTACGAGCCCATCAGCCGTGCCGACTTTATGGAGATCTATATGCAGGGTCTGCAGGCCGTCACACCCGATCTGCTTGTCATCTACGACGGGGACACCCCCATCGCATTCAATTTCTGCTATCCCGATCCCGAAAACCGCTTTTACGTATGCAAGACCACCGCGATCCGCTCGGATTACCGAAGCCGTCGGTTGATCTTTACCGTCATTGACCATTCCTACCGCATGATGCAGGAAAGAGGACATGGCGAGGTGCTGTATCACTTCCAGAACGACCGCACAAAATCGCTCTACGCCATTTTCAAGGATCATACGGTCAAGCAAAAGCGCTACGCGCTGTTGGGGTACGGCTATGAGAAATAATCAGACCTGCGTGCGCTGTGTCAACGACAAAACGGTCAAGGGCATCCGCTTTGATACCGCGGGGCTGTGCTCGCATTGCACCTGCTATGACAAATATAAGGATCGCCTGACCGATTATGACGCTCTGGAGCAGCTGTTTTTGCAAAAGCTGCAAAGACCGGGGGAATACGACTATGACGTCGCGCTGGGATTTTCGGGCGGCAAGGACTCCACATACGTGCTCTATAAGCTGGTCAAGGAATACGGCCTGCACGTCAAGGCCTATACGCTGGATAACGGCTTTATGTCCGCAGAGGCGCGGCAAAAGATCGACCGATTGGTCGCCGAGATCGGTGTGGAGCATGAGTACGTGGAGTGCGACATGGAGCTGTTGCGAAAAACATACAGATACATCACCTCGCATTATCTCTCACCCTGCATCGCCTGCTCCTTCCTCGGCTATGCGGTCATGATCAACTATGCCTCCCGCGTCAATGCGCGCGTGGGCATTCACGGCCGCTCGCCTTACCAGATGCTCAGAGGACTTTCGGACAGCCGTGACGACGTGTTCCGCCCCTTTATCGATGCAGGTCTTGCGTCGGGTGAGGTTGACCTTGACGCCATGTACGCGGACATTATTGCCAAGATCGATCTTTTGGTGGACAAGCGTCTGTCAAGCGAGATCAAAGAGACCCTGCTTGCCGATACACGCATAAGCGGCTATCGCGATTTTCTGGCATATTTTCTGTATCACCCGTACAATTCGCGTGATATGATCGACTTTCTGGAAAAAAACACCTCCTGGAGAGTGGAATCCGAGGAGGAGCATTTTGATTGCACCATTCATCACGGTGCGCTGTATCTCAAAAATCTGACCGCACGCCGCTCGCATCTGATGCCCGAATATTCGGTCATGATCAATCAGGGCGTGCTGGACAAGCCCGCAGCCTGCGAGAAAATGCGGGAGCAGATCGATAAGGACTTAGCAGAGCAGGAGCTTCGCGCCTTTTGCGAATATGCGGGGCTCTCTTACTCTGCGCTGATTTGCAAAGCAAAACTTTATTCGAAAAGATGGTGGTAACGTGCTTCTGATCAAGCGTTACGGCATGCCGCCGGTGCTGACGGCGGTGCTGTACAGCATCATATACGCCCTTTTTGGCAGCTCTGCGCCGTATTTCGGTGCAGGGCTTGGCGTCGTGCTTGCGCTTGCATATCTGATGCGCGTTTGCGATGATATCTGCGATTATGACAAGGATAAGGAGCTGGGCAAAGCCCCGCTTTCGCGCGGGATTCTGATCGTGCTGTGCTGCTTGCTTGCCGCAACTGCCTTGGTGCTGAGCCTGATGGCGGCACTTTACGGCATGCTTTTACCGCTCTCGCTGATCCTTTTACAGCTTGCGCTGCCTGCGCGGTGGCATAAGCTGATCAAGCCGCTGTTTTTACCCGCGACCGTGATCGCGCTGGTGTACGGCAGCTTTGCGCCCAATGCATGGGTGCTTGTTCCGGCTGTCGTGCTGGCGGCCATGGACGTCGCTTTAATATTGATAAAAGAGAGGAGAGATCGGGCATGATATTGATCGACCGCCCCGTGGGTGTTGCGCAGATTGGCGGCAAGGCGCAAGTGCTTTTGGAATTTCAAATGCCGCATACGCCACCCTTGCGCGTGGTGCCGATCTCTTATTTTGAAAGGGCAGAGCATGACCCTGCTGCCAAGGACGAGCTGCAACGTGAGCTGGACGCATGGTTGCGCCCGGGGGTGCTGTATGCCGTGCGAAGCTCTGCTGTCGACGAGGATTCGGCCAATGCCAGCTTTGCGGGCATGCACGATACCTATCTGAACGTCAAGGCCGAGGACGTGCCCGCGCACGTCGCGCTGGTGCAAAAAAGTGCGTTTTCCGAGCGTGCATTGGCTTACCGACGCGCAAATGGCCTTGATACCGAGAAGATCGGCATTGCAGTCATCATTCAGGAAATGGCAGACGCCGATTTTGCAGGCGTGGCCTTTACCATTGACCCCGTGACCGACAACCCCGACACCACCGTGATCGCGGTGACGCGGGGACTTGGCGATAAGCTGGTGGACGGCACGGTCTCGGGCAGCACCTATAAGATCAACGGAGACAAAACCGAGGTCGAGGGCGAGGATATTCTGAGCAAAAAGCAGCTCGGAAATATCCTTTCCATGATCTCCTTGGCCGCCGCACGGGCAGACGCTTTTTTGGATATCGAGTTTGCCGTCAAGGGTGATCGCGTTTATTTTCTGCAGGCGCGCCCCATCGCCGCCTATGCGGATATCCGTCCCCGCGGGCGCAGTCTTCTGATCGACAATGCCAATATTATTGAATCCTATTTCGGCGTTACCTCGCCGCTGACCTTTTCGTTTGCCAAGGACGTATACCGCGACGTGTATACCGCCACCCTGCGTTACGGGAAGATCCGCGAGAGCATCATTTCCTCACTCTCGCCCTACCTTGCCGAAATGCTGTACCAATACGAGGGCAAGGTGTACTACAACATGAACAGCTGGTATGCCGTCACCTCGGTATTCCCGTTCAAAAAATCCACGTCGTATATGGAAAATATGATGGGCGTCAAGAGCTCCGGCAAGGATTTCAAGCGCGTGCGCATGAACGCCTTTGACATGCTTCGCTTAGGCGTGGCGTTCCTTGATAAGCTGTGCCGCATCGACGCCTTGTCCGATCGGTTTGAACAGAATTTTGAGCGTATCGTCAAGCCCTATTACGGCAAAAGCCTTTCGGGCACAAACGAGGAGCTTTACAGAACCTTCAAGACCATTGAAAACGATATCGTCAAGGAGTTCACCGTTCCCATTGTCAATGATTGCGCGGTCATGATCCTGTTCGGCATGCTCAAGGACAGGGCAGGGCGCATGGGAATATCGGCCGAACAGCTCAATTGCTATATCTCCAACGGCGGTGACGTGGAGAGCGTGGGGAGTGCCTCGGAGCTGGTCGCCTTGACCGAGCGCATTCGCAGCGACCCGGAAATGCTTGCGGACTTTACTTGCATGGATGCCGCAGCGCTGATGGAAAAATATCATGAAAATTCGCCGCTGTCCGAGGCGATACAGACGTATATTCTGCGATTCGGTGCGCGCGTGCGTGACGAGCTCAAGCTGGAGACCGTGACCATGATCGAGCAGCCCCTGCAACTTTACGAGCTGCTTTGCAGAAATCTGCACAGCGGATACGTCGAACCACGAGTCGGAGCGGTTAAAGTACCCGTAAGACTGCGGCTTTTGGCGGCCCTGACGCGCAAATATATCAAAAATCGCGAGCGGTTGCGCCTCAAGCGCACGTATATTTATTCCGTGGTGCGCAATATTTTCTTGGCGTACGGACGGAATTATTGCGCCGAGGGACGAATTGATGCCCCCGAGGACGTCTTTTATCTGACCAAGCAGGAGGTTTTTGCGGGGCAAGGGGATCTTCGCGCACTGGTTGCCCGGCGCAAGCAACAGCAACAGACCGATCGCGACAAGTCCACCTACAACCGCGTGGTGTTCTTTGGCGAGCGCGCCATGCCCGTGCGGACGGGCAGCCGCGGAGACGGACTTTGCGGCATTCCCAGCGGCAACGGTGTTGTCAGAGCCAGAGTGTCTCTTTTGCACAGCGCAACCGATACGCTGACTCCGGGCAATATCATACTGACCAAGCGCACCGACCCCGGCTGGATCTCGCTGTTCCCGCAGGCGGGTGGCCTGATCGTGGAGCATGGCAGCATGCTTTCGCACAGCTTTGTGGTGGCAAGAGAGCTTGGCTTACCCGCCGTGGTGGGCGTGCAAGGGGCTACGGAGCGCATTCCCGACGGCGCATTGGTCACGCTGGACGGACTTAAAGGAGAAATAACCGTTGAAAATCAAGAAGTATTACAAAGAGAAGCAGTACATACATTATAGCAACTGCCATGAGGATACCGCCTTTATGCTCTCGCAGATCAAGGGGCATCCTTCCCGCATCCTGTCCATCGCCTCTGCGCTGGATAACAGCCTTGCGATGCTGCTGCTTGACCCCGACGAGATCGTTGCCATTGATAACAACGACACCCAGATCGCGCTGTGCAGGCTCAAGCTTTGCGGCATCAGGCACCTTTCCCGCGAGCAGTTTCTTGTCCTGCTCGGCCTTGAGGCAGGGGACAGCGGCGCACTTTACGATCAGCTTCGCCCGCATCTGGATGCCCACACGCGCGCATATTTTGATGCCCACAGATATCTGATTGAGCAAGTCGGCCTTGCGCACTGCGGGCGGTTTGAATATTATTTCAAGGTGTTTGCCACCAAGGCCTTGCCCTTGGTGCATGGCAGGAAAACCGTGGACGTATTTATGCACGCGCCCACGCTTGAAGATCAGCGAGCCTTTTATCGGGATCGCTTCTGCAACCGCCGTTTTCGCCTTATGTTCAAGGTGTTTTTCTCCGAGGCGGTGATGAAGCGGCTGGGACGCGACAAGGAATACTTCAAGTATAACCAAAAAGGTCTTGCCGATGTGCTAAGGGAACGCTTTGAGGCATGCGTGGCGCACAATCTTAACAGAGAAAACCCCTATCTGCAGTACGTTCTTTATAATCGCTTTGAGGTCCTGCCGCTGTATCTGCAGCCCGAGAATTATCAAAAGATCAAGCAGAATCTTGACAAGATTAAAATCAAAAAGGCGGATTTTTCGGACGAGATCGGGCACGCGGCGCAGTATGATTTTATGTATCTTTCGGATATCTTCGAGTACATGCCCGCGGACGCTATGCAGGATATGACCCAAGGCATTACCCGCGCGCTGAGATCGGGCGGGCAGGTGCTGTTTTATAACATGATCAATCCGCGCAGACTCGGCGCACCCTTAAGGGAGATTTGCGTTGACCAGACCAACAATCTGACCTTCTACTATACACAATGTTATTCTTATACCAAACAAAATGATTGAAACGTTTGTAAAGACCTGTCAAAACAATGCCGACAAAACGGCCTTTATCAGCGGCAAGCGGCACGTTGACTTTTCGCGTCTGCTGTCCGACGTTTACAGAACCGTGAATATGTTCTCGGATATGGGACTTGCGCGGGGCAGTCGCGTGCTGTTGCTGGTGTTGCCGTCGTATGAGTTTTACGTTCTGCTGTTTGCATGCATCTATTACGGCATCAACGTGGTGGTTATGGATTCCTACCGCGACGCGGGCAGAATCAGGCGCGTGATCGGGCAAAACGGCATCACCCACGCCTTCTGCAACCGCAAGACCGCACCGCTGTGCATGGCCATGCGGCTTGGCGTGGAGCGCATCAACGTCTCGCGTTATACAAGCTATCCCGATACCCCCACGCCGCCCGATTCGGGGGCTGAGCGCGTGGTGCTGACCACCTTTACCTCGGGAACAACGGGCGATCCCAAGCCCGTGGAGCGCACGCTGGCTGATCTGCAGGCGCAGATCGAGGTGGTGTCGCGCAATATTGAGATCACGAGCACCGACGTGGTGTGGGCAAACCTGCCCATATATACGCTTTTTGTGGTGTATGCGGGCATGACCTGCATCATTGACCGACGTGTGGACCCCAAGCGACTCGACGCGCTGGGTGTGAGTGCCGTGCTGGCCTCGATATCCTCGCTGCTGTCGGTGCGCGGCTGTGCCGCACGGGTGCGTCGGCTGTATTTCGGCGGTGCTGTGCTGTATCCCGCGCAGGCGAAAAAACTGCAGACGACCTTCCCAAGTGCCGAGGTGAACTATATATACGGCTCAAGCGAATGCGTGCTGATGGCAAAGGGTACGCTGGCGCACTATATAGCGCACGGCAATGCCATGCAATCGGGCATTGACGGCGTGGAGCTCTCGATTAAGGACTGCGATCCGGGTGGCGTGGGCAGGATCTGTGCGCGCGGCCGCGTGGTGCTGACCCCCGATCATACCGTAGAGGGGAGCGATCTTGGCTATATCGACGAGCACGGACTGCATATCGTGGGCAGGGCGCAGTACAGCCGCCCCGATTGCTACAATTATCTGACAGATATGCGCCTGCTGTCGCAAAACCCCGGCGTGAAAAAGGGATTTTCGTTTTTGCATGGGGATCGGCTGTATTTTTGCTATCAAGGGCGTCTTGCGCACAGGGAAGACGGCGTGACGTATATTCGCATGCGCAAAATCCCCATGGACGCCAAGCACAAGACCAAGCCGGATTACGCGCGCCTGATCGAGCAGGTCGTGCGCAAGCACCGATAAAGGAGGGGCTATGAAATTTGATATTTTTCACCCCGAGCAGGGGATGAATGAGGCAGGGCAGGCCCTTGGCCGCATGCTGGCGGATGAATCCCCCGGCAAATCTTATGCCGAGGTCATGCGGCGGCGCGCATCGGGTGCACTTGCGGGCGAGTGCCGTGACGTGTATTTCGTGGCTCACGAGGACGGCGCATGCATCAGCCGCCTGTGGAACGGCTGGGGCAAACATGAGAACGCCATTGGCAATTTCGGTAATTTTCTGACCTTGGAATCCTGCCGCGGGCAGGGAATCGGCACAAGATTGCTCGAGCTGTGGTATGACGATCTGCAAAGCCGCCCTGATCAGCCGCTCGCCCTCTTTTGCACGTCAGCCCCAAAGGCCGCGCGCATGTATGAGCGGTACGGCATGCGTCCCATCGAGGCGGGCGCGACACACGGGCCGTCCTACATGCCGCTGGGGAATAGCCCCGAGAGCTTTGACGAGTTTTGCGAGGTGTATTATAAGCCCGCCCGCGTGCTGTACTCCCGCCCTGCATCGTTTCAATACCGCCACGAGATCGATCTTTTGCTCAAGTTTGCACTTGTGCATATAGGTCTGCCGTTTGGCTTTGACGGCATGCCGTCGGTCGAGCAGGCACTGCTGACTTGCCCCGATCAGACTGAAATGCTGTTTACCGAGCAGGGCAGATGCGTCGGCTGGCGCTACGGAGGCGCTGTGCAGGTATATCCCGCGTATTCCCAAACCAACGTTGAATTTAAGAGGTGCTGATATGTTTACAAAAATGATCGTAGAACAGTATAAAAAATCCGCTTACGGTCGCTGTGATGACACGGCAGACGTGTTCTATTTCACCGCCGCCGATTTTGAGGGGCTTGATGCCAAGCCTTTTACCTTCAGAGCCTCTGCGGGGCACATGCTGGTGGGATATCTTTACAGCTATCCCAATCCCATTCCGGGGCGGCTGATCGTGTTTGACCACGGCATGGGCGCAGGCCACACCGCTTACACAAGAGAGATCGAAACCCTGTGCCGCCGCGGCTATCTGGTGCTGGCTTATGACCACACCGGTTGCATGCAATCGGGCGGCGAGAATACAAACGGCATGGCGCAATCCCTGCGAGATCTGAACGATTGTATCAATGCAATCAAGCGCGACGGTCGCTTTGACGGCTACGATATCTCTGTCGTGGGTCATAGCTGGGGCGGCTTTTCCACGCTCAATATCACGGCTCTGCATCCCGAGATTTCGCATATCGTGGTATTTTCCGGCTTTGTGTCGGTCGAGCTTTTGATCGAGTCCTATTTCGGTGGCATCATGAAGGGCTGCCGCAAGTCGGTTATGGCGCTGGAGAGAGAGCACAACCCCGATTTCGTGGATTACAATGCGGTAAAGACGCTGCAAAACAGCAACGTCAAGGCACTTCTGATCTATTCGGATAACGACACGCTCTGCAAGAAAACCCCGCACTACGACGCGCTGGTCGCAGGGCTTTCGGGCAGGGAAAACGTTGAGCTGATGCTGGTGTCGGGCAAGGGACACAACCCCAACTATACCGCCGACGCCGTGGCATATAAGGACGCATTCTTTGCCGATCTGCAAAAGATGCGCAAGAAGAACAAGCATGCAACGCTTGCCGAAAAGGCCGCCTTTGTGGCAAATTACGACTGGCACCGCATGACCGAGCAGGACACAGAGGTCTGGGCCAAGGTCTTTGAGGCGTTGGAAAAATAAACAGAATCAAGGGCTATGCATTGGCATAGCCCTTTTTGCATGATCACCTGCCTCTGATCTCCCCACATGCGATCTTTTCGCCCGCCATGCCCGCAGGCTGGGTGGTGAAATCATCCGGCATGGCGTGGATGATCACGGTCTTGCCGATCACCTCGGCGGCACTGAACCGATCGGTCAGGGTGGCCGCAAAGGCGTGGCCGTCAGATCCGAACAGCGGCGGCAGGTCGCCCGCGTGATAGGGATGGGGCGCGTCATCGGGATTATAGTGCGTGCCCGCATCGGAAAAGGGATCGGTGTCGTTGCCCGTGCACGAGCCGCCGCTGTGAATGTGGTAGGCGAAGATCGGGCTTTTGCCGCGCTCGCCCATCGGCAATCCGCTGATCTCGGTGACGACCAGCGTGCCAAGTGGTGTGTCAAAAAAACGTACCAGCCCCATAATGTCGGGGGACTGTCGGCTGCCGTATAGCCTTGCCCAAGCCACGGGCGTGCGGTGCATCAGATTTTCAAGGTGAGGGGGTCTTGTCGGTCTGTTCATAAGTGTCCTCCAATCTTTTTTGAACAGTATATGCAAGATGTGATTTTTCCGCAATTCCATTGACTCCCACAGTCGTTTGTGCTATAATTTTAGTATCGTTTTGACTCGAAAGGAGTCTCGTCATGGCAAAGACTTACCGCCGCACGGTCGCGGCCTGCTACGCTGTTAACATCACCATGAGCGTGATCGGCAATCTGCCGCCGCTTCTGTTTCTGACCTTCCATGAGACTTACGGCATTTCGTACTCGCTGCTTGGCACGCTGGTACTGATCAATTTTTTCACCCAGTTGACCGTGGATCTCATTTTTTCGTTTTTCTCTCATAAATTCAACATTCCGCTGACTGTCAAGCTCACGCCAATCATTGCCATTGCAGGGCTTGTTCTCATGGCACTTGCCCCCGTGCTGTTCCCGAATGCCGCGTATTTGGGTCTGGTACTTGGTACAGTGGTGGCTTGCGCGGCAAGCGGACTTTGCGAGGTGCTGATCAGCCCGGTCATCGCCGCCATTCCCGCCGAAAATCCCGAGAGGGAAATGAGCAAGCTGCATTCGGTGTATGCCTGGGGCGTTGTGGGTATGGTGGTTGTGGCAACTGTATTTTTGTTGCTGTTTGGCAACCAAAATTGGCAATGGCTTGTGGCGCTGATGACGCTGGTGCCTATCACGGCGGCCATTCTGTTTGCCGGTGCACGCATTCCCGTGATGCAAACGCCCGAAAAAACCTCGGGTGCTGTGCATTTTATGAAGGATAAAACGGTTTGGCTGTGTGTATTGGCCATCTTTTTGGGCGGTGCTTCGGAATGTACCATGGCGCAATGGGCGTCCGGTTATCTGGAGCAAGCCCTGGGACTTCCCAAGGTGCTGGGTGATCTGCTTGGCGTAGCCTGCTTCTCGGTTGCGCTGGGTATGGGCAGAAGCTTGTTTGCCAGGATCGGTAAGCGTCCCTCCCGTGCCATCTTGTGGGGCGCACTGGGTGCAACTGCCTGCTATCTGATCGCCGCTCTCTCGCCCTTTGCCATTGTCGGCTTGCTTGGCTGTGCCTTTACCGGATTCTGTGTTTCCATGATGTGGCCGGGTAGCCTTTTGGTAGCGTCCGACCGCTATCCCACGGGTGGCGTGCTGATCTTTGCACTCATGGCCGCGGGCGGTGACATGGGGGCGTCGGTTGGCCCTCAGCTTGTCGGTGTGGTGACAGACTTGACCATTGCCATTCCCGCCGTGTCCGAGCTGGCCGCTACGCTGAGCCTTGCGCCCGAGCAGCTTGGCATGCGTCTTGGTATTCTGATCGGCACGCTGTTTCCGCTGTGTGCCATCCCCGTATACGCACATTTCCGCAGACAAGATAAAAAGAAAGAGGAAGCAGCATGAGCATCAATTTTGCACACAATCCCATCTTAGCGCCCGACGTTTTCATCCCCGACGTGGAGGCCCACGTGTGGGAGGACGGCCGCATTTATCTCTACGGCTCGTTTGATATTCAGGGAAGAAGCAGCTTCTGCAGCGACGTGCACCACGTCTATTCCTCGGATGATCTGATCCATTGGGTAGACCACGGCGTGGCATTTTCCATTGCCGACTCCACCTGGGCACAGGAGTGCGGCGTGCTGTACGCGCCCGATTGCGCCTTTCGTGACGGCTGGTATTATCTTTACTACTGCGTGCCGGACGGCAGATGCGGCGTGGCCAAGTCTCAAAGCCCCACCGGGCCTTTTGTGGACGTCGGACAGATCGAGGGCGTGCAGGGCATTGACCCCGCGGTCCTGATCGATGACGACGGACAGGTCTATCTGTACTGGGGACAGCTGACGTGGTGCCACGCCGCCAAGCTCAAGGATAACATGGTCGAGATCGAGCAGGATAGCATCTGCACCCCGCTGACCGTGGACGAGCATGAATTCCACGAGGGTAGCTCGGTCAAAAAGATCAACGGAAAATATTATTATCTGTTCGCCGATACCCACCGCCACGGGGATCCCAACCGTGAGGACGGCAGACCCTCTTGCTTGGGTTACGCTGTGTCCGATCACCCCATGCACGGCTTTGTGTACGGCGGCGTGATCATTGACAATTTCGGCTGTGACCCCGAGGTGTGGAACAATCACGGCAGTATGGTCTGCTTCAAGGATCAATGGTACGTGTTCTATCACCGCTCCACCCACGGCTGTGAGTATTCAAGACACGTTTGCATAGAGCCCATTCATTTTGCCGAGGACGGCACGATTACCGAGGTCGTGCAAACCACCCAAGGGGCAGGTGCACCCATTCCCGCAACCTGCACGCTGCCCGCGCATACGGCCTGCGAGCTGGTCGGTCACGTGAGAATCGCGGGCGACCCCGATTCGGCACACGTGCTTGCGCTGACCGAAATCAGAGGCGGTGATGCGGCAACCTACCGCTATCTGAATTTCGCAGGGGAGAACACCTTCGAGATCAAGCTCAAGTCGGACGCCAACTGCCGCGTCGAGCTGTATCTGGACGGACGCTATCACACCGATTTCAAGGTTGCGGCAAGCGACGGCTATGCGTACGCGAGCGCAAGCATCCCCGCCATCCACGGCACACGTGAGCTGACAGTCAAGCTGTTCGGCGGCTTTACAAGTGCCTCGGTGGATGAATTTACATTCAAAACAGTATGACGTTTCAAAAACGCGACAAGTGGCTGATCGCCATGTGCTGGTTACTCTATACCGGTGCATACCTTGGCAGGTACAGCTACAACACCAATATTCTGCCACTCTCGCTTTATTACGGCCAAAGCGAGGACAGCATTGCCCTGGCCACCACCTTCTTTTTCTTTGCATACGGGGCGGGGCAGATCATAAACGGTATTCTGTGCAAGCACTATCCCATGCGGAGTGTGCTCAGCGCCGCGCTGGCGGTCTCGGCTGCGGTCAATCTGGCCATCTTTTGCGGCGCGCCGTTTGCATCCATCAAATATCTGTGGCTGATCAACGGCATGGCGCAGTCTGTGCTGTGGTCGTCCATCATGCTCACGCTCTCGCGGCACTTGGATAAATCCAACATCGGCAAGGCTATTGTGGCCATGAGCACCACGGCAAGCGTGGGAACACTGACGTCGTATGGCTTGAGTGCACTTTTGGCCACTTGGGGTGGCTTCCGCTATTCGTTTTTGATCAGCGCGCTGGTTATGCTGGCGGTTGGCGGCCTGTGGTTTACGCTTTACGGGCGCATTACGGCAGATCTGCCCGACAATGCCGTTCCGGCGACCGCCGAGCAAAAGACCACCCCAGCCAAAGATCCTGCCGCACGCCGCTACGTGACCTTGACGTTGATGGTCTTTGGCTGTGTGGCCGTGATCATCAATCTGGTCAAGGACGGGTTGCTGTCATGGGTGCCCAGTATGCTGTACGATACGTACGGACTTGGGGAAAGTCTTTCGATCTTTGTCACGCTGGCGCTTCCCGTGCTGGCTATTTTCGGCACCGGCTTTGTGGTGACTCTGCATAAGAGGATCAAAAGCCACGCGCTGCTTATGGGCATCGTGTTCGCCCTTGCCACCGCACTTGTGGCGGCGGTGCTCGGCTTGTTTGATACGCCGCATTGGTATCTGACGCTTGGCGTGCTGGCTCTGACCTCGCTTTTGATGAGCGGTGCCAACAATATCGCTACCAGCATCATTCCGTTGGAGCTGCGCGACAAGGCCAATTCGGGATTTGTGGCGGGCATGATCAACGGCTGCTGTTACGTTGGCAGTACGCTCTCACAGATCGGTCTTGCACTTGTGGCAAGCAACCATGGCTGGAAGGCCGTATTCGACGTATTTTTGTGGGCCGGCGTTGCCGTAGTGGCAATTTGCGCCACAGCCGCATTGGTAATACCCAAATTGGTAATACCCAAAAAGGAGAAATCTCATGAATCAGTTATGTGATCTGCACGCCCATTCGGTCTATTCCGACGGCACGTCCACGCCCGCCGAGCTGATCGTGCTTGCAAAAGAGGCAGGGCTTTGCGCTGTTGCGCTGACCGATCATAATACCGTATCCGGCATTCCCGCGTTTCTGGCCGCCGCCAAGGATAGCGGCGTGACACCCGTACCGGGTATTGAGGTGTCCACCGATTATCTGGGAAACGAGCTTCATATTGTGGGACTGTTCAAGAGCCTTGATCATCTTGACGAGGTGGAGGAGTACGTTGCGGCCTACCTGCAAAGAAAGGAACAGAGCAACGTTGACCTTTGTCAAAATCTCTGCGCGGCGGGCTACAAGGTGTCTTATGAAAAGATCAAGGCCGCCACGCCCGACGGCACGGTCAACCGCGCGCTGATCGCGGCCGAGCTGATGCGGCTTGGCTACGTGGAGAGCATCAAGGCCGCCTTTTCGGGTCTGCTTTCCAAAAAGGGCGGTTATTATCACGAGCCGCAAAGATTGCAGGCCCTCGGGGTCATCCCCCGGCTGATCGAATTTGACGCCGTGCCCATTCTGGCGCATCCGTTTTTGAGCCTGGACGAGCCCACCTTGCGCGAATTTCTGCCCAAGGCCAAGGACGCGGGACTTGTGGGTATGGAGACCGATTATTCCACCTTCAATCAGGAGCAGACCGCGCTGGCGCACGCGCTGGTTGCCGAGTACGGTCTTGCACCAAGCGGCGGAAGCGACTTCCACGGCACCAACAAGCCCGATATCCGTATCGGCGTCGGAAGGGGAAATCTGCAGGTGCCGTATGACTATTACCGGACCTTGATGGGTTGACAAAATTCGACCGTGCCCCTTGACAAGCGTCGGGGGGCATGTTATAATGAACACACAATAAAAATGGGAGGATTGATTCCAATGGCAACCTTTAACGAAATTTTACAAGGCTATGTAAACCTGTCCTATGATCAGCTGCTTGCAATTGCAAAGCCCGAGTGCAGAAAGTTCGCACAGGCACTGCTTACAGGCTTTGAAGGCGATGGCGATACCGCAAGCAAGGCTCTTCTGATGTTCTTTGCAGTTCTGCTGGGTGCAGACGGCCGTCTGACCAGACTGGAGCACCAGTTCCTCAACGATATGCTTGAGGGTGACCACGAGTATGAGGATACCTGCGAGATGGTAGCAGCGCTGAGCAGATCCGAATCCCGCGAGCTCATCGACAACATGATCGACGCAATGCCCTCTGAGTCCAAGGCAGCAGGTCTGACCGTTGCACTGTGCTTCTGCGCAGTTGACGAGACCATCTCCCGCGAAGAGGTTGCATTCTTCGCAAAGCTCATGGACTGATAATTGCAAAAAAAATGCC
>JAZULL010000131.1:0-23722 GCA_045603085.1 Eubacteriales bacterium | reverse complement strand
CATATACGTGAACCCCCAAAGCTCATACTTCGCTTCGGGGAACCCCTACACAAGCAGAAAGAGATAACAAATCGGTTATTCGCCGAAATGTTATCTCTTTTTCTGTTAGTACTAAAAGTGATATTCTTCGCTGACGCGAAGAGTGATATTTCCCTGACGGGAAGTGATATTGCAGGGCTTCGCCTCGCAGTGATATTCTATTCGCCTAAAAACTTGCGTAGCGAATATCACTCGGCGTAAGCCGAATATAACTGCATAGCAATAGAACTCGCCACAGGCGAATAGAGTTATGCGTGATACTCCGTTAAGAGTATCACGCATGCTCGGCGGAGCTTTTATTTTTATTCACCGTTGATGATGCGTCTGATCTCGCGGATATTCCCCAAAGTGAGCTCGCCCTGCACCTCGTGGCAGGCTTTTCTCAAGGCAATGCGGATGACGCTTGGAAACAGTCTTGCCTTGATAGCGGCTTCGACCTCGTTTTCTATGGCCGAATCCCACTCCTCCTTGGTCTGAAAATCATTATGGGTGATAAAGGCCTCGATTATCTCGAACTTGAGCACTCTGTTGGCCGCATCCGCAGAGACGTCTTGGCCGTAATACTCCGCATCCGGATCCTCCCAGAGCATGCGGTATACCTCAACGAGCTCCGAAGGAAGCAGCGTCAAGGTTTTCAGCACCTCGAAATCGATATTCTCACGGGAAGACTTGAGATGCTCTCTCAGCGCGTCCACGTGTACCTGCCCCATCAGTTCCCGTGCCATGCTCACCGCATGATCCTCGGGAGGTACGGGCGCGTCAAAGTCAAAGACTGATTCGGCGCTTGCAACACGTTGCTCCTGCTGATCCCGTGCCTGCTCCGACTCGCCGCCCGGAAGCTGCTGCTCGCGGTCGTACAACACCTGCAGCTGCAGAGGAGTGACTGCATAGCCAACCAAGCCGTCCTCCTTGCGGATCAGGTCACGGGAGCGCAGCATTTTGGTAACCTCAGCCTCCGAGCCCGTGCGCTCGACCAGCTCTTCCACGCTTAAGGGGCCGTCATCCAGCGCGTGCAGGATCTTGTACCGGTCACGCGTGATGTACGGAGGAATGTCATCAGGGGTAAAGCGCGTTTCCTTATACTGCAGGAAGCGGTTGTGGGGATAGATCTCGTCGGGATCGCACGCGCGGGAGAAATCGGGGCAGCGATAGAACGCCTCGTAGTAGGACTGCATGATGGGTCTGCCCTCCGAGCGGATAAACACGGTGCCGGGAGAGACACAGTTCAGTCGGTCAACGTTCATGACGTCCACCACGCAAAGCGAAGGGGCGTATGCTCCCATGTGGCTGCTCAGCGCCTCCACGGTGGTCTGTCCGCAAGCCTTGGAGAAACGCAGCTGCGTCTGATAGTCCATCGAGCCCATAAAGATCTCGGTGGTGTTGGAGCGTATGGTCTCGCCGCCCGCCTCGCTGAAGCGTCCTTTGAGCTGTGCGTCACTTTGCACCAGCAGGTGCCAGTACATGCCCATCTTACGGGAGGTGGTCAGCATTCTGATAAACATCTCCTCGCCGGCAATACGGCAGTTGGCAAACTCGTCAAGGAAGCAGTGCATGCGTCGGCTCTTGGGATCAAAGCCGTTTTCTTTGAAGCGCCTGTCCATCTCGTCGTAGATATCGTTGACCAGCAACGAAACCAGTGCGTCGCCTACCATGTGGTTGGCGCTCTGCACGACGATGGCGGTGGGTTGCTCCACACACTCCTCTACGTCGATGCTGGTGCCTGAGGACAGCTTGTAAAGCAGGGGCTGCGCCACCAGATCCAGCTTGCTCTCGCCTACGCCCATATAGCTGGCGCGGGTACGGTCGGGGCTGTGCAGAACACCCGTCATCTTCTGCACCGAATAGCAGGTGGGGCCCTTGCTTCTGTAATGCGGGATGGTGTTCAGGGAACGGTTGTTGTTCTCCACCTGCTCACGCAGCCAGAAGTGGTTTTCCACCACGTTATAAAGCGTCAGGCAGGAAAGCGGCAGATCACAGTTCTGCACGTCCTCCAGCTTGTCCGCCACAACACCCGCAAAATAGGCGCGCGCACCCTGATCCCAGATGGGATCGTGGGATATTGTATCGGGCTGCAGCACAGCGGCGATACGGCTGATATTATCATACCGCAGCTCGCGTCCGCTTTTGGCCTCGATTCCCATCTGAAGCAAGGGATTGTAGGTGTCGGAGCGATCGGCATTTCGACAGTTGAGCACCTTGATCCGGTATCCCATATCGGACAGATGCCCATAGATGTTGGGCAGGATCTCTCCGTGGATATCCACGATCAGAAAGCTGGGCTTGCTCTTTGTGCTGGACAGCGCACGAATGCACTGCATAACGTAGCGCGTGGTTTTGCCCGCGCCGGTAAAGCCTTCCACGTAGGTGTGTACCACGCCTGCACGGCCACCGTATCTGATCAGTCCGCTTTGGGCGTCCTGCTCGCATGCCAAGGGGAACCAGTCCTCCTCCAGCTGTGCCAGCTCCTCCTTGGTGTAAAACTTCAGGCCGCTCTCAGCATCCTTATAGGACGTAATTCTGGCATGGGGATAGTATGCCTCGATGTGTTGCTGAACGGCTCTTTGCTTGATAGTCTTCATCTTCCTTCTCCTCCTCCGTATGCTCCGGGGTTAAAACCCAATTCGTTTGCTTCTGCTTCTGCCTTCCTCCTGCATCAGCAGGTTAAAGTTCTGTTCTGTTCCAAGTCTTGCCATCTTGGTGGCATAGTCGTCCTTGCTGTTCTGCGCATAGTACAACATGGGCAGGTGCAGTCCCCTGTTCTGCCCTTGGTTATGTATCTGACGCAGGTACAGCACCAGATTGGCCGCTCCTACCTCCTCTGCGGTATACAGGGGGCACAGGGAAAGCGGTACAATGGGGGAAAATGCATCGTCTGCACGGCGCACCAGCGTCAGCGTGGTGACCCAGTCCACAGATGCATCGGGGTCTCCCTCTAGCTCCCAGGCATAGATCAAGGCCTTCATAGCGCCCTGCCGGCCGCTTGCGGCAAGCAGCTCCCAGGTGGCAATGGCCGATCTGCGATTTTCGGACGTGCCGATGCCCAACCATTGCATACACGCCAGCAAGCGGCATGCGTTGGCATCTCCGGACAGCGCGCGGGCGCGCACGTCGTCAAACATCAACTCCGGGTCGAAAATGCGAAGCGTTCTGATGTCCATGTCCATAAGCAGATCCATTTTGATCTGCGCGATGCCGTCGCGCACTGCAATCGGATCCTGATGGATCAAAAGACAGTCCTCCACGGTCTGAATCTCGTTTGCGCGCAGTACGTGTGAAAAGCACGCCTCGTACAGCTCAGGGCACTCCTGCGTGGCACACACCAGCGCAAGGATCTGCCCGCTGACCTGCAGGCTTTGCTCGCACACCTCGTAGCGCAGAAGATGCGCGGCCGTTTCAAAGTATTCCCTGATCACGCTTTTGATTTGATTGTCCTTCATATCTTCCTCTCCTCTCTCCGATTATCAGCGTCCAAGATCGACGGCATAGGATTCGCGGATGCGCTGCGAGGCAAATCTGCGGCTATCCTGCTCTACGACCTGATCGTAATATTGATCAAAATTCTGCTCGGATGAGCAATAATCGAGATGTTCCTTGTAAAAGCTCTCTACCGTCTGTATCGCGGCCAAAGAGCGGTATTCCTCGGGAATTCCTCCCTGTGCCAGCAACGCCTCGTACATATCCACAACGCGATACTGGTAGGCGTGTCTGACCTCGTGCAGAACTACCTCCAGCACAACGCCGGGGCTTTCATGACACAGCACGTCGTACTGTATGGTAACCAACCCGTCGCTGTCGCTGTACGTCCCCCGGACATCCGGATCGGAAATGATAGCCGTGCACACCGCCACCGGCGCAATTCCCAGCGTATAGACACATTCGTAGTCGGCAATGCTTTGCGCATATTCCAGCTTTTTCTCGGTGGTCAGCGCCATCCAATCCCAGTATTCCAGGTGCTCACGGGCCTCGAGATTTCTCAAAAGGATCTCCTCACGATCACCTTGATCAGCAATGACCGCAGGCGTGTCCAGCACGACCGGACGCAGCGGCAGATACAGCATGGGTACGATAGCGGTCAGGCACAGCACAACTGCCATCGTGCGGCAAAATCCGGCTATGGCAAACGGAAAATCGTCTTCGAGCATGAATCGGTGCCACAAAAATGCCACCACAATGGCCACGGGAATCGCGATCAGCGCGGCGATCCTTGCCCCGTGATAGACCCATAAAATACCCAGAACGTACACGGCACCGATCGGAAGCAGGGCTTGTATGGCGTAAACAAACAGTCTGCGCGAGGATCGGTCCAGCACAAACATCAGTGCGGAACAGCCAAAGCCCGCCGCCATTAACAACACGCGCAGAAGCGTGGTGTCATTGCACTTGAGAATGCTTTGCACCCAGGGCACAACGTCATCAATCAAAAGGCTCCAGCTCACCATACACATCAGCATCTGAACCGTAAAGCGGATCAGAATGGGCGCGATTCGCTTGATCTCGGTAAAGAAACGCTTGCCCGTTCTTCGCACGTGCAGGCGACCCTTGCAGGGTGTCCCCTCCAGCTCCGTTGCATAGTCCTCGCCCGTAAAGCAGTCCTTTCCCGACAGCAATCCCTGACGGATAATACGGCCTGCCACGTAATGCGCCGTGCGGGAGGCACAGTATTCTTCTTGACGGTATCCGTGCCACAAATTCCAGCTGCATTCTCTGCAGTCAAACGTCCGGGGGCAATCCTGATCAAACATTACAATATAACGGGTGTTTTTCAAAGAAAAGGTAAAGTACCTCAGCCCCGTTTGCACATTCGCAGTCCTCACGCTCGTAATCGGCATTCAAGCCGTCTCCTTCCTTCATATTTCATCTGACAAAGGATCATCCTCAAGGACGACGCAATTGATCCTGCCGCTGTAGGCACAGCAACCATCCAATGCAATGATCCCGGGAGCATAAAATGCAGAGAAGTCTGCGTTCTCGCCCCATTCGGCACACTTGCCATCGATCACACTATGTCCCCAGGAGGTGTGGAAATGTCCGCATACCACCGTCTTATCGGGCTCGGTGATCCCATATCGGCAGGCATATTGCATGCCGTTGGCCCATCTGGCCAAGCTCCACTCATACTCGTCGGCATCACGCCAGTCGGGTCGGTAAGCAGGGCCGCCCTGTACTCTTTGCGTGGGGAGCCAACCGTGGCAGAACACGTATTTACCCGTTTCATAATAATTGATTGCCAAGGGCAAAAGCTCGCGGTAAAAGGGGGTGGCGCGCACCGCCGTCACCAGCTCACGGGGATGAGTGCCTGCATATCCGTGCTCCATACCACTCAGCTGCAGCAGCGTATCCCACGTACCGTTTCTCATGTGATGCAGGCTGACGCGAGCATAACCGCCATGACATGCACCGGCAATCTCGGCCAGGCACTCCACCAGCAGCTCCTCGTGGTTTCCCATAATATAGATCAGCTTGTCCTGCCTTGCCAGCTCCAGCAGGAAATTCACGGTTTCCACCGCCTCGGGGCCCCTGTCCAGCACGTCACCGCAAACGATCACGCGGCAAGGCTGCGTCTGCTCGAAGAATCCCTGCTCTGCCAGCGACTTTTTGAGCTGTGTGCAAAATCCGTGCGGATCTGTTACGACGTAATAAAGCATTTTCATCCCTCCTTCACACCGATTCCAAAAACTTATCCATTTTCATTGTATTATAGTTATATATGAAAAAAGGCCGTTTGTAAAGATGACACTCACATCGAAACAGAGCCTCCCGATACATCCTTGGGGATGTTCGGGAGGCTCTGTGCATGATTTAATGATTTAATTGTGTCATTATTTTAATTATTTAATTTTAATTTAATCATTTAATTAATTATATAATTTTAATCATTTAACTCCTTTGGAAAAAGAACGCTCAGCATCAGAGTTGCCGCCTCTGCCGCCTTTTCCACCATTACCGCCTTTTCCACCTTTCCCTTTGGCACCTCCGGTTTCGCCATTGCCGCCATTGCCACCTTTTCCAGCTTGGCTATAACCGGCTTTTGTATTTTCTCAGGCTCCTTGGTCAGAAGCTCTGCCGTATATCGGCACACCGCTTCCGTTTGCTCGGGGGTCAGCGGGACCTGCCCGCGATCTGCGTTCAGCCAAAGCAGACGCTCCATTGCGTCTGTCAGCAGCAGCTCGGGGTGGTCTGTCATACACTTTTCCAAATAAACCGCCATGCAAAAGCTTTCATACTGTTCTGCACTTGCCGAAATGCCGATTTCGCTGTTTTTTTGCTCGAAAATACCGCGAAATGCACCCGGGAGATACGGAGCGCTTGCACCGTATGCGCGTCCCAGCAGGTGTGCGCCCAA
Organism: Eubacteriales bacterium; assembly: GCA_045603085.1. Taxonomy (GTDB): domain Bacteria; phylum Bacillota; class Clostridia; order Oscillospirales; family CAG-272; genus SVQP01. The sequence continues at coordinate 17,340 of JAZULL010000131.1, read as the reverse complement.
TCTTTCGGCCACCCATTCCGCCGGCAGATCCGTTCCCTTGCTTTGCAATAGCTTTTCAAAATACTTCAGAATCAGGCTGGCCTGTGTGACCCGACCTTGCTTTAGCTCTACATAAACGTTCAATAGCATCGGGTTACATATCAATGCACAGATCTCATCCGGCATTTCCGGCTCTGCGGTCGCATACCTGATTGCCTGCGCGGTCAGCGGCTGCAGCTCTGCCGGCGTGAACGCTTGCATTTTCAGCTCCGCCTCGGGAAGATCTGTTCGCGAGGATATGATCAAACGGCATCCCCTACGCTGCAGGCGTCCCAAAGCTTCCATCATATCGGGTAGAAATTCATCAGATAGCTCATCCAAGCCGTCAATCATATATATGCGGGCAACGTCACCCTCCAGCTCGTTTCCGATCTCGGGCACGTCGTCTCTTCCCACGTCCTTACAATCATAATAGAAGACCGGCTGTCCTGCCCGGATCAGCTCTGCCTCCAGCACGCGCATTGCCGTGCTCTTTCCCGTGCAAGCCGCGCCCTTGACAAACAGACTCTCTCCATCCTCTAAATCACGCCACACCTGCGTCAGAGGGGAATCCTCGATTCGCAAACCGTCTGCACTCTGTGAAAGCTCCACGACATACCGACAGCGGGATACAACAACCTCGGCAAACAGTGACGGATCGATAGGCTGTGCAACCTGCAACGGGAGCACCTTGCCTGCATACTCCGCGTGCACACGGCCAAATCTCAAATACCACAGCAGATCCTGCGGAGACGGAGGATGCGAGGCTCCCGTTTTTTGCTTCCAAAAATCCAATATTTCAGCAACGCTTCCAAGCCCCCGGCGTTTTAGCAGGTCTTCATTCCGTATCAACGCACGATTGCCAAGATCCGCCAATATTTGCCGCTCTGTTCTGCTGTTTTCATCAATACCCTGCAGAATGCAGAGCACGTCGGACAAGCTGTCCCGAATTTCTGCCGCACTTAGCTTATATTGCAATCTTCCCTTGAAGCTGCGACCCATGATCATATACAGTGTAAAAAATACGTTGTAATTTTCAAATACAAACGGGCTTTCGCTCAAGCGATACGTGCGGCACAGCGACATGAACTGTGCATATACCGCATCAGATTCGCAAACCATACTGCTTCGGACGGGAATCTCGCCGCTCAGCGCGTACAGAAGAACCTTCCATGCAGCCAAAATATCCAACAGCTTTAGCTGCCGGATGATCTCGCTGTCCCCGACTCGCCCCTCTATGCATTGCAGAATGACCGAATCGATTCTGTTCTCATCATAATACGGCATCGAGCTTGCGAAAAATTTGGAGCTGATCTGCAAAATCAACAGACTTTGCGGCAGATGACTGTTCTGCTCGGCAAAGTCACGGATCTGCTCAATCAGATCACTTGCACGGCGGGCACTTCCGAAATCCAGATTTCTGATGCCGATATATTTTCCGTTGAACTTGATTGCATACAAATTGTCAGGCTTGACGTCCAGATTCAGAATATCACGGCTGTGATAAAAATTCAGCTCGTCAAACAGCGTGATCACCAACGGTAATACCAATTCAACGTAATCCTGGAACGTTTTACTTTGTGCCCTGTATTCATCAAACACGGCACTTAGCGTATTGCCACCCGTATATCTGCACCAATGGCACAGACCCAGCGAGGTGTCTCGCTTTTGCTCGGGAATCAGAAACATGTTGTCATTTCGCTCCTGAAATCCGCTGTAAAGCTCCTTGACCAGACTGTATTCTTCAGAAAAGCTTTCGAACCTGTCTTTTACGATTGAACGGTCCAATGCGGACAAGCTTTCTATGATCGACAAGGGACCATTCGCACTTTGCTTGCGCGACATAGTCGCTCTGCCACCGATCACGGGAGAAAACTCCTTGATAATATCATTGTGCTCGGTACGGTAAACCAGGCATGTATTGCCCGATCCGATCAGGGTCAGCTGAATCGGCTGACCCCCCTCGGTCATAATAATGCTTGTCGCATACTCTCGGTTTATTTCGTTTTCCATACTTGATCCTTTCTTGTGGGAATAGCCGTCAGGCAATTCGGTTCGACTCCCGTTACTTGGTCGGGTCCTGCACGTCCCTGAGTAATTTCACCGCGCTCTGTGAGCGTCGGCACAATTTCACAGAGCTTCCTTGCAAAGCCTCAAGTGCGTTTTCACTGTAAAGAGTCTTGGCCATAAACCAGTCCATGGCACTTTCCTTGGTGCAAGTGTCCGGCAACTGCAACGGCAGCGTTGCCAGGCCAAGACGCGACATCACACAGTTGATCTGATTGACCAGCTCGTCGACGTCCAGTCTGTCACAACCGTACGGGTTGGTGACTTCCACTTCCACCTTGACCAAAATGAAGTACAGGCGCAGCAGCTTGACAATATTGTCCACGACGTCTACCGGGTCTCTTGGCTCGTAGAACTTACTGTCGGTTCGCTTGTTGTCCACCTTCTCGATCACCACTTCGGGGAACTCTACGGTATCCTTGCCCAGTGTAGAGACCTTGAAGCTGGCACCGGGCCCTACCAACGCCTCGAGCAAATCCTCGGTGTTGGTTCCGTCATCAAACCACTGATCCATCTGCTTGATCAGACAGTATTCCAGATGATGCAGCTTGCGATCCTTCCGGGCTCTGTCGCCTTCGGGATCGCGGAACAGCGAAAGCAGCTCCTCATCCCGCTCAAATGCGACCGTCCCGCCCGGCACGCCTGCAATGGCGTCCAGCAGATCCGCGATCAGCTCATAATACCTGCGGTAGCGCTTGGAAACTCTACCCGATCCCGGAATAAACTGACCGGGATTCTGTACGACGAATTCGCGTATGGTCTGATAAATCTCATCGGGATCCTCCTTTCCCAGCAGATAAACGAAAAGATTGTTTTTGATCAGGTGCGTTCCCATATCGGGCTTGCATGCCTTTTTGCCTTTTTGGGCAATTCCCTGCTCAAGGGCTTTCTTCAGGTCATCTCTGACCTTCTTGTATACCGGGTAGGGCTGCTTTGTATAGATGGTATACAAAGCGGCCAGCCCTGAAACCCATCTGATATAAAATGCCACCTGCTTATTCTGCTTGAAGTTCGCACACGCGGTGCTCAAGCGTGCATAAAACGTGGCAAAATCGCAACCGGGCTCGTCGCCGCTGAACACGTGGAATTCCCTTTCCATACCGGAAAGCAGATCCACCCAGTATTTGCCCTTTTCAAGATCGAAGAAATTGCTCTCGCCCTGCAACGCCGCTTGCAGTGTTTTGCGGAACGTATTCTGAGCATCCGAGTCGAATCGGCGTCCGTTTGCCTCGTAAAGAAGGCAAACCATACCGACCATCGGCTCGATCTCCTCGTCATAATCCTTTTCGATCGGTCTGCCGCTCGTATGCCTGGCCGCAGCGCAAAGCTGCTCCCTACGCTCGGCATAGCCGGCAATTGAACAGAGGAACTCCTTAAATCCCGGATTCCCCTTAAGCAGCTTGGGGGGCTCCGATTCCCCAAGCGCCAAATAGCCGTAACAAACGTCTGTCAATAGCATCATTTTCCTGTCTCTCCCCTTTCTCCCAAACACCATTTTTATTATAACATGAACAAACTCGGGGAATCAACAGGCTTTTGGAAAATTCGTCAAAATGATCAAGATTGCTCCTCAAATCCGTCTAATTTGACAAACCTTTGATACACGGCGCAGAATCTCTTCCCCATAAAATCAAACGTTGCATCGATGTGTTCATGCCCGCAAAAATATGCTTTTGCCTGCAAAAAGCCTACGATATCCCGAATTCGATATTCACTGGGGCCCATTTTGAAGGCGTCGGTTGCCAGACTCGACTTATAGGCATACTCGGTCGCCCTTTCCATTTTGAGCGCTGAGGACATCACGTGTGACAGAAAATAATCAACCCGATTATCAAATCGCTGCGCATTCTCACGCAGGTGACGCACGTCACACTCTCCGATCTCCTCTTCTGCAAACCAATCCACACCCTCGGTTCTGCGATCCTTATCGCGACTGTCGCCCCCGCCGCAAACTGCTACCGTGACACTTCCCTGCTCGGTGGGCAATGCAAAGATCTCGCCTCTTTGCAAATGATACACACCGCCCAGATCATGCACCCTGCCTCCATACAGCGTATCCTGCGGCATGGACTTAAGCAGGGGAAAATGCTCGTGATTCCCATCTAAAAACAGTACCGTAAACGGTAGCTGTGCAAGACCCTTGATCTGCTCAAGCGTATGCGGACATACACTCATATCTCCCAACACGATCACAAAGTCTTTTTTTGTCATCTTTTTGCCGATCTCGCTACGGGCAAACTCCCAAAGACGTGAGTAATCTCCGTGCGGATCCCCGTTCAGATAGATCATGCGACCTCTATTTGTCGGTTCATGGACAATCTCCTTCCCCCGCCTGATTGCCTTACGGCGCAAAACGGCCAAGTATCACCTCCACTATATCATTGTTTCGATACCCCCGTCAAAATACACTCATATCGAAATAGCCAACCGAGGGAAGCTACCCCCGGTTGGCTATTTTTTCCGCATAATTCTTATTTTATTAAAGCGTGTCGGATGCACAGCGCGTCACAAGCTCACCCAGCGATTTCACTCGCATGGTTTTTCCGATTGCCTTGAAGTGCCATTCTCCGCTCTTTCTGGTTGCCACACCGATCACAAGGCCCGTCGCACCAATCATGTTCTGATTGACACGGTATTCGATCAATGTGTCTCCCGTATCGGGGTCAAACAGACGAATATACAGATTTTTGATGCGCTCCAGCGTCTGGCCACGATCATCGGACTTGTAAATATTGAGCACGAAAACGATCTTGCTACGGTCCTGCGGAACCTTATTCAGATGTACGGTGATGTTTTCATCATCTCCCTGTTTGCCGTTGTCCTCACCGGTGAGATTGTCACCGTGATGGATCACGCAGCCGGTGCTATGCTGCAGTTCAGCAAAATACACCGTTTCGTATGAACGTTGGTTTTCCGACATAACGATCACCGAAGAGTCTACGTCCAGGTTGACGTCACCGGAAACGGGATCCCAACCTACACCGACCATGATCGTTTTCAGGGGCTTACGGGACGCCAGCTGAATCTTGACCTCCTGACCCTGAGACAGCTTAATCGTCTCACCGCTCCCTCGGGCTTCTTCTGCGGTAGGCAATGAATAATCAATCTCCAGGCTATCGCAATAGATGCATTGGAACGGAAGCTGTTTGATTCCTGCGCACTGAACGATTTTCTTGGCACATCCGCAACCGCCTACGCGACGCTTTTTACACTTTCTGCAAGGAATCAGATTTTCGTTGGTCTCGAATCTGCTCTGCTTGACTTCAGAGGGCAATAGCTTTGCATCTGCTGCCAGCAACGGAATGGCATTAACAACCTTGTATTCCCCTCCAACCTTTACCAACTCCAAGCCCAAATACTGATTGGTCTTGGTGCAACGTGCCTTGACAAATTTCTTTTCTGCCATATTAAAACCTCCGTTATAGCCGAAGAGAGCCGTATGAGTTTGACTCTCTTCGGTTATATCATTATCTTCTTATTGAATATCTGGAATAAGCCACACCCATTTCCTGCAATTTCGCAATTCTGTCATGCGTTTGCGGGTGGGTGGAATACAGCGCCTTTAAAAAGGAGTTACGCGGAGTTGCGCCGGACAGCATGTCTAAGCCGGCTGCAAGCTCGTATCCGTAGCCAAGATCCATGGCATATTTGTCCGCCACGTACTCGTTGGCACGCGAGGACCACATCAAAAACAGCATGCAGAATTTTGTCCACAGCCACATGATCACAGAGCAAACAATCCCCGCCAGCGAAAATACGCAACCAAGGCAGGACGTGTTTCGACGCAGGCCCAATATCGCACCGATTGCAGAAAGGATTCCGGAGATCGCGTTGACAACAAAGATCAGTGTTGTGATAATAAAGTTTCCGCCGCCAATCAACAGCTGAATATCGGTATGATGGTTGGCAAGATGCCCGATCTCATGAGCCAGAATCCCTTCAATCACGTTCTCGGGCAGATCAAGCAATCCCTCGGTAACGCAAACCGTATGTCTGCCCAACGCAAAGGCATTAGGGGTGGAATCATGCGAAACCTTGAGAATGATTACCTCAGTCAGATCCGGGGTCATCTCCAGTGCCTTCTGGTGCACCCTTTTCAAAAGCGGTTCCACGCGTTCACGCATATCCCGACGGCGCATCTTACGCGCCCCCGACATAAAACCAAGAAACCATTCCCCCACCGGGGACAGTGCGATACAGATAGAAATCAGATAAAGCACAGCCACGCCTATCAGTACATCAGCACCGAAGGGCGCAAATATTCCAACGATCACAGCCGTATTCAACAGGAAAAAGATGATGGTTCCAATGTTTGATACCTTGAAGATATTCTTAATCACACTGAATATATACATGCTTTTTCCTCCTTTCCGGAACACTTGTATACGGATTTATGAGAACAACCAAGCCAATATCAGACCAATCAGAGCGCCGGGCACCGCAATTTTGACAATGCAGCTCAGCACAGAGCCAATGGTTGTGCGGAAATGATTCTTGGATACCACCGAAACCAGAAGCAAAATCCCACAGGCCAGCAGCACCGCTACCCAGGACACAGCGATTACCGAGAACAGCATCGCACTGGAATCCAGTGCAAATTCCAACTGCTCCGCAGGAGAGAGCAAGCTGGTCAGGAAAGCGCACACAAGAGAAAGGATCATGCTGATCTTTGCAGTTTTCAGCACACTGCGGTTTCTGTCTCCCAGATCGGAAAAGCCGCTGACATGGTTGATCAGCAAATAGATCGCGGCAAACACAATACCGCTGACATCAAGTGCTATTGTCGTCCAAAACAGAACATTTGTCATCATCTTCGTCTCCTTATCAGATATCAGGCACCGGAAATGCCATTCTTAATGTCAATAATACCCTGAATCATGCGCTGAATGATACCGCCGATCGCATCCTTGAAATCAATCAGATGCACAAGGATTCTTGCGCCGAACAGCTCGGTAATCCACAATCCCAGTTGCTGCAAAAGCTTATTCAGCATCTGCCAGCACATTGCAAAGTATCGCAGAAATGCAGTAATCAAGGTTGATCCCGAAAAAGCCTTTAACATCTCGGGAATATTATGCAGCAGTATATCGGCCACGTTTCCCCACGCATGCCGCAGGATTTTAAAAAGATCCACCAGCAGGAGCGCGGCCTCTCCCTCAATCATCTGTTTGGCCAGCAAAAAAATACCGGCTCCGCCAAACAGCGCGGCGGCGGTAATCAGCTGCACGGTTGCACCGATCAGCACTCCCTTGATGATACCGGAGCCAACATCGATGAATTTTCTGTGCCGTGCTTCTCTTTTGGCCCTGCGAATGGCTCGCATGGACCGACGGGTGCCGCACACAAAGCATTCTCTTGAGCGATCCTCGTTATTGGATGAGCACGCTTCGCAAATCCAGGCCATTACCCGTCACCTCCTTGCTTGATACTGTCATACCTTCTTTTTAATTTCAAAATCAATATCGTCATCCGTTTTCTTGGAAAAGCTGTCGCTTAATTCGTCATCGGATTTCTCATGCTTGAAAAAAACCACAGATTCGGAATCGGCGCGTTTTTTGGAAAAGCTCTCTCCGGGGACTTCTCCGCCCTTGGAAAAGCCTTCTCCGTCGTATGAATACTGCTCCTGTTCAAGATCAATGCCTTCCAAAGTCGCTCCGGAATCGGCATCACGGGCCGCTTGAGCGACGTTGACCGATGCATAGGGAATCTCGGCAGGGCGCTCGGCTGAGCAGACCATGCAAACACAATCGCTCTCGGCGTTATTGGAAGAGCAAACGGGACACAACCAGGACATAAAGCCTCCTATAGCCTCCTCTTCGGGTGTTTTATTTTTGTAAAATTTTATCTTTATGGCGATGTGTCAAGCCAGCAGGGCCATGCCGATCAGCATAGCATTGGCGATTGTTACACCTGCCATCAAGACACTGTGTTGCTTTTGCAGAAAGATCATGCGCAGAATAAACAGAGTCAAGCCTCCAACCAACGCAACGATGCTGAACACTAACCAAAGCACCGTCATGGAAGGGACCGTCAACAGCAAGACGTACAGAGCAGAGAGACCCAAAGGATAGGCCAAAATCTTCAGCACAAAAACATGTCCCTTACGCAGAATACACGAATACAGGCATGCCATAAGCATCACCATCATCATAACCCCGACCGCCGTGCAGTACGGTAACAGCTCGTCGACTCTGAACATGCGCACAATATAATGCATCACGGGAATCATCGCTCCCGCATATACGGCTAACGAAACCGGCACGCCAACAATTGCCACTATATTTTTGCCGGTAGGACTATGCGAAAAAGGACGCTTGTCGTCTCCGCAAACCATACAGATCTTTTGGTCGTCCGGATTGGAATGAGAGCATACCCGACATAACCAGGGCATAGCGTAACCTCCTTAATGAAACAAGTTACTAATTACGAAACCCCGCCAAACAGCCGCTTGAAAAACCGAATGGTATTGCGGGTATCCTCCTTGACGGATTCCACCGTCATCCGAAGGTGGGAAAATACGATTTTACTCGTACGGGGCTGTTCTTTGACAGCAGGCCGCACAACTCTACGGGATCCATTGCGGACTCCCGCTTCACGGGGGGCACGGAATGCAGACCCGGCGCTTTTCTTACCCTCAGGCTTGGCAGCACCGCACACAAAGCACTCGCATGCATGATCCTCATTGGTACTGGAGCAGGTAGTGCATAGCCAGCTCATTCGCATCTCCCTCCTTTTACTTTATAGACATCCGCATGCCCCAAAGCACTTTGGGGCATGCGTTTATTCTCAGTTATGAATCTTGCTTTGCAAGATCTCGTCAATCTCGTTGCCCTTGAGGTGGTTGCGCGAAAGCAGCGCTTCTACCAGAGCATCGATGGCCTCACGGTTTTGGTAAATGGTGCGGATCGCCTCTTGCATGCACTCCGCCAGAATCTCGTTGACTCTGGCACGGATGGATCCCACGTATGCGGCATCTGCCGAGCGGACGTCCACAAACGACATGCCCACAGAGTCATCCATACCGTAATAGCAGATCATGTTTTCGGCAGTACGGGTAGCATTTTGCAAATCGCCGCTGGCACCCGTGGAAATACCGTCCTCATCACCGTAATATACGATCTCTGCTGCGCGGCCCGCCAGAGAGGTTATGATTCTGCCTCTGAGCTCGGATCTGGTATACAGCATCTTTCCCTCGTTATCGGCATGCTGCATGTAGCCGCCGTGATCACCTCTGGCGACGACCGTCAGATAGCTGGGCTTATCGCCCGACAGCCAGCACAAGAGTGCATGACCTGCCTCGTGTCTTGCCGTACGCTCCAGCGTCTCGGGGCTCCAGGTCTTCTTTTCGCCGCTGTTGAAGGTTTCAAACGCTTCTTCGAACTCAGCGTCGGTCACCACACCGCTCTCGGAGCGGATAGCGGCACGCAGTGCCATCTCAAATACACCCTCCAGCTCGGCAAGGCTCATGCCGGTGGAACGCATTGCGATATTATCAAGCTGCTCGGGGCTGAGCACCACGGCAGGATTTTGTCCAAGCTTGAGCTCCAGATACTGACGTCTTTCTTCCTTGTTGGGCAGATCCACGTACAGGCGGCGGTCAAAGCGACGCAGCAGCGCGGGATCCAGGCTCTTGCCCTTGCCGGGATCAACCGAATAGTTGGTTGCGGCCAGCACGAACACGGGTCTGGTGGGATCGGCATGGAAGCCGTCCATCTCGGTCAGGAATGCGGTCAGAATATCCGAGGTCACGTCATGATCGCCCTGGGAATTGCGATCCTTGCCAATGGCATCGATCTCATCCACAAACAGAATGGAGGGCGCATACTTGCGCGCGGTCTGGAACAGCTTATGTACGGCCTCTGGGCCCTCGCCCACGTACTTCTTGAGGAATTGGTTACCCTCAGCCGCCAGGAAGGTGACGTCGGATTCGCCTGCCATCGCCTTGGCAAGCATGGTCTTACCCGTGCCGGGAGGGCCATACAGCAATACGCCCTTGGGAGGACGCATGCCCTTACGCAGATACTTGACGGGATTCTTGAGGTATTCTACAAAGTAGAGAAGCTCTTGCTTTGCATCCTGCGCACCGATCACGTCCTTGAAGTGCAGATTGGGCTTTGCCACAGAATCCAGAATGCTCTTGGAATCCTCGGCATCGGCGGCGAGCACCAGCTTGAAGCCAAACAGGCAGATCTTGGCAGACTTGCGGCTCTTGGAAAGAGTTTGCGAGGTCTTATATGCCAGCACCTTGTTTTCCTTGGCCAGCTTGCGCATGTTGCCCTGCCTGTATGCAATGTCGCACTTTTCTGCGACCTCGCGCTCAAAGCGGCTCTTGGGCTTGGTATTGATGGTCAGAATATCGCGAACACCGCTCTGTACGAAGGAGAGATACTCCTCCTGGCTGATCTCGCCCTCGCGGTTTTGCAAAAGATAAGTGGGAACGGAGCTGTTTGTAAGCACGTAGGAAAGGAAATCGTGTCCCTTGGATTCCACGTCCTCCAGATTGAGCAGCTGCTTATCGGCAGGATCGGAGCCGTGATGAATATCACAAAGCACCGCAGCCACGTCATGCTGGAACAGCATATCCTTGGCAACGTCCACCTCGCTTGCAAGATGACAGATGACACCGGGCAGACGAGCCGCGCAAGCCTCCAGCTTATCGGGCGCTGCAAAGATCAGCACCTCGGGACGGGTCTTGTTTACAAACAGGCCCACCATCTCGGCATCGTTCTTTTCCAGCGAAACGTCCACCTTGACGGTATCCAGCTTGCCTACCGCATCCGCATCGGAACCCATCAGACGAAGCAGCTCATACAGCTCCTCGTGGAAGAACGCGGCACTGCGACCGCGCACGGTACGGGCATCTGCATGTCCGCCCTCGGAAAGCAGGATGGCGGTGGCAACCTTATCATCGATATCCACACGGATACCGGTTGACTCGGCAAATGCACCCGCACTCTTTTCCAGCTCGCGCTTGGCAATGGTGTGCAGCTCGTTGGCACCCAGATGATTAAACATAATGACGTTGCCCGAGGCAAAGCGCGAGCAGATTGCTGCCGGGAACAGAGGTGCGCCGGTCAGCGGATGTGCATCGGTTGCCAGTGCCTTGAGCACGGTCTTTCTCGGAATTGCGGAAAGATTGGTAAGACCCGTATCTTCATACAGGTTTTTGCCCGCATTGGTGGTCAGGATAATAATGGTCTGGTCAAATTTGACCTCCACGCCCATGTTGTCATCCTTGAGTCTGCCCGCATCAAGCAGCTGTAAAAACAGATAGATCACGCGAGAATTGGCCTTTTCGATCTCGTCGAACAGCAGCACCGACTTGGGATTCTTGTGCACAAAGCCGGTGACGTTGCCGGGCTTACCGGAGCCGTACGATCTGTCCATACCGCTGAACTTGACCACGGCGTCCATATCGGAATATTCACTCATATCAAAGCGCTGGAACGGCAGCCCCAGAGCCTTGGCTGCGGATTCGGCAAGGAAGGTCTTACCCACACCGGGAGGGCCTGCAAACAGGAAGGTGGCGCGAGGCTTCTCGGATCTGTTCTTGGAATGGGTTGCGATCTCAGCCTGGAAATAGCCCGAAACAAATGCGTTGACAGCGTGATCCTGACCGAAAATGTTGGACAGCAGGGTCTGCTGGATCTCTCTGGTCTGCGCAACGGTATTGGCAAGGCCCTGCTTGCCAAGCGGCTCGGGCTCGGGCTGCGCGGCAAGGTCGGGATTACTGCCCATACCGCCGGCCAGATCCTCAAAGGAAAGGTCGGTCGCCTTGCCACCCTTGACAAAGCCCCGGAATTCCCCCTCATCCTGTTCATCTGCCTGTTCGGGCTGTGCGGGAATCACAAAGTCCTTATCCCCGTCGGCTTCGGGCGAGCCGCTCTTTGCGTCCTTGGAGAAAGCCGGCTCCTCGTCCTGATCCGTTTCGGTCGAGCGAGCCTTGTCTCCCTTGGAGAAAATCGGCTCCTCGTCGGTCTCTGTCTGCTCGGACGCGGCACCTTGCTTGGTGATCACAAAATCCTCATCCGATTCCGTCTGCTTACCGGCGTCCGCCGCCTCGGACTTCTTATTAAACGCGCTTGCCAGATCCTCAAGCGAAGACTCGGGCCGGGGCTCGGGCTTGTCGGAAATCGCCTTTTCCAGCGATCTTCTGATCGCAAAGGTAGGCTCGCGCAGAATCATATCCAGATACAGACATGCATCCAGAACGCTTATGCCGGCCTGCTCTGCCAGTGCGGGCGCTTCGTGCGTCTGCTGATTCTTAAATCGCGCCTCGTCCATCAGCGTATTATATTCCTCATCATGCAGCATTTCGGTCATATCGGCCAGAACGCTGTCGCAGTCAATGCCGTTACGGTCCAGGAATTGCACAATGGCATCCAGCTCGCGCAGTGTCATGGCATCACCAAGCTCCTCGGGAAGCTCCCCGCGCTTTACCTTGGCCGCCAGACGCAAAACAGCCATAAAGAAATAGTTTGCAGACAGATTCTTCTTGCCGTCCGCATCCTTCATGCGCTCGGCATCGCGCATCAAATAATCCAAAAGAACGCTCTTCTTCAGCATGTCGGTTTCCTTTCACATCCGTGTTTTCTCGTATCGACCGATTTTTGTAACAATCGATATAATACGGTAATTTTTCATCATATATTTTACTACATTACACAATGTTTGTCAAGGTCTTCCCCCATGCACAGAAATGACTTTTCTGCCAAAACCGTTGCAATCCTCGCTTTTGCGTGGTATAATAGAGAAGTAATATCCCCCAAAAGGAGGCAATTTCATGGAATTCAACGTCAACCATCCCATCCTGTATGCCATGGTTGCGGCCATCATCGCGCTGGTGCTGGCCCAATCGGCATTCTTCTTAGTCCGTGCCATCAAGCGGGCGCGTCAGCTTGGCATTTCGTCAAGCACGGTCAAAAAGACCATCACCTCGGCGGCCATCTTTACGGTTGCGCCTGCCGTTGCCGTTCTCGTCGGCGTGGTCGCGCTCTCCAAGAGCCTTGGCGTCGCCCTTCCCTGGCTTCGTCTGTCGGTCATCGGCTCGATCACCTATGAAACGGTTGCCGCGGGTAACGCGCTGGAGGCCGCAGGCATGGGTGCCGGCACGACCGTTAGCGACCCCTCGATCTTTATCACCATTGCATGGGTCATGACCGTGGGCATTGCGGCAGGCCTTGTATTCGTTCCTTTTGTGACAAAAAAGCTGCAGAGCGGCATGTCCAAGATCGGCATGAAGGATAAAAAATGGGGCGAGATCTTCAACAACGCCATGTTCCTTGGCATGATCTCGGCATTCCTCGGTTACGTATTCTGTGACGTGGGTCTGCTCTTCAAGGGAGATACCTCGGGGCTGATCCCCGTGTGCGTCATGGCAGTCTCGGCCGTGGTCATGGCGGTGCTTGGCATCATTGCCACCAAGACCAAGATCCGCTGGCTGACCGATTACGCGCTGCCCGCCAGCCTGATCGTGGGCATGGCCTCGGCAATTCCCTTTACTGCATGGCTTGGAGGTGCTTGATATGAAAAAGAACTTATCTTATATGGAAAGCGTTCATCATTACGGACGCCTCTGGGGCATCATCGTAGGCGCAGTCCTGCTGCTCTTCCCTATCGCGCTTTCTTTGGTATTCGGTACTCTCCCCAATTGGGGCGTGCTGGTCAAGGGCGTTATTGCCACCGCTCCCATGTACTGGGCTGTCGGTATCGTGGAAATCTTTACTTACGTGCCCATGCTGGGTGCGGGCGGCACGTATCTCTCGTTTATTACGGGCAACATCTCCAACTTAAAGCTCCCCTGCGCCATTGACGCCATGGAGCGCGCAGGCGTCAAGGCCAGCGACGAGGAGGGCGAGGTCATTTCGACCATCGCCATCGCGGTCTCCAGCATCGTGACCACGCTGATCATTATCGTCGGCGTCATCTGCATCGTGCCGCTGACCCCCGTGCTGGAATCCCCCATTCTCGTGCCCGCATTCGATATGATCCTGCCCGCGCTGTTCGGCGGCTTGGCGGTAGTCTTTATCTCCAAGAACCTCAAGCTCTCGATCGCGCCCGTCATTCTCATGCTGGTGCTGTTTATCTTCGTGCCCGCGCTCAATGCAGGCACTGTGGGCATTATGGTGCCCGTTGGCGTGGTCGTGACCGTGATCTACGCGCGCATTCTTTACAAGAAGGGGGTGCTTTGATCTATGCTGACCGCAGCTCTTTCCCTCCCCAAACTCGGGATCATTGCGCTGGGAGCGCTTGCCATCCTGCTTGTGGACGGCCTGATCATCGCACTTGCCGTGATCCTCATCCGAGCATTTCTCTTTACCCCCAAGGCACAGCCCCGAGTGGATGACACCCCCGTGGAATTTGATGCAGATCGCGCCACAGAGGCACTTCGCACCTTGGTGCGCTGCAAGACTGTCTCCTACCGGGATCCCGCGCTGGAGGACGACGCGGAATTTGAAAAGCTGATCGACAGCCTTCCCTCCCTTTACCCGAATGTGTTTGCCAAGTGCACCCTGCAGCGTCTGCCCGACCGCGGCTTGCTCTTTCATTGGAAGGGCAAGGGGGACGGCAACCCCGCCGTGCTGATGGCACATTATGACGTCGTCCCCGTCAACGAGGACGCCTGGGACGTGCCCGCCTTTGAGGCCATTCTCAAGGACGGCTGTATCTGGGGACGCGGAACACTCGACACCAAGGTCACCTTTGGCGGTATTCTGTTCGCCGCCGACACCCTGATCTCCCAAGGCTTTATCCCCGAAAACGACCTGTATTTTGCATTCTCGGGCGGCGAGGAGGTCAACGGCAAGGGGGCCTTGCACATCGTCGACTACTTTGAGAAAAACCGCATCGAGCCCGCATTCGTGCTTGACGAGGGCGGCGCCGTGGTGGAAAACGTATTCCCCGGTGTCAAAGCTCCCTGCGGCATGATCGGCATTGCCGAAAAGGGCATGATGGACGTCAAATACACCGTCAGATCGGGCGGCGGTCACGCCTCCGCGCCCAAGCCCGGCGCACCGGTCGACAGACTCAGCAAGGCTTGTGTGAATATGGTATCTCACCCCTTCAAGGCCAAGCTGACCCCGCCTGCCGCACAGATGTTTGACACGCTGGGGCGTCATTCCTCGTTTGTTTATAAGGTGATCTTCGCCAATATCAAGCTGTTTTTGCCCGTGCTTGATCTGCTCTGCAAAAAGAGCGGCGGCGAGCTCAATGCACTCATGCGCACCACGGTGGCCTTTACCCAGATGCAGGGCTCGTCGGCCTCCAACGTCATTCCACCCGAGGCCTCGCTGGTCTCCAACATCCGTCTCAATCCCGCGGATGATATGGATTCGGCGCTTGCGTACATCAAAAAGACGGTGGGCGACGAAAACGTAGACGTCACCTGTCTGCACGGCATGAACCCCAGCCGCATCTCCCGCACCGACTGCGAGGGCTGGGACAAGGTTGCCTCTGCCGTGGCATCCACGTGGAAGGGCTGTATCGTCTCGCCCTATCTGATGGTGCAGTGCTCGGACAGCCGCCATTGGGGCCGCATTTCCGACCGCGTCTATCGGTTCTCGGCCATGGATCTGACCGGCGCCGAGCGCGCCACCATTCACGGCAATAACGAAAAGATCCGCCTTGAAACACTGAACCGCTCGGTGGAATTCTTTATCCGACTGATCAAAAATTGCTAAATCGAAAGGCTTGGCCGCATGGCCAAGCCTTTTATCATTTCTCTACCCCTTTTTATCATCCGTCGCAGGGTTATCGATGACCTCGCCCTGCTCGGTAAAGCGCGAGCCGTGGCAGGAGCAATCCCAGGAGTGCTCGGCGGCGTTATATTTGAGCGCACATCCCATGTGCGGACAGCGCGGTGCGGTGGGTGTCACCAGCCCCAGCATCGCTTCGGCCGCATTGATCGCCAACTGGGCGTGTAGCATGCTTCGACTCGGGTCAAAGATCTGCGCATAAGGGCTCTCTCTGCCCTGCACCAGATCACACAGCACCGAGGCGGCAACCATGGCCGAGGTCATGCCCCACTTGTTATAGCCGGTTGCCACAAACAGATCGCGCGTGCTCGGCGCATACTGCCCGATATAGGGCAGACCGTCCAATGTCATGCAATCCTGCGCCGCCCAGCGGGCAACCACCTTGGCGCGGGGATAATGCGCGGCCGCAAACGCCTCAAGCTCGCGCCATCCCCCGCCCTGCTTACCCGTGCGGTGACTGCCGCCGCCAAGTAACAGCAGCCCGTCCGCATGGCGAAACGAAAGACCCTTCTGTTCCTCGTCCACGTACATGCCATCAAATGCATCCGCGCCCTGCAGAGCGATGACGTAGGAACGGTGCTGGTACATTTTGAGAAAATACCCGCCGTGCTTATTGAGAATGGGAAAATGCGTGGCGATGATGATCTTATCCGCCGAGATTTTGCCGTGCGGCGTGAGTGCCCCACCGGGAAACAGCTGTTGGATTTTGGTGTTTTCATATACAGGCAGGTGCTCTGCCAGCCCGTACGCAAATTTCAAGGGATGAAACTGCGCCTGATTTTCCATACACACCGCCCCCGCCACCGAAAACGGCAAGGGAACGTTTTGCGTCAGCTTTGCGTCACATCCAATACGCCGCAACGCCTCGGCCTCGCGCTTGATCTTGGCGGCATCGTCAAGAGAATACACAAAGGCTGTCTGCCGCTCAAAATCGCAGGGGATCGAGCGCGAAAGCCGCTCGAATTCGGTCAAGGCCTCGCTCTGCGCCACATAATACAGCTTGGCCGCCCCCACACCCGATGCGCGCATGATGCGGTCATAGATCAATCCGTGCTGAGCGGTGACCTTGGCGGTGGTGTTCTTTGTCGTACCCGAGCAGATGCTCTTAGCCTCCGCCACCACACATCGCACACCCGCCTCGGTCAGCTTGTGCGCGCACAAAAGACCCGTCAGCCCACCGCCAATGATCAGCACGTCGGTTTTGATATCCCGTTTTAATTCCCCAAATTGCGGACGCCGCGCGCTTTTTGACCAGATAGATACAGGCTGCATGTTCGTTCCCCTTTTTATTTGATACTATCTATTGTGCTCACTTATTCATGGCGCATACGTGCAAAAATTCTCCACAAAAAAAGGAGCGGATGGGGAGATACTCCAAGCGGAGTATCTCCCCGGTTCTATTCGCCTTCGGCGAGTGATATTGCCTTTGGCAGTGTTATTTGGCTACGCCAAGTGTTATTCGCTACGCGAGTTTAGGGCGAATAGAATATCACTGAAGTCG
>JAZULL010000130.1:0-13842 GCA_045603085.1 Eubacteriales bacterium | reverse complement strand
GGCTCATTTCCATAACTGACATGCCGCTCTCGCCATAACACAGCATCTCGGACTGTGCCTTTTGGAGCACGGGAAGGGGCAGCATGGAAGGGCCTGCGGAAAAATTGTATACTCTGTTCATATAGGGTACCTCCGAACTTTAACAAGATAAAGCCATTGTATCACGAAATGAAAGTTCTGTCAATAGCAAATTGCAAAAAAACAAAATTCTCTCCGAAAATTCGGAGAGAATTTTGAAAAAACTGCAAGATTCGCGGAAAATCTCCGTCATTTTTCGTCCTTGATGCAAATCAGATCGTTTGCATAGGGCAGAGACAGGATCCAATCGCACAGTACGTGCCACTCAGCCAGCTTGTGGTTGCGGCGGGCGTAGTACATATTGATCAGATTTTCATAGTTGAGCGTGACGGTACGCATCTGGTTATAAGAGGAGGGGAGGGTCTGGATCATGTTGTGCCAGGCCTGCTTGTCGTTCTTGTCGGCAAGGAACTTTTGGCGCTCGGATTCGAGGTAAGCGATTACGGTATCAAGCAGGGCAAGGCCGCCCTCGTCCATGCGGTCGCAGGAGAAGTCCTCGCGTGAGAATTCCTTGGCGTGGATCTTGTGCATGGTGGAGGTGGAGTTGGCGGTGGTGCCGACCTTATAAGTGTCAAATTCCTTCCACCAGTAAAGGGGAGCGGTGATATCCACCGTGACAAAGATCTGGCGCAGATACTTGCGGTGGTCGCTGCCTGCATGCGCCAGACGCTTGGCAAGGTCAAGATCGTTGGGACCCAGTACGTAGTTGCCGTTCTCGTCGTAGTAGCTGTCCATTCTGTGCCAGCTGTTCATGGGATTTCTCGCGCCGCGGATGGCGCCTTCCAGGTTCATAACCGCGCTTCTTTCGGTTTTCAGCATATATGTACCTCTTTCAATATCGAATATCGTAGATTTATTATATCACAGCAAAGGGGACAAGTCAATGGGGATCAGCGTCTGCGCGTATATTTTCCGCGCCTGGGGCGAGCGGAGAGCCCCAGATAGCAGTAGAGGAAATACCCGCCGCCAAGCAGGATGGCGCAAACCACGCTGGCCGCAAAGGCGCGACTGAGCACATAGTCGGAAAGCAGGGAAATACCGTGCAGGATGGGGTTTCGCGCGTGATCCTCCAGCACCACGGCATCCACGTCGC
This sequence comes from Eubacteriales bacterium, assembly GCA_045603085.1. Lineage (GTDB taxonomy): Bacteria > Bacillota > Clostridia > Oscillospirales > CAG-272 > SVQP01. Next base: position 12,671 of record JAZULL010000130.1, on the reverse strand, counting down.
CAAGGGCGGTGCCTTGGTAGTACACCGTGATCACACCCACCACCTGACCTGCCTTGATGGGGGCGTCCAGCGAGGTGTCATTCAGGTGACAGCGCACCTCGAGCACGTCGTCGGTCGCCGCGCGAGGCAGATAAACGGTCAAGGCCTCGGCTGCGCAAACGTCCACCTCCAGACCAAACAGACCCGTGTTCTCCACGGGAATCTTGATGACCGCCTGATCCTTCTCTAACACCTGTCGCGTGGTAAAGCTGCCGCAGGTCCAATTGACCAGATCGCCTATGATCTTATAAGAATAAATGTAGTTTTCATCCTCGTCCGCACCCATGACCAAGCAGAGGTATTGGTCGCCGTCGCGCTCGGCCAGCGTGACCGTGCACCAGCCACCCTCGTCGGTGCTGCCCGCATTCATGCCCTTACAGGACGAATCGAAATAGCCCATGCCGTAGTAGGTCGAGATCAGGCTGTTGCGGTTGTGCAGCGTGCGCTCGGGGGCGCGGTTGGTGGGCGGCATGATGTATTTGGTGGCAGAGCAGATCTCCATAAACAGCATGTTGCGGCAGGCGGCCAGCGAAATCCTTGCTGTGTCCGACGCGGTGGTGACCATCGAGGCGTCGTGCAAGCCGGTAGGATTGGTGTATACGGTCTGTTCTGCGCCCAGCGTGGCGGCCATGCGGTTCATTTCTGCCACAAATTGCTCGGTGCTGCCGCACAGCGTGTGGGCGAGCACGGCAACGGCGTCGTTGTAGCCACTGCAAAAGCCTGCGTAAAGCATGTCCTTGACCGTCACGGTCTCGCCCGGCTCAAGCCCCATGACGCGGCCGTCAATGCCGTCCAGCATTTGCTTTGTGACGGTGATCCGATCGGTCAGCCTTCCGTCGGCCAAACGGCAGGCGAGCAATCCCGACATGATCTTGACCGTGGAGGCGGGGAAGCACACCGTATCGGCATTCTTCTCCAGCATGACCGTGTCGCTGCCTAAATGGTAAACGTAGACCGATGCGGCGTGTGAGACGTCGGGCGGCGGGATCAGATCCACCACGTCGCGGTTGTCAGCACCCAGCGGCAGGAGCAAAAGCGAGCACAGCGTCAGCATACATAAAAAGAGGGAGACGGCTTTTTTCAAAAAATCATCTCCTCTCTTTGGTCATTTCAGATTTTTAAAATAATCGCGAGCGGCCAGCGCGTCGCGTGCAATGGCGGCACGGAGTGCCGGGGCGTCCTTGAATTTCTGCTCGGGACGCAGATAGGTGTAAAATGCGGTGGTCATGACCTTGCCGTACAGATCGCCGTCAAAGTCAAATAAATAGGTCTCACAGTTGACGCGGGCGTCAAGGTCTGTGGTGGGTCTGAGACCGACATTGCAAACGCCATCGTAGGTCTTGCCGTCCACCGTGCACCTCACGGCGTAAACACCGTGTGCGGGAACGACCGACTTGGGCGAAAAATACTGATTGGCTGTCGGGAAGCCCCAGGTTGCGCCAAGGCTCTTGCCGTGGCAAACGCGGGCGCGGATCTCCCAAGGGCGACCCAGCATGCGGGCGGCCTGTTCCATCTCGCCGCACACAATGCTCTCGCGAATGGCGGTGGAGGCAATACGCCGGCCGTCCACGGTCTGCGCGGGCAGAATGACCGTGCGCTCGGAGCCGAAATGCGTAAGCAGGGTCTGAGCATTTCCCGAGGCGCGCTTGGCAAAGCGGAAATCATACCCGCATACCACGCCAATGCAGCCGTTCTGCTCCAAAAATGAAATGAACTCTTGGGGACTATGGTCACGCAGAGCGGGGAAGGATGCCAGCAGAGCGAAATCCGCGCCTGCATCAAACAGATGCGAAATGCGCCCGTGGGTGCTTGCCAGATGTGGCGGCGCGGCAGGGGAAAGGTAATCTCCCGAGGGGCGCGTGAAGCAAAACGCACCTGCGGCCACCCCCAGCTTGTCCGCTAAATGCTTAGCCTTACTTGCAAGCATGGCATGTGCGACGTGCACGCCGTCAAAGTTGCCAAGGCACAGCACACAGGGGATGGGATGCGGCAGAGGGGTAAAGCCCCTGTCGATCAGAAAACTTTTCATGTTAAATATCAAGATAAGAGCGAACCAGCTCGGCAAATAGCTGCTCGCGGTCAATGCTTGCGATCTTGGTGCGCGCACCGTTGTGATCGGTGATGTAGGTGGGATCGCCCGTGATCATGTAGCCGGTGAGCTGACGCATGGGATCGTAGCCACCCTCGCACAGATCCCTGTAAACCTCGGCAAGAATACTCTTGACGTTGCAATCGGTGTTGTTCATCGTATATAACTCCTTAAATATTCTTAAATAACTATACTTAACAATATTATACCGAATTTTTGCACGGATTGCAAGAGGTTTTGAAGGATTGTTGCGCAAAGTCTGCAGATTTTTGCCATCCCTCGCTTTTCAGGGGTGCGATATGGAATGACGCTTGACAAAACACACAAACAATGATAATATGAAAACAGAAGTGAATAAATTTCAACCTTTTTCTAAAAATCTGTCATAAATCGCAAAAAAATGCCATTATACAAACATATCATCACACATGAAAGGATTTAATTTGGAATTAATGGGCAACGCAGAGACATTACATGGCCAAATTTCACCTGAAGGAAATCATGCGACTTACCTGCTGGATTCGACATATGTATATGCCAAGATTTTTGAAAACCCCGTTTCAGCAGCACATGATTGTGATAATATTGTGTTTCCTAGTCTGTGTAATGCGACATATGAGATTAATACTGATTATGTTGGTGACACTATTGTGCATTTTCATAGCGCGACGATTGGAGGAAGGCTTCATTCGGAAAAGTTTTGTGAAGTGGAAGCGACTCATATAGGCATGATAAAATTGGACTATGAGGATTTCTTAAGGATCATTAATTATCAGGAGGAAACTACATGAAACGATTCAAATATGTTGTGATTAGCCTTATTTGTGCTGTCGCTTGCGGTCTCTCGTCCTGCGGATTGCTGACCGCACCTGCCGGAGAACAAGCTTTTGACGATAATTTCAAAGAGAGCTTTTCACAGCAATATTGGAGAGCCGAGCCCAATTTAATATACTTATCGGCAAGCAACTCCGGTACCCGGATTAATATTGAACCTGAACAATCCTATGAGTATTCCGCAAAATATTATGGTTTGGCTGAGATACATAACGTACAGGATCAGGCTTTCGTCGGGATTATAGAAGATACGTCTCTTTTATATGGGGAAACGGAATATTCGTTATCGGTATACAGTAAAGGGAAACCGGCTCCGGCATTACTTACATGGACTGTAGAGAGTGTCAGTGTTCTGGCATTGACGTCTCAACAATTTTCAACTGTTCGTTTTCACGGACAAAATCAAGAAGATCAAGCGCAACCGTTCATCAAGAATCCATTGCAGTATCATTTGGATAACGGCGCAGTAGAGCTTGTCACCTTCACAAGACAGGAGTATGCTGAGCAAATTGAATCTTTGAAGGAGTCTTACGTGTCACGGAGATTGTTTGATGAAATAAATTCTTACGGGGTTACTGTGAAATCAGATGAGACCGCCAAGGAATCAATGGCTTGCTTTGTACTGATTCGCTTTGAAGAAATTGATGAACTGGTTTGGGTAGCGCGATTGTATCAGGATGCGGACGGTGCACACCTGTATTTTGATTGCTCTGACCACACCGATCATGAAGCCTTACGTTTGGCTGAAATTGATCCGGCTTTCGCACAAATCATTCTTGCAAAGATCCATTCCGAACAATAAAAGAATCCACAAAAAGGACGGTGTTGCTGTAACAAGGGTCTGTCCCCCGTTACGCGCAATACGAAAAAAACAATCATTATAAGGAATTACTATGTAACAGAGAACCGTCCCCTGTTACAGAAAAACCTAACCTTATGTTCCAAAAGAGAGGCGGGTCAATATAGGGAATTGACATTTGCGCCAAGTCGTGCTACAATAAGAGTAGCGACAATACAAATCTGATTTTAAGAAAGGAATCTGATCGTGACAAAGCGTATTCTGATTGCAGTGCTGCTGCTTTGCACACTGCTGACGGCTGTTGCCTGTACGGGTGGCGAGTCCTCGTATGACAAGCAAACCTACCCCGACGAAACCGAGACCGAAACCGAGACCGAAACCGAAACCGAGACCGAAACCGAGACCGAAACCGAAAACGAGACCGAAACCGAGACCGAAACCGAGACTGAAACCGAAACCGAAACCGAAACCGAGACCGAGACCGACGTGCCCGCCGTCGTTCCTACCGCATATTTTTCTGCCGAGGATCTTGCCGCGCTGACCCCCACCAATGCAACCGTTACCGTTGTGGACGGCTACGTGCATTACCTGACCGGTATCGACGATACCGCGACCGATCCCTCGATCAGGCTGAGCACCGACTCAGGGGAGGGCTTTACCGATTATATTGCCATCAAGTACCGCACCAACTGCGGCACCTACGGCTCTAACTTCTGGGGCACGTTTATGCTCAACGACGAGCACGTGTTCAACGGTAACCGCAAGAACAGCGACAACTGGTTTATGTATATTACCGACGGCACCTGGGACGTGCTGATCCTGGATATGAGAAGGAATAAGCAGGGCTCAAGCGGCACGCCCGATACCGACGTCACGGGCGGCGATGCCATTACCTCGCTGATCTACAATTTCTTTGATTATGCCGGAAACGGCGGCAAGCTGTCCACCGACGACGGTGAGCAGGAATATATCGATATCGAATATATCGCCTTCTTTACCTGTGAGGAGGATGCCATTACCTATTGCTATAAGCAGAACGATTTTGATTGAGCTTTATGATATCCAAAAGAAGATGCCGCTCGCTCCCTGTATTCGTAGCGAGAAAATGAACTAAAACTTAAAACAGGAGTCTATGCACAAGCATTGGGCTCCTTTTTTTATGACGTGAAAGAGCGTCCGTGAGATTTCCCATGCGGACGCTCCGCCACGTTTTACGATAAGGTATACAAGAGAAATCCTATGCAAAAGCAGAAGCCACGAAAGCGTGATGTTCTTATCGGAGAAATAAAATAGGGGTATGGGCATAGCCTTGTGCATTTGTAAAACAAATGCGAAACTTGCGATAAATAATAAAGAGAGTTAACGGTTTTTAAGCCTTTAGCTCTCTTTTTTCTGCTTTGTGAAGTTTTTACTGACGCAAAAGTGAAGTTGTGCCGGGCACAGTGAAGTTGTTCGCCACGGGCTCACAGTGAAGTTAAGTTTGCCTTTACTTCGCCGCAAGGCGAAACTTCACTCACGAAGTGAACTTCACTATCGAAGATAACTTCACTTGCCCGAAGGGCAAACTTAGTTTTAGCGTGTTCTCCGTTAAGGATAACACGCTAATGACTTCTGCTTTTTTTTGTTTGGTTTTACCACTAAATTTGCACGGCGTTGTACGGCATCTTTTTTTTGAACTCCAAAATACCCGCAAAAAGTTTGATATGCATTGACAGAGGTGTAAAAACATGATATAATAGATAATTACAAGAAATGCGAAACGGGGGTATGATTATGAGCGAAAAACGACGCCGCGACGAGCTGGACGAGTTTTGGGACATTGATGGGCTGATGCCCGCAAAGCGCCCTGCCGTACAACGCCGTGCGGGTGCAACCGATGCCACTCTGATCGAGGTGGAGTCGGAGAAAAAGCAAGATCGGGACGAGTCCGAGTCCAAGCTCAGCCGCACCGCCCCTACCAAAAAGGCGGTCGCGCCGGAATCACCGCCCGCGCCCGAGGCGGTCTGGGACATGCAGGGGGGACTTGTGCACCGCGTGGCGGTCTACCCTTGGAAATCCCATTATACCTATTACGAAAAGTTCTGCCGCGACGGTGAATATCTGCGCAAGATCATCGGCAAGCCCGCCGAGCAGGTCGGATTTTTCTCCTACATGCCGCAGTATGGGCAGATGACCAAGCAGCAGCTGGCATACTATCTCTGGTGGCGTGAGAATATCCGATCAAATGACGTGTATCTGCCCGCGGATTACAGCTATATCCTCTTGAATATGTACGAGCTGATCAATCTGCACAGCCCCGACCCCGCGCGGACGCTGGAGTCGCTGTGTCAGCTTTGGCTGCACTACAAAAAGGACGCGCCAAGGCTTGACCGTTATTTCGCGGAGTGGATCTGCGATTACTGTTTGTTGCACGGCCTGCGCGCACCGGTACACACACTCGCGCCCATTATGGACGACGTGCTGGCCGTGGCCACGCTTAAGGAATTCTATCTGGATTGCGGCGAGAGAGGCGGCGATGCGCTGTCTTATGCCAAGGCGTTGCTGCGGTTTTGCTGTCAGTACGACTACCGCAAGAGCAAATTTGCCACGGGCGAGAACAAGGCACTTTACGATAAGCTGATCCCGGGCGTGCTGGAGTATCTTCTGGAAAAGGGTGGCGCGGGAGCGGCACTGCTGCGCGGCAAGAGCGGTATGCAAGAGGCAGTGATCAGCCGTGACAGCTTTGTGGCCGCGCTGTGCTCGCATCACATCAAAAAGCGCTTTGAGATCCGCTATTGCTCGGTCTCGCGCTCGCATGAGTTGAGATTTGCCGTGACCGACATGGTCAAATATACCGAGAACCGCATCCGCGCTCACATGGGTGTCAAGTCGCGCCTGAGCGTGACCACCCTTTCGGACGAGGTCAAGCGCGAGATGGACGAATATCTGGACGGTCTTGTTCCTCGCATGAAAAATCGCGAGAGAGAAGAGGCAGAGCAGTACGAAAAGCTGTACGACCTGCCCGCCACGCCCTTGGATCTTTCGCGCAGTGCCGAGATCGAGCGGCAGTCGTGGGAGACCACCCAAAAATTGGTCGAGGCCTTTGAGGACGAGGCACCCGATCCCGCCCCCGCACCTATGCCCGCGCTCGCGATGCCTGTGGATGCAGAGGTGGAGCTTGCTCCTCCCACACCCGAGCAGAGCACCGACGATCCGCTCAAAGCCGCGCTTGCCGACTATCTGCCCTTTATCGCGGCGTGCGCGGCTGAGGATGCGCAGGCGCAAAGAGCGGCCGCGCGGGCCTTGGGTCGCATGGCCGATGCCGTGGCGGACGAGATCAACGAGATCGCCACAGAGATATTCGGTGACGTGATTTTGGAGGACGGCGAGGACGGATACGTTGTCATTGAGGATTACAGAGAACAGTTGACGTCTCTTTGGAGGTAAATAATGGAACAGAAAACACAACAAGTACCCAGACGCATATTAGGCTCGCTGCTGGCATCGGTTTCGGCAGGTGTCGTGCCGCGCTCGGGTGCACCCTATATAGCCATCGGTCGTAAGGATGAGATCGCGGCTCTGCTTTCCGACCTTGAGCAGGTCAACGAGGGCGGCGCAGGCATGCGCTTTTTGGTGGGCAGATATGGCAGCGGCAAGAGCTTTCTGATGCAGCTGATCCGCGGTTACGCGCTGGAGCGCGATTTTATCACGGCCGACTGCGACCTCTCGCCAGAGCGGCGCTTGTACGGCACGGGCGGCAGCGGCGTGGCAACCTACCGCGAGCTGATGAAAAACCTGGCGTCCAAGGCCTCGCCCGACGGCGGTGCTTTGCCCAAGATCATTGCAAGATGGATATCCTCCTTGCAGGCCGAGCTGGTTTCCGAGGGGTACTCTCCCGATTCGGCCGCCTTTGAGAGTGCGCTCAACGCGCGCGTGCTGGCCAAGCTTTCCGAGGTGGAATTCTTGGTGGGCGGCTTTGATTTCTCGCGCGTCATCACAGCCTACTATCGCGCCTATATGAGTGGCGGCGAGCAGGACAGAGAGGTCATGAGCGCATGCCTGCGCTGGATGCGCGGAGAATTTTCCACCAAAACCGAGGCCAAGCAGGCGCTTGGGTTCTCGGTGTCGGTCATCATTGACGACGACAACTGGTATGATTTTCTCAAGCTCTGGGCGTCCTTGGTGCGCCTGATGGGTTACCGCGGACTGGTGGTGTTCATCGACGAGTGCGTCAACCTCTACAAGATCGTGCACCGCGTCAGCCGCGAGAACAACTATGAAAAGATCCTTTCCATGTTCAACGATACGCTGCAGGGGCGTGCCCCCGGTCTTGAGATCGTGTTCGGCGGCACACCGCAATTTTTGGAGGACAGCCGAAGGGGCTTGTTTTCCTACGAGGCACTGCGCTCGCGTCTGTGTGACAGCCGATTTACGCCCGACGGATTCAAAAACCTGATCGGCCCCGTGATCAGATTGCGCAGACTTTCGGACGACGAGCTTTTCGCGCTCATCACCCGTATCACACAGCTGTACGCACAGTATTACGGTATCACGCCGCGCATTACAGAGCAGCAGCAGGTGGCGTTCCTGCAGGCTTGCTTAGCACGCGCGGGGGCGGACAGTATGATCACGCCTCGCGAGATGCTTCGCGACTATATGACCGTGCTGAACGTGCTCATGCAAAATCCCGAGGCTGCCTTTGAGGACATCGTCAAGACCACCACCGTAGCCGCACCGCAGGAATGCGCGTCCGCGCCCGCTCCTGCACCCGAGGCCGAGCGCCGCAAGTTCACCACCGAGGATATTGATTTTTAAGAAGGGAGAGGGAATAGATGACAAGAGCAGACGAGATATTTGAACGGTTTCCCGATTTTATCAGAGAATTTATCTACACCAACACCTGGGATTCTCTGCGGCCGGTGCAGATGGCGGCGGCTCATACGCTCTTTGAAACCGATCACAACCTGCTTCTGACCTCGTCCACCGCCAGCGGCAAGACCGAGGCCGTGTTCTTTCCCATTCTCACCGAGCTTTGGGAGGACCCCGCGGCAAGCATCGGCGTGATCTATATTGCCCCACTCAAAAGCCTGATCAACGACCAGTTTTTCCGCATAGAGCAGCTGCTGGATCAGAGTGGCATTCCCGTGACGCATTGGCACGGTGACGTTGCCGCCTCGCACAAGCGTAAGCTGCTGGAAAATCCAAAGGGCGTTCTGCAGATCACACCCGAATCCTTGGAGGCAATGCTCATCAACCGATCCAACGATATCCCCAGATTGTTCGGTGATCTTCGCTACGTGGTCATTGACGAGATCCACACGCTGACGGGCACCGACCGCGGCAATCAGATCCGCTGTCAGCTGGACAGAATTACCCACCTGATCGGGCACGACGTGCGCCGCGTGGGACTTTCCGCCACCATCGGTGACCCCGAGGGCGCGGCGGCCTGGCTGAGCGAGGGTACGGGCAGAGAGACCGACGTGCCGCTCTTTGACGAGGGCAAGATCCGCTGGCGGCTGGGGCTGGAGCATTTCTACGTGCAGAACCCCAAGGCCACGCAGGGCAAGGATGAATCCGAGAAGGACGGCGAGGAAATGACCGAAGCCCCCGCCATGCTGGACGCGGGATACGAATATATGTACGATTGCGTCAGAGACAAAAAATCTCTGGTGTTCTCCAATTCCAGAGAAGAAACCGAGTATCTGTGTGCCACCTTCCGTCAGATCGCGCGCGCCAGAGGCGATCGGGACGTATTTTTGATCCATCACGGCAACCTTTCCGCATCTCTGCGCGAGGAGGCCGAGCTTAAGATGAAGAACGAGGAGGAGTTTGCGGTCACCTGCGCCACGGTCACCATGGAGCTTGGCATTGATATCGGCAGGCTTGAGCGCGTGCTGCAAAATCAGTCGCCCAATTCGGTTTCGGGCTTTTTACAGCGTCTTGGCCGCTCGGGCAGACGCGGACAGCCGCCCGAGATGATGATGGTGTTCCGCGAAGAAGACCCGCTGCCCAATACGCCCTTGCCTCAGCTGATCCCGTGGGAGCTTTTGCGCGGCATTGCCATTGTGCAGCTGTATATCGAGGAGCGGTTTATCGAGCCGCCCATGAAGAAAAAGCTGCCGTATTCGCTGCTGTTTCATCAGACCCTGAGCATTCTTGCCGCGCAGGGCGAGCTGACGCCCGCGGCGCTGGCATCCAAGGTGCTGTCGCTTCCGCCCTTTTTGCACGTGCAAAAAGAGGACTATAAGGTGCTCATGATCTCGATGCTCAACAACGATTTCCTTGAAATGACCGAGGAAAAGGGACTGATCGTGGGACTTGCGGGGGAAAGACTACTCAAGAGCTTCCGCTTCTACGCCGTGTTCAAGGACAGCGAGGATTACACCGTACGCTGTGGCTCGGACGAGATCGGCACCATCACCACGCCGCCCCCCGTAGGCGACCGCTTTGCGCTGGCGGGTCGCGTCTGGGAGGTCGAGGAGCTGGATATTGCCCGCAAGCTGATATATGTGAAGAGTGTGGACGGCAAGATGGAGATCTCCTGGCCGGGTGATTTTGGTGAGATCCATACCAAGATTCTGGAGCGCATGAAGCAGGTGCTCATAGAGGATACCGTCTATCCGTACCTCAAGGACAATGCGCGTGCGCGCCTTGACGTGGCGCGTCACGTGGCGCGCAATACCGGCATGCACACCCATTCGCTCATCCATCTGGGCGGATACAGCTGGTGTTTGTTCCCGTGGCTTGGCACACGCGCCTTCCGCACCTTACGCCGACTGCTCAAGAAGCATGCAAAGCAGCTGGGCATTTCGGGCATTGAGTTTGAGGGCTGCTACTATATCACCTTCAAAATGGAGAGCGGCGGCGACTTTGCGCTGATTTCGGAGCTGTGCCGCATTGCCGAGCGGGGCATTGATTGCCAAAGCCTTGTGGAGGCAGGGGAGTTGCCCGTATTTGAAAAGTACGACGATTACGTGCCGGGCGAGCTTTTGCGCCAGGCTTACGCTACCGACAGACTGACCGCACCGCTTGTTGAAAAGCGACTTGCGGATATTCTGGGGGAATACTAAGCAAAAGGGCTGAGTCATGGACTCAGCCCCTTTTTTGCACGTATTCAATGACCAGCACACCGCCAAGCAATACGAGCAGAGAAGCGGCGATGTATTCAATGGCGGGTATGTAGAGATTTCCGATCAGATTGGGGTTATCGGTCACGGCCAGATCCAGACGGATGACCGTATCACAAATGGCCAACAAAACGGCGTTCAGCCCGCCAAGGCAGAGATAATACGTCGGCCTCGAGAGCCCCGTGTACCGCGCCGGGCGTCGTGTTTTTTGCTTCATACAGTGGCCTCCTTCGGCAGTTTTCATTCTGATTATATCATATTGTGCACGCTGTGGCTACCGTAAATGTCAGGGGACTGAGGAAAGGACAGGAAAGGGCACAAGATATGCCATAAAATTATGAAAAATCGGTAAAAATTACACAATATGTTGTGGTAAGCCCTTTACAAAATCGGAAAGATGTGGTATAATTGCCACATGAACAAATTTTTTGCTCGGAGGCTATGGATTGATATGAATTGTCCCGCATGTGGATTTGCAGAGAGTAAGGTGGTTGACTCCAGACCTGTCAATGACGGCAGCAGCATCCGCCGCAGACGTGAATGCCTGCAATGCCAGAAGCGCTTTACCACGTTTGAGATCATGGAATCGGTACAGATTTTCGTGGTGAAAAAGAACGGCGAAAAGCAGCTCTTTGATAAGGCCAAGCTGCTTGTTGGCGTGCTCAAGGCAACGCAGAAGCGTCCTGTGAACGCCGAGGAGATCGTCAATCTCATCGAGCAGGATCTGCAGAACACGCTGCGTCAGGAGGTTACCTCGCAGGAGCTTGGCGAGATGGTCATGGATCTGTTGCGCGAGCGTGACGAGGTAGCATACGTGCGCTTTGCATCGGTCTACCGTGAGTTCAACGACATTGATTCCTTCATGGCTGAGCTCAAATCCCTCAAGCGCCGCCATTCCAGAAAAAGCTGATTTTTCATAGGTTATACATAGAAAAAGCCGAAATGTGTCGCATTTCGGCTTTTTTTGTCGGGAAAGGGGTTGCCAAAGTCATAGATTTATCGTATAATAAATTAAGATGTGATGAAGCAAGGAGTACGGAATGGATATGCGAAAAATGTCCAAAATGAAAAAAACGTACGCCGCACGGTTTATTTACCGCTGTCTTGTTCTGATCGCGCTGATCGCGCTGTGTCTGTTCAAGCCGGAGGCGGCGGGCGTCATAAAGGGCACCGCCCTTTTTGCAGAGTTCCACTGGACGCACCTGCTTTTATATTTCCTCTGGGGTGTTTGGATGTTCGACATGATCTTTCAGATCATTCCCAGCAAGGGCCTTTTCTCCATGGGCTCGCAAAAGGTGTTTGGCCGCAACTACAGTCCCTGCGGTACGTGCGCCGAGGTCGACCGTAAGGCTCTGCGCCGCAGATATACCAAGGAGGCACTCAAGGTGTGGTGCTTCTGGGGACCCTTGACGCTGGCGTTTGCGCTGGTGTGGTTTTTGTGGCTCAAGCCCCTGGGCGCGTATTGGTTTCCGCTGTTGTTCGTCGGCGCGTTTTACGTGTGCGATCTGATCTGCGTGCTGTTCTGGTGTCCATTCCGCGTGTGGATGATGAAAAACCGCTGCTGCACCACCTGCCGCATTTTCAATTGGGATCACTTTATGATGTTCACGCCGTTTTTGTTTATCCCCGGTGTGTATTCATGGAGCCTGGCAGGACTTGCCACCGTGATCTACGTCATTTGGGAAATTCAGATCTACACCCACCCCGAGCGCTTTACCGATGCCTATAATCAGTCGCTGAAGTGCAAGAATTGCACCGACCGACTGTGTCATAAGAAATAAAAAGAAAACCCGACGGTGTCGGG
>JAZULL010000129.1:0-2631 GCA_045603085.1 Eubacteriales bacterium | reverse complement strand
GGTGCTCAGTCTGCAAACTACCCCTTCTGCACAATTGAGCCCAACGTAGGCATTGTTTCTGTTCCCGATAAGCGTCTGGATAAGCTTGCCGAAATGTATGACCCCGATAAATACACCCCTGCAACAATTGAGTTTGTTGACATTGCAGGCCTTGTAAAGGGCGCTTCAAAGGGCGAGGGTCTGGGCAACAAGTTCCTTTCACACATCCGTGAGGTTGATGCTATCATTCACGTTGTACGCTGCTTTGAGGATGACGATATTATCCACGTTGACGGCAGTGTTGACGCAAAGAGAGATATCGAAACAATTAACCTTGAGCTCATCCTTTCCGATATGGAAATGATGGAGCGCAGAATCGAGCGCACCACCAAGGCTATGCGCGCAGATAAATCTCTGGCTGCACAGATGGAGGTATTCAAAAAGATCCTGGCCGCTCTTGAAGAAGGTCTTTGCGCGCGCACGGTTGCGCTGACGCCCGACGAGGAAGAGCTGCTGGCCGACACCCATCTGCTCACCCGCATGCCCGTGATCTACGTGGCAAACGTCAGCGAGGACGAGGCGGGCAGCGAGCCGCTGGACAACCCCGGCTACCTCGCACTCAAGGAATATGCCAAGAGCGAGCACAGCGAGATCATGTGGATCTGTGCCGGCATTGAAGCCGAGATCGCTGAGCTGGACGCCGAGGAAAAGGCGCTCTTCATGGAGGATATGGGTATTGAAGAGAGCGGTCTTGACAAGCTGATCAAGGCAAGCTACTCCCTCTTGGGTCTGACCTCTTACATGACTGCAGGCCCTAAGGAGGTTCGTGCATGGACCATCACCAAGGGCACCAAGGCTCCGCAGGCCGCAGGTAAGATCCACAGCGACTTTGAGCGCGGCTTTATCCGTGCCGAGGTGGTCTCCTTTGACGACTTGGTCAAGCTGGGCAGCATTGCCGCTTGTAAGGATGCAGGTCTTTACCGCAGTGAGGGTAAGGACTACGTCATGCAGGACAGCGACATCGTTCTGTTCCGCTTTAACGTATAATTTGAGGACACGCACATGAGAATGAGAAGAAAGAAACACGGCGCCGAGAGAATCGCCGCCTGCTCTGCCCTTTTGATTGAAAATCCCGAGATGCTGATGGCCGATCCCTGTGCCCCCTTCCCCGAGAAAAAGCCGCTGGCCTTGGAGATCGGTTGCGGCAAGGGCGCATTTGCCTGCGGAACGGCTGCGGCAAACCCTGACGTGAATCTGATCGCCATGGAGCGCGTGGCCGACGTGGCATGTCTTGCGCTGGAAAAGGCAAGCGCATGTGCCGATACCCGTCCCGATAACCTGCGCTTTATCATTGGCAACGCCGAAAATCTGCCCGAATGGCTGCCCGCGCATTGTCTGGACGCCATTTATCTCAATTTCAGCGATCCCTGGCCCAAGAGCGGCTACAAAAAGAGACGCCTGACGCACCGCGGCTTTCTTGAAAAATACCGCGAGCTGCTGATCCCCGGTGGCATGCTGAAATTCAAAACCGATAACCATGATCTGTTTTTCTTCAGTCTTGAAGAATTTGAGGCTATGGGGCTGGAGATCGTGTGGAAGACCGAGGATCTGCACGCCAGCGAGCTGGCGGCAAGTAACGTCATGACCGAATACGAGGCCAATTTCTCCTCCAAGGGCATGCCAATCTACAGCGCTCACGTGCGCTTCCCCGCATGAGCACGCCGCAACTTGAGCCGAGCGGCATTCTGCTGATCAATAAACACGCAGGTGCGACCTCTCACGATATTGTGGGCAAGGTGCGCCGCGCCCTGCACACCCGCCGCGTAGGTCACACGGGCACGCTTGATCCCATGGCCACCGGCGTTTTGGTGGTATTGGTTGGCAGAGCGGCCAAGGCCTGCGAATACGTCAGCCATGACCGCAAGGTCTATCGCGCGACGCTTCGTCTGGGGCTGACCACAGACACACAGGACGTCACGGGAGCGGTGCTGACCAAAACCGAGACACTTCCCTCTTGTGAGCAGGTCAATGAGGTATGCGGCAGATTCGTGGGCAAGATCAAGCAGATCCCGCCTATGTACAGCGCGCTTAAGGTGGATGGCCAAAAGCTTTGCGACCTTGCCCGCAAGGGCATCGAGGTGGAAAGAGCCGCGCGCGAGATCGAGATATTCTCTCTTGACTGCCAACCCACCGACACCCCCTGCGATTATACCTTGACCGTGGATTGCTCGGGCGGCACTTATATCCGCACACTCTGCGCCGATATTGGCGACGCGCTCGGATGCGGCGGCGTCATGGCGACCTTGGAGCGCGTGCAGACCGGCGGATTTTCGCTTGACGAGTGCATCACCACCGCCGAGCTGGAGGACATGGACGACGCACAAAGAGTGGCGCACCTGCTCCCCGTCGAGGTACTGTTCAAGGAGCTCCCCGCCGTTTCGCTGTCCGATTTCTACAAAAGGCTGTGCAGAAACGGCTGTGAGATCTACCAGAGCAAGATCCGCACCGATTTTGCCATCGGCACACGCGTCCGCATCTGCGACGCGCAGGGTCACTTCTTCGCCCTTGGCCAGGTGCGCGAGTACGAAAGCGGCAGTGCCATTGCGATGATCAAGCTGTTTGAATTGGAATAAATAAAGAAAACCCGACACC
>JAZULL010000128.1:0-42752 GCA_045603085.1 Eubacteriales bacterium | reverse complement strand
TGATGAAGTTGCTGGCGCCGAGAACCGCCTCCAAGCGGTTTTCATAAAGCTTGCCCGCCGCCTTGTTCTCGTAAGCGGTAATGTAAGGAGGAAGAATCTTGATACCGCCCGAGCGGCGTGCCAGATCCCAGTCCTTGCCGTTGCCGATGTGGTCGAGCAACGACTGGTAGTTATAGTGGGTGATGACACCTACCTTGGTGATATCCGAGTTGACCATGTTGGAGAGCGCGAAGTCGATCAGGCGGTATCTGCCGCCAAAGGGCACGGAGGCCATGGTGCGCAATCTGGTCATTTCGGCAATGCTCTTATCGTGGGTATTTGCAAAAATCAATCCTGCTGCAGTCATTGTTTCGTCCCCCTTTCTTAAACCTCGGGAATCATGGCGCCGGCTTCAACGTGTGCGCCATCCTCGATCGTGACGTCTTCGCCGATCACGGCAATTCCCTTTGCCGTTGCCTTATCCTCGCCGATCACGGCACCCTTGCCGATCACAACGCCGGTATCAATGATCGAATAGGACACCACAGCGTCCTTTCCGATCACGCAGTCGCCCATCAGCACGCTGTCGGTGACGACAGCGCCCTTTTCAATCTTGACGCCTGTACCGACCACGCAGTTACGAACCGTACCGTAGATCTCACAGCCCTCGGTAATGTTGCAGTTTTCGATCACGGCATCCGCACCGACAAACTGGGGAGCGGAGGCTTGGTGACGCGCGTAAATTCTCCAGGACTCGTCGCCCAGATTGAGCTCGGGATTCTGACCCAGCAGATCCATATTGGCCTCCCAGAGAGAGGAGATGGTTCCGACGTCCTTCCAATAGCCCTCAAAGGGATATGCGAACATCTTCTCGCCTGCTGCCAGCATGTTCGGGATAATGTTCTTACCGGAGTCGTTGGACGAGCCGGGGGGGTTTTCGTCGGCGATCAGATAATCGTTAAGCTTCTTGCGGTTAAAGATGTAGATGCCCATGCTCGCCAGATTGGAATCGGGATTCTTGGGCTTTTCCGAGAACTTATAGATCGAACCGTCCTCGTTGGTGCTCATGATACCGAAGCGGCTTGCCTCCTCCATGGGAACGGCCAGAACCGCGATGGTGCAATCCGCACCCTTTTGCTTGTGGTATGCAAGCATTTTTGCATAGTCCATCTTATAGATGTGGTCACCCGAGAGGATGAGCACGTATTCCGCATCGTAGCGGTTGATAAACTCCATATTCTGATAGATCGCATTTGCCGTTCCCTTGTACCAGTCGGCATGCTTCTGGCCCTGATAGGGAGGCAGGATCTTGACGCCGCCCCATGCGCGGTCCAGATCCCAGGGCAGACCGTTGCCGATGTACTCGTTGAGCACCAGCGGCTGATACTGGGTCAGAACGCCAACCGTGTCAATACCCGAGTTGACGCAGTTGGAGAGGGGGAAGTCGATGATGCGGTACTTACCGCCGAAGGGGACTGCGGGTTTGGCTGTCTTGGTAGTCAGAGCGTAAAGGCGAGAGCCCTGTCCGCCTGCGAGCAGCATTGCGACACATTCTTTTTTCTTGAACATAAAAACCACTCCTTCGTAATGTTATGATATCCTCGTTTTTCGAGGTAATATAGATGATCTTAAAGCGTGTGGGGATTACGTGCGACTCTTTTTTCGTGCCGCCTTTTTGCGCGTACACCGCAGGACGGTGACGCCCAAGGGAGGCAGACGCAGTCTGATGGCGTGCTTGCCGCCGATCTGTTCGGAGCGGAACTGCACACCGGTGTTGGTCACGCCGCTGCCGCCAAAGGCGACGTCGTCGGTGTTGAACACCTCGCAGTAGGTTCCGTCTGCGGGAACCTGAAGCTGGAAGTCCTCGTAAGCCACGGGAGTATAATTGAGCACCGCGATCAGCTCCTTGCCGTTCTTGTCGATGCGGCGGAAGCTGGTGATGCTGCGGGATTTATCGTCTGCATCGATCCATTTGAAGCCGTCAAACGAATCGTCCACCTGCCAGAGCGCAGGCTCGGCAAGATAGAATGCGTTGAGCGCCTTGATAAAGGCCTTGTGCTTGCGGTGGGTGGCATATTCGTCAAGCAAGAACCATTCGATCTCGCCCGCGTATGCCCACTCGCGGAACTGTCCGATCTCGTTGCCCATGAACGAGAGCTTTTTGCCGGGATGCAGCATCTGATATGCCGCGAAAAGTCTTGCACCCGCAAACTTTTTCCAGTAGTCGCCCGGCATTTTGTCAATAAACGACTTCTTGCCGTGCACCACCTCGTCGTGCGAGATGGGGAGCACGAAGTGCTCATTGAAGGCGAACATCAGAGAAAAGGTCAGCTTATCGTGGTGATACGAGCGGTACAGCGGATCCTTTTCGGCATAGAACAGCGTATCGTTCATCCAACCCATGTTCCATTTGAGATGGAAGCCAAGTCCCTCGCGATCCTCACCCGTCACATGCGGGTACGCGGTGGATTCCTCGGCGATCATGAGCACGCCGGGGCACTCGCGGCGCATGTGCGCATTGAGCTTTTTGAAAAAGGCAATAGCCTCAAGATTGCGGTTGTCGCCGTGCACGTTGGGAAACCATTCGCCCGGCTCGCGGTCGTAGTCCAGATACAGCATGCTGGTCACGGCGTCCACGCGCAGTCCGTCGGCATGGAATTCCTTTGCCCAGTATGTTGCTCCCGAGATCAGGAAGGATTGCACCTCTTCCCTGCCCACGTCGAAGCACCGAGTGCCCCAGCCGCGGTTCTCCATGCGGTCCTTGCCCTGATATTCGTACAGCGGCTGACCGTCAAACTCATAAAGGCCGTAAGCATCCTTGGGAAAATGTGCGGGCACCCAGTCAAGGATCACGCCGATGCCCGAGGTGTGCATGGTGTCCACGAAATAGCGGAAATCATCGGGGGTGCCGTAGCGCGGCATGGGACAGAAATATCCGCATACCTGATAGCCCCAGGAGCCGTCAAACGGATGCTCCATCACCGGCATCAGCTCGACGTGGGTATATCCCATGTCGGTCAGATAGGGTGCGAGCATGTCTGCGATCTCGCGATAGGACAGATACGAGCCGTCCTTTTTTCTGTGCCACGAGCCCAGATGCATCTCGTAAATATTCATGGGGGCTTGATAATACCGCTCGGCCATTTGACGCTTGCGGCGTTGCCATGCGCCGTCCTGCCAGGGGTAGGGCTCGGATTCCCAGATGCGGGAATTGGTACCGGGAGCCCCCTCTGCCCAGGCAGCGTAAGGGTCGGCCTTCCAGAAGCGGCGGTCACCCGCAATAATGCAGTATTTATACGCATCGCCCGGCCTGACCGCATCGGCAGGCAGCCTTGCCTCCCAGATGCCGGAATCGGGAATGCGCTCCATGGGGGTAGCGCTCTCATTCCATCCGTTAAAATCTCCGACTACCAAAACGCCGGTGGCGTTGGGTGCCCAGACGCGGAAATAATACGCATCCCCTGCACGGTGTGCTCCGAGATAGGTATATGCGTGTCCCGACGTCCCCTGATGAAACAGATAGCGATCCAGCTCGCCGTTTTTTCCACCCATTGACCTTCACCTCCTTGCCGCATGCGATGCATGTGGAAATTTCTTTTACACCAACTTAAATTATATCACAATCGCACTCCCGTGTCAATGTGTGAAATGTCGATTTCTTCTTAATATCACACAAATTTCACAAGCTTTTGTAGCCATTTTGTCTATATTTTTCCTGATTGTGAACAAGGATTCAAATGACGTTCATAATCGCATCATTTTCTTGACACACGGCGAATTTATGATATAATAGTATTATGTATGAAAATCCAAACACGGGAGGATCAGGTTTTGATCGAGGTAAAGCATCTGACCAAAAAATACGGAACCACCACCGCTGTTGACGACGTGAGCTTCAAGATCCGCGACGGCAGGATCTACGGCTTGCTGGGTCCCAACGGCGCGGGTAAATCCACCACCATGAATATTATCACGGGCTGTCTGGCGGCAACTTCGGGCTCGGTTCTGATCAACGGCTACGACGTCTGCAACGATCCCATCGAGGCCAAAAAGCAGATCGGCTATTTGCCCGAGATCCCGCCGCTGTATGCCGACATGACCGCATTTGAATATCTGCATTTCGTGGCAGAGGCTAAGGGTGTCAAGCCCGCGCGCGCCGAAAAGCAGGTAAACGAGGTCATGGAGCAGACCGGCATCTCTCACATGAAAAACAGATTGATCTCGGGACTTTCCAAGGGCTATAAGCAGCGCGTCGGCATTGCGCAGGCAATGCTGGGCAACCCCGACGTCATCATTCTGGACGAGCCCACCGTGGGTCTTGACCCCCAGCAAATCATCGAGATCCGCGAGCTCATCCGCCGTCTGGGCAAAACCAAGACGGTCATTCTCTCCAGCCATATTCTGGCCGAGATCAGCGAGGTCTGCGACCACATAATCATCATCTCGCGCGGCAAGATCGTGGCTGACAACACGCTCGAGGAGCTGGAAGCCCGCGTGGGTGACGGCGCAACGCTGCGCATGAGCATCAAGGGCGACAAGGACGGTATTCTGAGCGTGATCTCCCGCTATCCCAGCGTGCGCGAATGCCGCGTTCTGGACGAACAGGACGGAATTGTCAAGCTGGAGCTTGACGTGCCCAAGGCTGTCGATATCCGCGACGAGCTGTTCTTTGCCATGGCCGAGAAGCGATATGCGGTCATCAACATCGAGCAGGCGACCGCAAGCCTTGAGGAGGTCTTCCTTTCCCTGACCGATCGGACACAGGGCACGCCGGACAAGCGTGCGCTCCGCGAGAAAAAGCGCCGCGAAAAAATGCTCGGCAACGTCAAGGACGCAAAAGAAGACGGAGGTGAGGACGCATGAGTGCTGTTTACAAGCGAGAGCTCCGCTCTTATTTTGGTAGCATGTACGGCTACATATACCTCGCCTTTACGCTTTGCGTCATCGGCGTCTACATTACGCTGACCAATCTGCTGGGCAGCACCGCAGAGATGTCTTACACCTTTGCGGACATGGCATTTTTGTCTATTTTCCTGATCCCCGTGCTGACCATGAGAAGCTTTGCCGAGGAACGCCGCAATAAAACCGATATGTTCCTTCTGACCCTTCCCATCAAGCCGGTCTCCATCGTGCTTGGCAAGTATTTTGCAACGCTGACCATGTTTGGCATTCCTGTTGCTGTCATTTGCATCTACGGGCTGATCCTTCGCCTGTTCTCTGCAAGCTCCGCTCTGCTGGGCTCACTGGGTGCCACCCTTGTGGCGGGCATTTCCTATCTGCTGCTGGGCGCATTGCTGATCGCCATCTGCATGTTTATCTCCTCGCTGACCGACAGCGTGGTGCTGGCCGCCGTGGGTGGCTTTGCCGCCGTGCTGGTGCTGTACGGTATGGATTACGCCGTCTCCTTGGTCAAAACGCTGGATCTTTATTTCCCCGACAAGGCCGCTCTGTTCTCCTTTATCGGTCTGATCGTGCTGTTTGCCGCACTCTCGGCCATTGCGGGTCTGCTTGCCAAGAGTGCCACGGTGGGCATGATCGCGGCGGCCGCCACCATCGTTCCCCTTTCGGGCGCTTACTTGCTGTGCTCCTATAAGTTCCCCGAGGCCTTTGTGGGTCTGCTTGCCAAGATCCTGACCTATATCTCGGCCTTCGCGACCTTTACATCCATGACGCTGGGCGCTTTCAGCCTGGGTGGTCTGATCTTTTTCGCATCCGCGATCTTCCTTTGCGTCTACCTGACGGTACAGTCGCTTGAGAGAAGACGCTGGAATTCCTGATACGGAGGTGACTGACAAATGAATATCCTCCAAAAGATAAACAAAAACACCAAGATGATCGTGATCACGGCCATCGTTCTGGTCGTGCTGGTGCTGCTCAACGTGGGCATCGGTCTGATTCCCCGCCAGTATTCCAACTTTGTTGCCGACTCCAGCGACGCCTTTTCGCTCAGCGCGCAGTCCAAGGCGTTTTTCAAGAAGCTGGACACCGACGTGACAGTTTACTACATCTACGACTCCGAAATGACCTACGATTACGAGTACGCCGCAAAGCTCCGCGTCATGCTGGATAAGTATGCACGCATCTGCGACAGCCTCAGCATCGTCTACATCGATATCGAGGACGAGGAATTTCTCTCCAAGTACTCGGCTTACGGTCTGATCGGCTCGAGTCTGATCATTGAGGGTCCCGAAAGATACGACGTCATCTCGTATGACGAGCTGTTCCAATACGCCTTCCCCGCCGACGGCGTGCTGTTGACCTACGCCGAGCTTTACACGGTGTATTCCAACTGGGCGAGCATGGCCGAGAGCTATGCCGGCATGTACGGCGAAGAGGCCGCTGTGATCTATGCCAATGCGGCAATTGAGCAGTATTACGGCATCAAGGATTTCTATGCGGGCTATCTGGAAATCTACGACGGCAACAACCGCTATCTGTATGCCGACGGCATGATCGCCTCCTCGGTTGACTACGTGACCACCGACGATATCCCCACCACCTACGTGCTGACCGGTCACGGCGAGGCAACGCTTCCCAAGAGCTTTACCGAAAACTATCTGGACGGTCTGTCCATCCGTAATTTCACGTTGGATCTGACCGGTGCGGACAGCATTCCCGCCAACGCTGCAGCCATTGTGATGCACGCTCCCAAGAGTGACATCACCGCGGGTGAAAAATCTTTGCTTGCAGGTTTTATCGCCGCAGGCGGCTCGCTGGTACTGTCCACCACCCCCGATGCGGCCGCATTCCCCAATCTGACCGCTCTGCTGGCAGAATACGGACTTAGCATGCAGAACGCCATCGTTTACGACGATTCCCTTTCTTACAACGAGTACCTCAAGGCTGACGACAAGGAAGAGGATAAGGAAGAAGACAAAACCGAGGGCGAGACCGATGCACAGGCCGAGGAGTCTGAGGACAAGACCGACGACACGACCGAGGTCACCTACCCTGCCGATTATCTCTACATCCTGCCCGACACCTCTCATCAGCTCAACAAGACCGCCGACCAGACGGTCAAGATGGCCGTGATGCAGGAGCTTTACTCCATGTACATGGCTGCTATGCAGCAGTATCAGAGCACCGGCAACTCGATGTATCAGGCTTATGCGCAGTACTATCAGCAGATGTACGAGTCCTACAGCCAGAACGACATGAATTTCCAGATGCTGGTCGTGGGTGCACACCCCATCACCTACACCGAGAAGAGCGGCGTGAGCGTCAAGCCTCTGCTGACCACCTCGGATAAGGGCTACCTCTCCACCGATGCCACCGCCGCCAAGCACACGCTGGCTGTGACCGCCACCGTGACCAACGGCGACAACGTGGGCTGCATTGTCTGGTACGGCTTTGCAGGCAGCTTTGAGGATACGCTCTTGGAAAAGACCTACGCCTACAACGACGAATTTTTGTACGCCGCACTTGATTTCGCAGGCGGCACGGCGCTGTATGCATCCCCCTACACCGAGATCGAGGCCATTGACCTTGGCGGCGCGCTGGATATGCACTGGGGCTGGATGATCGGCATTGCCGCATTCTCCATCATCGTGCTTCCCCTGGCTACCGTCGTCACGGGTATCGTGGTTGTCGTAAAGAGAAAGCGCAAGTAAACCAAAAGTATATACAGGCGGGTCGCAAGACCTGCCTGTTTTTTACTTGCGCAAATGCTTGACAATCCCGTTTTTTCTTGGTATAATGTAAAGTGGATTTTTGTATGCGGAGGTATAGCGTGAAATGAAGCAGATGTTACCGCGCCTGTGGGGCAACGACGCCCTGCGCGAGCGTATCGGCAACGACATATTGGCGCGCAGGCTTTCGCACGCATATATCATAGAGGGCAGATACGGCATGGGCAAGCATACGCTGGCCATGCAGATCGCCGCGGCACAGAGCTGTCTTGCCAAGGACGACGAGGGTGCCCCCCTGCCCTGCGGCAAATGCAAGAATTGCCAAAAGATCCTTGAGGGAAAATCCCCCGACGTGATCTTGGTCAGCCGCGAAAAGGGCAAGGTACAGCTAACCGTGGACGTGGTTCGTCCCATCCGCACCGACGTGCTGACACCTCCTAACGATCTGGACACCAAGGTCTACATCATTGAGGACGCGCACACCATGAACGTGCAGGCGCAGAACGCGCTGCTTCTGACGCTGGAGGAGCCGCCCGAATACGTGCTGTTCCTGCTGCTTTGCGAGGATGCCGGCAACATGCTGGAGACCGTCCGCTCGCGCGCACCCATTCACAGACTTCAGCCTCTGCCCAAGGATGCAGTTGCCCGCTATATAGGGCAGCACGGCCCTGCAGGTGCGATCTCGGATGACGCACAGGAGCAGGTGCTCATGGCCGCCGAGGGTAGCATCGGCCGCGCGCTGGATCTGCTTTCCCCCAAGCAAAGCGCACCCATCATCGCCGCACGCGAGGCCGTCATGGGGCTTTTGGACGGCATGCAGGCCAAGGACGCCCGTTCTCTGCATGCGCTGGTGCCGTTTGGGGTCAAAACGCAGGACAGACAACAGAACGTCAAGCGTGAGGAGGTTGCACTACGGTTGCAAACGCTCATGCGCGCGCTACGCGATCTGATCGCGCTCAAGCGATGCGATCCCGCTACGCTGACGCTGTGCTTCTTTACCGATCGCGACGCGGCATACGAATATGCCATGCGGTTTTCCACCAAGGAGCTGCTCTGCTTACTTGGCAAGGTGGAGACCGCTTACGAAAGCATTGCCATTCATAACGCCAACGTGCGCATTGCCATTTTAGATATGGCCATCGCCGGCGGCATAATTTGATAAGGATAAATTGAGGTATCACATGGAAAACGATAAGAATCAGAATAAGACGCCCGAGCAGGGTGCGGGCAAGAGCGGCGGTAAGAATCGCCGTCCGCATCACCACCGTCCGCACAAAAAGCCCGAGCAGAAGGAGCAGATTGCGCAAGCACAGCAGGCACAGGTGCAGGCAGGTGCATCCGAGCAGGGCGGCCAGAGCAAGGGACAGCAGCAAAAGCCCAAGCAGGGGCAAAAGCCGCAGAACAACCAGCAAAAGGGTGACCGGAAGCCCGGACAGGCACAGCAAAAGCCCACACAGCCCGCGCAGGTACAGCAAAAGCCCCAGCCCGCTCCCCAAGCGCAGGCGCAGGGCGAGGGCGGCGGCAAGAAGCGCAACCGCCACAGAAACCGCGGACGCGACAAGGAAAAGATGCCCCGCGAGCAGCAACAGCAGGATGCAACCCTCAAGCTGCCCGCCGACATTTCGATCTCGGAGATCAAGGAAATGGTGGAGCAGCAAAAGCGTGCGCAGACCGCACCTGTTAAGGAGGAGTCCCTTCCCTTGGCAGACGCTTCGATCCTTGAATCTGTTCCCACACATTCTGCACCTGTTTATAATCCCGACGAGCCGCTGACCGAGGTGGTTGGCGTGCGCTTCAAGGACGAGGGGAAGGTATATTACTTCGCCCCCGGTGCACAGCTGTTTGCCAAGGGTGACGCCGTGATCGTGGAAACCGCGCGCGGTCCCGAATACGGCACGGTATGGGTTGCCAACCGTCAGGTGCGCGACAGCGAGATCATCAAGCCTCTCAAGGAGGTCATGCGTCGCGCAACTGCCGAGGATAAAAAACACAATCAGGAAAACAAGGTCAAGGAGGCAGAGGCCTTCCGCATTTGCGGCGAAAAGATCGCTCAGCACGGACTGGACATGAAGCTGGTGGAGGCGCAGTACACCTTTGACAACTCCAAGCTGCTGTTCTACTTCACCTCTGCAGGTCGTGTAGATTTCCGCGAGCTGGTCAAGGATCTTGCAAGCGTATTCCGCACGCGCATCGAGCTGCGTCAGATCGGCATCCGTGACGAGGCCAAGCTGATGGGCGGCCTTGGCGCATGCGGCAGACCGCTCTGCTGCGCCACCTTCCTTTCGGATTTCGGTCAGGTTTCGATCAAGATGGCTAAGGAGCAGAACCTCTCGCTCAACTCCAGCAAGATCTCGGGCGTTTGCGGCAGACTGATGTGCTGTCTGCGCTACGAGCACGAGGCTTACGTGGAGGAGATCAAGCTGACCCCTCCCGTGGACAGCGTGGTCAAGACGGCCGACGGCGTTGGCACGGTTGTGGAAACCATGCCCCTGCGCGGCTTGCTCAAGGTCAAGCTCAAGGACACCGACGGCGCGCCCATCACGGTCCATCGCGATCAGGTCAAGGTGCTTTCCAGACCCAGCAAGCGCAACGACGAGGAAGAAAACGCATAATTCTCTAATATTTTTTTTGATTTTTTTACAAAAAGCTATTGCATTTTAATACTTTTGTGATAAAATGTATGTGTACAACCAAAAAAACTCAAACGGAGGAAACTATCATGGCTTACAAGATTAATGACGATTGCATCTCCTGCGGCGCATGTGCTGAGGAATGCCCCACCAGCGCTATTAAGGAAGGCGACGGCAAGTACGAGATCGACGCTGATGCTTGCATCGGTTGCGGTAGCTGCGCAGACGTTTGCCCTGTTGCTGCTCCTGAGGCTGAATAATTTCGCCCTGGAACAAATACATAGCATCTAAAAAGGGGTTCGCTGACGCGAGCCCCTATGCTTTTGATAGCAAGGAGTTTTTTATGACAGGTACAAATGAAACGTTGGATCGCGTCAACGAGCAGATCGAGCTGATCCAGCGCAAGGACGGCTTACGCTACGGCACCGACGCCTATCTGTTGGCGGCATACGTGCGCCCCTTGGCAAGCGGCTGCGCGGTGGATCTGGGAAGCGGCACGGGCATCATTCCCCTGCTCTGCCTGGCACGCGGCAAATTTGCCAAGGCTTATGCGGTGGAGGTGCAAGAGGATTTTGCCGATATCATTGGCAGAAATGCCGCGCACAACGGCTTTGCGGATAGGTTGATCCCGATCTGCGCCGACCTGCGCGATCTCAGTCCCTCCGATTTTGGCGGCGAGGTGGCCATTGTGACCGCCAATCCCCCCTATATGAAAACGGGTGCCGGCAAGCGAAACGAATCGGACGCCAAGTACTTAGCCCGCCATGAGGTCAAGGGTGACGTGGACGATTTTTGTGCCGCAGCGGCAAGGCTGCTCAAGCACGGCGGCAGCTTTTACGTGGTGTGGCGCCCCGACCGTCTGTGCGAGCTGATGGAATCGCTGTCCCGACACAAGCTGGAGCCCAAGCGCATGAGCTTTGTGCAGGGGGACGTCAACACCGAGCCCTCGGTGGTGCTCATCGAGGCCAAAAAGGGTGCGGCACACGGTCTGCGGCTGTCCCCTACACTGATTTTGAGCGAAAACGGTGCGCAAAGCAAGCGTGCCGAGCAGATATACCAAACCTGTAGTTGGAGTGAATCGGATATATGGAGCATATAAAGCGTCTTTTAAGCTATACGCGCCGCGCGCTTGCGGACTATGACATGATCCGCCCGGGCGACAAGATCGCCGTGGGTGTTTCGGCGGGCAAGGACTCGCTGACCCTTTTGTGCGCGCTGGCACATCTGCGCCGCTTTTACCCCGTGCCCTTTGAGGTGGTCGCCGTAACGGTGGACATGGGCTTTGCGGGCGGCATGGATTTTTCGGGCATCCGGAATCTGTGCGACGAGCTGAACGTGGAATACCACATCGTGCCCACAGATATTTACAAGGTCATCTTTGAGATCCGCAAGGAATCCAACCCTTGTGCGCTGTGCGCCAAGATGCGCCGCGGTGCACTCAATAATTACGCCAAGTCGATCGGGTGCACCACGGTCGCCCTCGGTCACCATTTTGACGACGTGGTGGACACGTTTATGCTGAATCTGTTCTTTGAGGGTCGCATCGGCTGTTTCCAGCCCGTAACGGATCTGTCCCGCGTGGGCATCAGGGTCATCCGTCCCTTGATTTACATGCCCGAGCGACACGTCAAGGATTTTGCGCGTAAGGTGGAGCTGCCCGTGATCGCATCGCCCTGCCCTGCGGATAAGAACACCCAGCGCGAGGAGATGCACAATCTGATCAATGAGCTGGACCGAAAGAATAAGGGTCTGCGCTACCGCATTTACGGCGCGATCCAGCGCGGCGAGGTCGACGGCTTCAAGCCTGTCGGCGGCATGACCGGCATCAAGGATTGCGCACCGGACGAGGACTGATCACATATAAAGGCAGGGACGACCGTTGGTCATCCCTGCTTTTCATTATTTCTCAAACCCCTGCACAAATCCACCCTCGATCTCAGCCGAGCAGATATCCCCGCCGATCACCTTCTTTCGCCAGACCAGCACGTTGGCATACACCGTCCCCTCGTGCCCCTCGTAGTTGGTTACCTTGAATGTGTATCTGGTGACCTCCTTGCCCTTGTACCGCGCAAGATCCAATCCCTGCGCCAGCTGTATCTGATTATATCCCGCATAGATCTTGTCAAATTCACTTGGCACGGTCACCGCGGTCACCTCAACCGCCTTGCCTTCGACAGCCCAGCCGAATTGCGACAGAAAATTCACCACATCCTGCTCGGTTCTGATCTTGTCATACTGCACGCTCACAGTCTGATTGCTGACCTGCCCCACAGACGTGTCCGCGCCGCCCGCCGTGACGTAGGTCGGCACAAAGGCAACCAGCGCGATCAACCCCACCAGCGCCACACATACCACGCCCAGCACGCGCACCGTGCTGGCCTTGAACGAATATACAAACATAAAAATTCCCCTCCGACATAAGATTTCATTCAATACTTATGCCAAGGGGAATTTATTTATGTTAAACTTTGAGTACTCTTCGCTGATTTTTGGGTGCATGGCTGGCCACCGAGTGCGCCATACCCATCATAATGTAGGTCGCCAGCATGGACGAGCCGCCGCACGACAAAAACGGGAGCGTGATTCCGATGACCGGCAACACCGCCAGACACATGCCGAGATTGAGCAGCGTCTGGAAAAACAGACAGCCGAAAATACCTGCACACAGATACATACCGTAGTCTCCGCGCGCGCCGTAGGCGATCATGGCAACGCGCACCGTCATGACAGCCAGCAGGCAGATCACCAGCGCGCCGCCCACAAGGCCGTATTTCTCACAGATGGTGGCGAAAATAAAGTCGGTGTGCGAGGCGGTCAGCACCTCGTAATAGCCGCTCTCGCGCAGACCGATGCCGAAAATGCCACCGTTGACAATGCAATCCTTGCTCAGCAGCGGCTGCCAGCCCTTGCCCTCGGGGTCAAGCTCGGGGTTAAAGCCGATGATAATACGCTTGCGGTGGTAATCCTTGAGCACGTAATTCCACGCCAGCGGGAAACCAAGCACCGCCGCGCCGCCCGCGCCTGCGAAATACCACAGCGAAAGTCCCGCGCACAGCATCATGGTGGCAAGGAATCCGACGTAAATGAGTGCAACACCAAGGTCACCCGACAAAAAGATCAATCCCACCACAGCACCCGCATGCACGGCAAGACCTGCCAGCGTCAAGGGGTGATTGATGTGATCCTTGACCGTTTCCAAGTGCTTGGCAAAGGTACAGGTCAGCGTCAATTTGACAAACTCGGAGGGCTGGATCATGATCTTGCGCGAGCCGTACTTGAACACCACCAGCCAGCTCTTGTTAGCGGTCTCCATGTTGTCGCCCGACGATCCCGCCACCAGCGTGATGGCCAGGATCAGCACCGAGAACACGATCATGGGCAACCATAGCTTATCCAGCACCCAATGGTAATCAAGATTGGCCACGATCAGCATGATGATATTACCCACAACAAACATGGCCACCTGCATGACCAGCTTGGATTTACCGAAATTGTCCACCGCTGAAATGATGGTAACGATACTGACCAAGGAAAGCAGCGTGGTGCATGCAAACAAGATCGGGTCAATGTGTCCCAAAAAGTATCGCGTATATTTGATGATATCGCGGAACATGCGCCGCCTCCTTCCCTTTTTAGTAAATCAGGGAATCTGGTGAAAACAGATTCCCTGTTGAGTGTAAATTAATATTGTCTACCCCAAACAACCATGTGTTTAGCTTTTTTACCGCAACATACGCAGGTGTCAGCCAGGTGATCCTCCACAAAAGGAATGCAACGGGACTTGACACCGCCGGTCTCGTCCTTGAGCTGATCCTCACACTCGACGTCGCCACACCAC
The DNA here is from genome assembly GCA_045603085.1 of Eubacteriales bacterium. GTDB lineage: Bacteria > Bacillota > Clostridia > Oscillospirales > CAG-272 > SVQP01. The sequence goes on along the minus strand of JAZULL010000128.1, from coordinate 28,677 downwards.
ATTGCCTTGATAAAGCCGGGCTTATTCTGTGCAATGTCAAGGAACTCCTCGTGGGTGGTTGCAACGTGGGTCTTTTCCTCAAGGTTAGCCTGTGCCTTGGCGATCAGCTCGTTGTGCACGGTCTTGAGCATAGCGGTCACTTCTTCTACGATATTATCCAGAGAAACAAACTTCTTCTCACCGGTGACACGGGAAACCAGCACGCAGCTGTTGTTCTCGATGTCGCGAGGGCCGATCTCCAGACGTACCGGAACGCCCTTCATTTCGTACTGGCTGAACTTCCAGCCGGTGGATTGATCGCCGTCGTCAACCTTGACGCGCAGGGTCTGCGCCAGCTGATCCTTGATGGCATAAGCCTTATCCAGAACGCCCTCCTTGTGCTGTGCCACGGGGATAATAACAACCTGAATGGGAGCTACTGCGGGAGGCAGGATCAGGCCGTTGTCGTCACCGTGTGCCATGATGATGGCACCGATCATACGGGTGGAAACACCCCAAGAGGTCTGGTGAGGATACTTGACGGTATTGTCACGGCCGGTATAGGTGATATCAAACGATCTTGCAAAGCCGTCACCGAAATAGTGAGAAGTGCCGCCCTGCAGCGCGTAGCCGTTGTGCATCATGGGCTCGATGGTGTAGGTAGCCTCAGCACCTGCAAACTTTTCCTTTTCGGTCTTCTGGCCGATGATGGCAGGGATAGCCAGCGCCTCAAGATAGAAGTCACGGTAAACGTGCAGCATCTTGATGGTTTCTTCCTGAGCCTCCTCGGCGGTTTCGTGCATGGTGTGCCCCTCCTGCCAGAGGAACTCGGAGGTGCGCAGGAAAGGACGGGTGGTCTTTTCCCAACGCATAACGTTGCACCACTGGTTATACAGCTTGGGCAGGTCACGGTAGGACTGAATGACGTTGCGGTAGTGCTCGCAGAACAGCGTCTCGGAGGTGGGACGGATGGCCAGACGCTCGGACAGCTTGTTCTGACCGCCAACGGTGACCCAAGCGCACTCGGGAGCAAATCCCTGTACGTGATCCTTTTCCTTCTGCAGAAGGGACTCGGGGATCAGCATGGGCATATATACGTTTTCATGACCGGTTGCCTTGAATCTGGCATCCAGATCCTTTTGGATATTTTCCCAGATCGCATAGCCGTAGGGACGGATGATCATGCAGCCGTGCACGCTGGAATAGTCGACCAGCTCGGCCTTCTTGACAACGTCGGTGTACCACTGACCGAAGTCAACGTCCATGGATGTGATCTGCTCAACCTTTTTTTCTTTAGCCATTATAATGTCTTCCTTATCTTGTAAAAATAGTTATTCAATTTATTATAAAGCAAATGCGTCCGATTGTCAAGTATGAATGTCGGTTTTTTCCAAAAATCCATTGTGAAAAATGCACACAAACCGCTGCCTTGAATTGTTCAGTTTCCGCAAAAGGTAGAATTTAGAAAATTTTTTCAAAACCTCTTGCATAATGCAAGAATTTGCGATAAAATATACAATGGTAAGAAAGGGATTTCATACCACACACGTAGTTTCAAAAAATATTTTAATAAACGGAGGAATCCAAAATGTCTGTAAAAGTTGCTATTAATGGTTTTGGCCGTATTGGTCGTCTGGCTTTCCGTCAGATGTTCGGCGCCGAGGGTTATGAGATCGTTGCTATCAACGACCTGACCAAGCCCTCCATGCTCGCTCACCTGCTCAAGTACGACACCGCTCAGGGTCGTTACGACGGTCACACCGTAACTTCCGATGACGAGGCCGGCACCATCACCGTTGACGGTCAGACCATCAAGATCTACGCTGAGAAGGACGCTGCTAACTGCCCTTGGGCTGCTAACAACGTTGACGTTGTTCTCGAGTGCACCGGCTTCTACTGCTCCACCGAGAAGTCCATGGCTCACATCAACGCTGGCGCTAAGAAGGTTGTTATCTCTGCTCCCGCAGGTAAGGACCTCAAGACCATCGTTTACGGCGTAAACGAAGCTACTCTGACCGCTGATGACAAGATCATCTCCGCTGCTTCCTGCACCACCAACTGCCTGGCTCCCATGGCTAAGGCGCTCAACGATGCATTCCCCATCCAGTCCGGTATCATGACCACCGTTCACGCTTACACCGGCGACCAGATGATTCTCGATGGCCCCCACAGAAAGGGTGACCTCCGCCGTGCAAGAGCAGGCGCTCAGAACATCGTTCCCAACTCCACCGGTGCTGCTAAGGCTATCGGTCTGGTTATCCCCGAGCTCAACGGCAAGCTGATCGGCTCCGCTCAGAGAGTTCCCACCTGCACCGGCTCCACCACCATTCTGGTTGCAGTTGTTAAGGGTCAGAACGTTACCGTTGACAGCGTAAACGCTGCTATGAAGGCTCAGGAATCCGCTTCCTTCGGCTACAACGTTGATCCCATCGTTTCTTCCGATATCATCGGTATCTCCTACGGTTCTCTGTTCGACAGCACCCAGACCATGGTTGCTAAGATCGACGACGACACCTACCAGGTACAGGTTGTTTCTTGGTACGACAACGAGAACTCCTACACCAGCCAGATGGTTCGCACCATCAAGTACTTCGCAGAGCTGGCTTAAGTTCTTGCATAAGAAAAAAATTGCAGAGCGCGCAAGCGCTCTGCTTTTTTGTTTCCGAATCGTTTATTCGTAGGGGCGATTCACGAATCGCCCGCGCAGGCAACAAGAATTATTGCAGGGGCTGGCGCCCTCGACAGCCCGCCCTGCGTTGATGTTTGGAATGTAACAAAGGCTAAGGCGGGAATCAGAACCCATATTTGCGCCAACGCACGTTGCAAACCGTTTGGGTATCCGGCGCAAATGTAACCGAGTGACGCGATGCGTCACTCGGTGGGGTTCTGATTCGGTGGCTGATCCGAAAAGATAGGGATGGGTGCCATGAATGGCACCCATCCCTATCTTTTTGGAGCAGGCAACGGGAATCGAACCCGCAGCATCAGCTTGGGAAGCTGAGGTTTTACCACTAGACTATGCCTGCGAACATGGCTATTATATACCAAACCGAGGGATTTGTCAATCCCATATAGGCAAATCCCTCGGTTTTTTCTCTTTTATTTTTCGCGTTTATTCCCCAAACGCGCGATACAAATACGCTTCAAGGATTCTCGTTTCGGCGATGTAGCCCTTGGCGCTCAGGTGTACGGCGTCGATAATCAGCGCATCGCTATTTCTCTGCCAATGCGTGGTGCCGTTAACCGAGGCGTAGCTGTTCACCAGATACACTCCCTCGTCTTCTCTGCCCGCAAACATGGCGCTCTGCATCTCAAAGTACGCAAACTGCTGGGCGCGCTTACTTGCAATATTCGTCCCCTTGGTGGACAGCGCATAGCCGCTCGTGGGACACAGATACTCGGTCAGCACAAACACCTTGGTTTTGCCGTCCGTGGCGTCCTTGATCGACTTGATCATGGTATCCACGTAATACACAGACGTCTGCGAATAGGTATCGTTGGCCCCCAGACAGATCACCACGAAATCGGGTGCGTCATAGCCGTTCTCGGCCAGATAATAGGCGAAATCGAAATAGTGTGTCTTACCCGTATGCGGCTCGGTCTGCGCATTATCGGGGTTATAAAAGGCATTTTGCACGTTGAAAGCGGTCTGATAGGTCAGATAATGGGTGGTGCTCCAGGCGCCCCTGCCCTCATGGGCGTCGCCACTACCGTTTTGTCTTGTACCAAGCAGCGTCAGCGAGTCGCCAAAGGTCTGCTTCAATGCGCTGACCATAGTGCCGTCGCCAATGCGGCTGTCACCGATCACAAGGCCGGTCAGCGTCAGCTCCTTTTTGTCCACCGCCACCAGCTGTGCCGTCTTTTGATACACGATGCTGTACGTGCCGTCGGTGGTTTTGCCAACCGTCACGGTCAGGCTGTGCGTACCCGCCTCGCCCGGAGTCACGGCATAGCCCTCGTCGGTCATCAGACAAGAGCCGTTCCCCGAAAAGCTGTACGACACCTGCATATCGGCCGAAAGTCCGTTGGTCAGCTGGCTTGTATAAAACCAAGTCTGCTCGCCCACGGTGACGGTATAGCTGTCCGCCACGTTGACCTTGACGCTCTGTGTCTGAGTTTCAATGGCCAGATACTTGGACGAGGCATAGCAAACCTTGCCATCCCAGACCACCTTGCTCCAGCCGTTTTCCTCATGAATGCCCACGCGGCCGATGCGCGTACCCGCGCTCAACGTGGTCACGTAGTTACTGTAATCCGAAAGTGCCTCGGGGGTGGAACGAATATTGAGTGAGACGGTGGGCGCGACCCACTCGTCCACGATCAGATATCCGTCCTCGTCCTTCCCAAGCACGGTCGAGCCACCCGGGGTGACCACCGTGCCCACGTAGCCTGCATCAATATGCGAGCCGTCGGCCTTGACCAAGATCAAATGATAATTGTCATCCACAAAGGCGGTGACGATGCCGTCCTGGCCCACCTTGCCGGAAAATTGCTCCAGCCATTCCTGCTCGGTGCCGCTGTAGCCGTACTCGACCGCGATCTGATAGGCACTTTTGCCATTCGTACCGTCAGCACCGTTCTGGCCGTCTTGGCCATCCTTGCCGTCAGCACCGTCCTTGCCATCCTTACCGTCCTGCCCCTTGAGGCTATCCAGCCAAGCCTGCTCGTCGCCCACAAAGCCGTTCTCCACAGCGATCTCGTAGGCACTCTTTCCGTTCTGGCCATTCTTGCCGGGCATGCCGTCCAATCCGTCCCTGCCCGCCTCGCAGGCGGCAAAAATGCACAGTGCCGCAAGGGCGAGTGCGGTCATGCATAATAATCTTTTCATCAAAATTCCTTTCATTGCGCGTTGACCGTATCCACAAAGCGCGCAAATGCCGCTCTGCCCTCGGGCGTGCACTTATAAACACCCGCATCCTCCAGCACGGCCTCGAATACGCAGCCGATCTCGCGGCGCAGAATGTCCTCGGTATTCTCGGCGGTAAAGGTATACTGCTCCTGCAGCTTGGCCGCCCATTCGGCATGCTTTTCCAGCTCGGGAACGGTTGCGGGATCGGTACCGCTGAGAATCGCGTCACGCAAAAGCTTCATCTCATGGCTCAGTCTCGCGGGCAGAACCGCCAGGCCCATGACCTCGATCAGGCCGATGTTCTCTTTCTTGATATGGTGCTTCTCCTCGTGGGGGTGATACAGCCCCAGGGGATGCTCGTCGGTGGTGAGATTGTTGCGCAGTACCAGATCCAACTCATAGCGGCGGCCGTCCTGCGCCATGCGCGCGATGGGGGTGATGGTATTGTGCGGCTTGCCCTCGGTTTCGGCAAAGATCTGCGCGTCGGCGTCGGTATAAGCGCGCCATGCAGTCAGAATTTTATCAGCGAGAGCTATCAGGCGCGCCTTACCCGTGCTGCGCAGACGGATGGTGGTCAGCGGCCAGTTGAGCAGCTCGGCCTGCACGTCCTCAAAGCCATGGAAGCAAAGATCGCTCTCCTTGCCCACGCGCGCCATGGCAAAGGTGTAGTGACCGCCCTGCATGTGATCGTGCGACAAAATTGAGCCACCCACGATAGGCAGATCGGCATTCGAGCCGATGAAATAGTGTGGGAAGATCTCCACAAAGTCGAGCAGCTTTTCAAACATGGCGCGGTCGATCTTCATGGGTCTGTGCTCGGCAGACAGCGCAATACAATGCTCGTTATAGTACACGTAGGGAGAATACTGCAGATACCAAGCCTGCCCTGCCATGGTGATGGGGATCTGGCGCAGGGTCTGGCGAGCGGCGCGGTTGAGCGTGCCCGCATAGCCCTCGTTTTCATGGCACAAAGCGCACTTGGGATAGCCGGAGGGCGGCAACAGGCGCGCCGCGGCAATCGCCTTGGGGTCCTTTTCGGGCTTGGAGAGGTTGACCGTGATATCCAGCGTGCCGTACTTGCCGTCATACTGCCAGCAAAGATTCTTGGCAATGCGGTCGGTGCGGATGTAGTTGCAGTCGCGGCTGAGCTTATAGAAATAGTCGGTCGCGGCCTCGGGATTGCTCTTATAAAGCGTGCGGAAGGTGCGGATGACCTCACTCGGTCTGGGCGTCACGGCATTCATCAGCGCGGTGTCGTACAGATCGCGATAGACCACCGTGTTGGATTCGATCAGTCCCTGCTCGAATGCATAGTCGCACATTTGACCCAGGATTTCGCAAAGCGGCATCCCGACAGCCTTCTCTTCGGGCTCTGCGTATTCAGTAAGACCCAGGGTAGAGAGCAAGGAATTGATCATGTAGGATTCGTCCTCGGCACATGCCAGATCGCAATTGATCGCATAGTCCACAAGGGCGCGGATGAGGGTATGAATATTCATGTCATTCTCCGTTCACAAAAAACATTTTTCTAATTTAATTATAGCATATGTATATGGGATTGTCAAACCCCCAGGCGTGAAAATTCTCATATTTTGTCGGGGATTTCGGGGCTTTTCCGGGACATGGAAATATTTGCCTGCCACGCCGCCGCTTATGCAAATTCGGGTTGACAAAAATAATGATCTGTGATACAATAATCACGTTATGCGGGCGTGGCGGAATTGGCAGACGCGCCGGATTTAGGATCCGGTGGTTATCCGTGCAGGTTCAAGTCCTGTCGCCCGTACCAAAAAGAGAGGGATGCCCCAGGCATCCCTCTCTTTTTGGTATGGGTGATGGTTCACTGGAATGTGCTTCGAGCTTGCTGCATATTAAACAATCTATTATCAGTAAAATGCACGCTCGACACAATAGGGAGCGCGTAGCACGAGTCTTTGATAGGTTCAAAGTCCTGTCGCCCGTATTTTCTTTGTTATTTATAACGAATTTGCTTGAAACGTCATTCTTGGCGAGTTATCTGATGAAATATTTGACTTTTACAGTTGTCGATTTCCCGCTGGGAGGAGCAAACAGCACCTCATCTCCACTCCGCATACTATCATACATTGCAGTACAGATGCAGGGAGTTCGATTGGTCACGCCAAGTGCTTTTTGAATGTCATTACATAACAGCACAATTTCGGTCAAGCCTTGCTCTTTCGCATGCTGCTTTTGTAATGCAATATACGCTCTTGCTCTATCCGTCAAGCCTACCTGAACTGAATCCTGTGAATCATTTTTACACTCCACCCGGTTCTCCAATTCTGCCACCTTGTCCTCCAAAGTCTGGATTCTGTCTAACAATTCCAATATGATTCTCTCGTAATTCATATGTTCCTCCGTTTTTTATTTAAGTATAACATATGTTTTTCAAAATGTCAATATGTATTTTCATTTTTATATAAAAAACCCATGTCAACTTGACATGGGTTTTTATTGTAATTGGTTTTATCTTTCCTCTCTGAAATACGGCAAGCCGAGCGATGCCGGAGGCTGATGCTCACGCTTCTTACGGATGCTGGTCAGCACCAGCACCACAATGGTGACAACGTAAGGCAGCATCTTGATAATCTCTCTTTGCGTAGAGTTGATATCGGGGATGACGAATGCTACGATAAAGCAAGCACCGAACAAGAATGCGCCAAAAATGCCGATCGTAGGCTTCCAGAGCACGAAAATAACCAGTGCAATGGCCAGCCAGCCAAACGCCTCAATGGTGGCCGCATTTTCCCAGCTACCCTTGATGTAGTCCATGATATAATAGAAGCCGCCCAGACCTGCAATGGCACTGCCCAAAAGAATTGCACCATACTTATAAAGCGTTACGTTAATGCCTGCCGCATCTGCAGTTGCAGGGCTCTCACCCACCGAGCGCAAATGCAGACCCAGACGCGTTTTGCTCAGCACGATGCCGCAAATAAGCGCCGCGGCAATGGCAAGGTAGACGAAAACACCGTGTCCAAACACCACTCTGCCAAATCCGCCCAGCTTCTCTGCAAACGGGAGCGAGGAGGAGATCAGCTTGCCGGCAGGATCGAAATGGGTACGATCCACAAAGGACATGATAAAGTTGGTCGCGCCGCTACCGAAAATGGTAATGGCAAGACCCGTAATGTTCTGGTTACAACGAAGCGTAACCGTCAAAAGCGCGTACACGCCGCCAAGTGCCGCCGCAAATACGGTGGAAAAGAGCAACGAAATGAGAACGAGCAGAATCCACGATGCCTGCTCGGGAGATTCCAGCTTATCCATATACAGCGAAACGCCAAGGCAACCGCCTGCCGTGCCCATACACATAATGCCGGGAATACCCAGATTCAGATGGCCGGCCTTTTCAGTGATGATCTCACCCACACATCCGTAAAGGAGAACGGTGGCGATCGAAATAGCAGATACAAAGAAAATCGTCATGCCTGATCCCCTCCTTTCTTAGCTTCGGATGCTTTTGCATTTGACTTGCGGAATACCACGCGATAGGTGATAAAGAAGCTACAAGCAATGACACAGAAATACACAAGACCGATTACGATGTTCGCAACACTGTCATTGGTAAAGCCAAAGGTACCTCTGACCTCCACCATGCCCTTGGAAATAAAGATGATAAACAAGCAAGTGCCCATCATAACCAAGGGATTGAAGGCGGCCAGCCAGGTTGCCATGATTGCGGTAAAGCCCATGTTCTTTGCGGTATCGGTTGCAATGGTGTGCTCAATGCCGCCTGCCAAGAACAGACCGACCAGACCTGCCAGCGCACCCGAAATGACCATGGTACGGATAATGACCTTTTTGACGTCAATGCCGATGTACTTTGCGGTGTTGGGGCTATCACCCACAACCGCGATCTCATAGCCGTGCTTGGTGTACTTGAGATAAATAAACATCAGTACGGCCAGGATAAAGAATACCAGCACCGTCAAAAGATATTTATTTCCAAGCACGTCGGGGAAATTACCGTCGCTCAGGGGAACAAGCACGCCGGAGCCGTTCTTGACCCAGATGGTGATGCACATGGAAACAAGTCCGGTGGCAATATAGTTGAGCATCAGGGTAAAGAGCGATTCATTGGTGTTGAAATGCGCCTTGAAGATTGCAGGCAACACGCCCCACAATGCGCCTGCCGCAATACTTGCCGCGGTCATGATCAGAATGAGCACGACGTCGGGCATCTTGCCGCCAAGATAATACATGCACGCGATGGCCGCCAAACAGCCAATCAGAATTTGTCCGTTACCGCCAAGGTTCCAGAACTTCATTTTAAATGCGGGCACCAGCGCAACGGCTACGCCCAGGAGCAATGCGGTATTCTGCAAAAGCTCCCAGATCTTACGGCGCGTGCCGAACGCACCGGTAAAGAGCGATTCAAAGAACGCCACGGGGCCTTTGGAGGAGAACAAGGAGCAAATGACTGCGGAGAGCAAAAGACTTGCAACGATTGCACCGGCGTAGATCAGAATGACCTTCCATTTAGGGAGCGCATCTCGCTTGACGATACGGATCAGGGGCTCTTTTTTGCCCTGCTCGTGTTTGACATGTTTCTTTTCCATACTTACAAGCTTCCTCCCTCTTGATTTTCTTGCTCTGCCAAAGCAGCACCGGCCATCATCAGACCGATCTCCTCCTTCTTGGCACTGCGTGCATCCACCGTGCCCATGACCTTACCGCCGGCCACGACCAGAATGCGGTCGCACAGTGCAAGCAGCACGTCCAGATCCTCACCGACAAAGATGACGGCAACGCCGTTCTTCTTTTGCTCGGTCAGCAGGTTATAAATGGTGTAGGAAGAGTTGATATCCAGGCCGCGCACGGGGTACGCCGCCATCAGAACGCGCGGGCCCGCCGCAATCTCACGGCCAACCAGCACCTTTTGCACGTTACCGCCCGAAAGACGGCGCACGGGAGTGTGTGTATTGGGAGTGACGACCTGCAAATTATCCACGATCTCGTTGGCAAGTCCCTCGGGGGCTTTACGGTCTACAAAGACCGACTTGCCGCGACGGTAGCTACGGAGCATCATGTTATCAATAATATCCATGTCGCCTACAAGACCCATACCAAGACGGTCCTCGGGAACGAAGGAGAAGCGCACGCCCAGCTCACGGATCTGCAGGGGCGTTTTTTCGCGCAGATTGATGACCTCGTCCTCCTTGAACAGGATCTCGCCTGCCTCTACCTGCGCACGAATGGTCTTTTTGGAAAGAGGCTTTCCGTTTGCATCCTTGCCTGTGAAATCTCTGCCGTCGGCATAGCGAAGCATTCCCTCGTCTGCCAGCTCCATTACGCGAGCAAAGGTCTTATGGAAGAAGGTAATGGGCTTGTCCTTCTTGGGGTTATAGTAGGTCACGCTTCCCTTCTGCAGATGATGCAGACCCGCAATGGACTCCAAGAGCTCTCTTTGGCCGCTGCCTGCAATGCCCGCAATACCCAAGATCTCACCGCTGTACGCCTCAAAGCTGACTCCGTTCAGCACGGGGAGTCCCTCTGCACTATTCAGCGTCAGATCACAAACGTCCAGGCGAAGCTCGGGATTTTCCGGCATGGGACGGTCAATGTTCAAGGTGATCTTCTGACCCACCATCATATCCGCCAGCTCTTTTTCGTTGGTTTCGCAGGTATTGACGGTCTTGACGTGCTCGCCCTTGCGAAGCACGGTCACGCGGTCGGAAATGGACATAACCTCATTGAGCTTATGCGTGATGATAATGACCGACTTGCCGTCCGTGCGCATTGCACGAAGCACGTCAAACAGGCGGTCGATCTCCTGCGGCGTCAAAACCGCGGTCGGTTCATCCAGAATCAGTACGTCAGCACCGCGATAGAGCGCCTTGACGATCTCCACCGTCTGCTTTTCCGATACCGACATCTCATAAACCTTTTTATCTAACTCTATATGGAATCCGTATTTTTCGCTCATCGCGCTAATACGAGTTTTTGCCGATTTCAAGTCGTATTTTTCGCCGTTGCCCGTACCAAGGACAATGTTTTCGGCGGCGGTAAAAATATCGATCAGCTTAAAGTGCTGATGGATCATACCGATATTGTGTGCAAAGGCATCCTTGGGGGAGCGAATGCTGACCTCCTCACCGTGGATGAGAATGCTACCCTCATCCGGATAATAGATACCCGCCAGCATATTCATCAGGGTGGTCTTTCCACAGCCGTTCTCACCGAGAACAGCCAGAACCTCGCCCTTCTTGACGTCTATGGAGACGTTTTTGTTTGCAATGACTTTCGTGCCAAAACGCTTGGTTATGCCACGAAGCTCAATGACAGTTTGCTTTTCCACAGATTTTTCTCCTTCATGTGTAGGGTGTAAAACATGGGGGCATTGATGGCATAAAGGGTTGCCGCAAGAAACGACAACCCTTATTGCCTCTAAGGACCGATCACGATATCAAATCGCGCATCGGAATCAAGAATAAATCAGTTGACCTCGGTGATGCCGTCAATACGGATATCGAAGTAAGGAGCGGAACGGTCTGCACTCTCGTCGAAGAAGGTTACGCCGTTCTCGGTTCTGATAACGTTGGTCTCGGGAACAAAGTCACCTCCATCGTCAACGTCAGCCAGGTACTCGGTCAGGTGCTCACCTTTTACGGTGAAGGTAGAGCAATCGAATACCTTCAGAGAACCGTCGTTGAGCTTAGCAGCGATCTCGTCCAGCTTTTCCTGAGTGCCGGGAGCTGCAGCGTTGCCAAGAGCAGTGATCTTAACTGCGCCGTTTGCCAGGGTACCGGTCCAGTCATCAGCGATGTCCTGACCGTTCATAACGCAATCCAGCATGTACTCGAAGTAAGGAACCCAGTCAATTCTGGAAGCGATTACGAAGGTGTTCTTGCCGGTGGTGCCGTTGTAAGCAACGTTGGGGACGTTTGCGTTCTCACATGCGGTGGGAGCACCCATGGAGTCAGCGTGCTGAGAAATCAGCTTGCAGCCTGCATTGATCAGAGCCTCTGCGGTGGTCTTCTCTGCGGTCTCATCGTACCAAGAGCCGGTGTAACGAACTTCCATGGTAACGTTGGGAACGATGCTCTTAACGCCAAGGTAGAAGGAGGTGTAGCCGGAAACAACCTCTGCATAGGGGTGTGCGCCGACGTAACCGATCTTAGCGTTCTCATCGGAAACCTTGCCCTCAGCATCGCCGTAGAGCTCAACCAGCTTCAGACCTGCAGCAACACCTGCCAGGAATCTGCCCTGGTAGATAGAAGCGAATGCGTTCTGGTAGTTGGAGAGGTTCTCGGTGTGAGCCTTAGTACCGGTTGCATGGCAGAACTGTACCTCGGGGAATTCCTTTGCTGCCTGGATCATGTAAGCCTCATGACCGAAGGAGTCAGCAAAAATAACGTCGTAGCCGCCATCAGCGAAGTCAGCAGCCTTGTTGTAGCACTCGGTGCCTTCGGGGATATCGGTGATAATGGTGTAGTCATCCTCGGTCAGACCCTTATTCGCGCAAGCCTGCTTGAATGCGTCGATAAAGTTCTTGTCGTAGGTAGAGCTGTCACCGTGCAGGCAGATCAGAGCTGCCTTGATGCCATCGTCTTCTTCCTTTTCGCAGGAGCTGAATGCACAAACAGCGCCAACTACAAAGAGGGTGGCCAGGACCAAAGATAAAATCTTCTTGAACATGGGTATGTTCCTCCTAAATTTTTTATTCAGGCACCCGATCTCTCCCCAAAAGCGACAAAAACCAGAACGCCGATCCATACGAATTTTCCAAAGTGTCTTTCAAAACTTCCAAAAATGCATACCGATCAGCGAAATAAAACCGTTTTTTACACTCTTTTCAAAGCGGTCGAAAGTTGCCCATTATATAAAAGCCGAAGCCCTTATATCCCCTTAAAAAGAATACACTTTATTGTATCACAATTTTATCACACTGTCAACAAATTATTTTCAATTTCGACATCACGACCATGCTAAATCCGCACTTGTTTCCATGCATTTTTTTGTTGATTTTGTCCCTATTGTGTGATATAATGAAGAAAACGTATCGGCACAAGGAGGAAAATCATGGCACAAACCAATCGCTACGACAGCATCCGACCCGGAAAGGTATGGCTGGACACCGAGGGAAAGCGTATCCAGGCGCACGGCGGCTCGGTCATGTTCCTTGACGGAGTTTATTATTGGTACGGCGAGAACAAGGAGTTCACCGACCCCGAAAAGGGCATCTGGCACTGGGGCGTGCGCTGTTACAAATCAAGCGACCTTTATAACTGGGAGGATCTTGGACTGATCATCCCCCCTGACGAGAACGATCCCACCTCTTCCCTGCATCCCACCTCGCTGATGGACCGTCCGCACATCATCTACAACCAAAAGACCAAAAAATTCGTCTGCTGGCTCAAGATCATGCACTACGACGGCACGCAGGACGAGACTGTGCTGACCGCCGACGCGCTGACGGGGCCGTATACAATCGTCCGAGAAGGTTTGCGCCCCTTAGGCATGAGCGCAGGCGACTTTGATCTGGCTGTCGCGCCCGACGGCAAGGCGTACTACTATTTTGAACGCGTGCACTCCGAAACGATTTGCGCCGATTTGACCGACGACTATACCGACGTGACCGGCTATTATTCCACGCATTTTCCTCGCCCCTGCCCGCCCTACGTCCGTGAAGCGACCGCGCACTTTTGGCGCAAGGGCAAGCACTATCTGGTCACCTCGGGCACGACAAGCTACTTGCCCAACCCCTCCGAGCTGGCTGTTGCCGACAGCTGGCACGGCCCTTACACGGTACTGGGCGACCCGCACCCCACCGATGACAGTCACACCTCGTTCCACTCGCAGATCTCCTCTGTTTTTAAAGTGCCCGGCAAGCAGGATCTTTACATTGCCTGCGCAGACCGCTGGCTGCCGCACCGCATGGACGTGCCCTACGAGCTTTACGAAAAGGCCTTTGCCGATGCCTTTGGCTACGACGCATCGCCCGAGGAGCGAGAGGCCGCCATCAAGCTGATGCCCACGCTGGAGCAGGCCAATACCAAGGAGGCCGATTACGTATGGCTTCCCTTCCGCTTCGACGGAGAGATGGCGTATCTGGACTGGCACGATGAGTGGCGGATCGAGGATTACGAATAACACAAAAAAGGAGAAAATCATGCAAAAATACGATATCGCGGCCTACGTCTGGCCTTCTTATACGGGAAAAGAGCTTCGCGCACGCCAATTCTGGCCTGACGGCATCGGTGAATGGCAGACCGTCATGTCCGTGCCCTCGCGCATGCCGCAAAAGCCCGCCGATTACGAGTGGGACAGGAAGCCCTTGTGGGGTTGCTGTGACGAGGCGGATCCCAAGGTCATGGAAATGCAGATCGAGGAAGCCGTCAGACACGGCGTCAACGTCTTTATCTACGACTGGTATTGGTATGACCGCCGTCCTTTCCTTGAGCAATGTCTTGACGAGGGATTCCTTGGCGCATCCAACAACGAAAAAATGAGATTCTACATTATGTGGGCAAACCACGACGCGGGCTACACGTGGGACACCCGCTTGTCCGATATGCTGTGGCGCGGTCAGGATCCCACGGTATGGCTGGGCTCTGTTGACCGCAAGGAATTTGAGATCGTGGCGCACCGCATCATTGACAAGTACTTCTCCCGCCCCAACTACTATAAGATCGACGGCAAGCCGCTGTTCATGATCTACGATGTGGACAATCTGGTCAAGGGGCTTGGCGGCCTTGAGGCCACGCGCGATGCCCTGGATTGGTTCAGAGCCGAAACGGTCAAGGCAGGTCACCCCGGGCTTGAGCTGCAGCTGACCGGCTGGGGTGAGCGCATGAACAACGTAAGCGGTGTGGATGGCAACAAGTTCTTATCCACCAAGGACGTCGTGCCCGCGCTGGGCTTTGACAGCATCACCAACTACCAGTTCGTACACTTCTGCTACATGGACAAGGACTACGAAAAGGAGATTCTTCCCATCGTTTATAACGAGTGGGCGCGTATGGACAAGGACTACACCGTCCCCTATTATCCGCACGTGTCGATCGGCTGGGATAACAACCCGCGCTTTATTTCCTACACTCCTTCCGTTTGCCGCAACAACCCGCCCGAGGTCTTCAAGCAGGCGCTGATCAAGGCCAAGGAATACGTGGACACCCACGACCTGCCCGTCCCGCTGATCACCATCAACTCCTGGAACGAATGGACAGAAACCTCCTATCTTGAGCCCGACACCAAATACGGCTACGGCTACCTTGAGGCCATCCGCGAGGTTTTTGGGGATTAATTCAGAAAGAGACTTGGCTTTTGCCAAGTCTCTTTCCTTTTACTTATTCCCTGCAATATATCGGTGAATGCGCGAGATAAAATCGTCCACGTCGGCCGTGCTCTGCATGGGCAGCAGCAGCTCGGTCTCTCCCTGCACGCGCAGGTACGACACAGCCACGTGCTGTGTCTTTTTGCCCAAGGTCAGCTCGCGCTCCTCATGCTCGACCGAAATGCCTTGAATTTGCTCATACGGGATCTCCAGCACCTGCTCGACCGCCTCATCGATCAGCAAAGAAACGGTGCGGGTGACGATATACAGCCCATCCTCCAGCGCATACACGATAGAAGCCGTGTATTTCTCGGAGCGGATCGAGCCGCTTGCGGTGCGCTTGAGATGCAGATCCGATTCCAGCTCGTAGGACTGAATGAACAGCGGCGCGATCTGCTTGAGCATGCGCTTGGCAAACTTGGGGTTTTCCACGGTGTCCACCGCCATGCCGTCTGTCAGCTTGCCCACGCAGGCGTCAACGTCCGCATCGGTAACGCGTCTTGACGCGCCGATCAGCAGCAGCACCACGCCAACCGGCGCGAAAACCGAGGCGAGGATGTAGGAAAAATAGCTGTATCCCAAGAAAAACATGAGTACGCCCACCGCCGCAAGACCAATACCGACGTACAGCATCGTATCGGTTTTGGTGAAATAATGTAAATTGCGTTTGATTTGCTTCTGATCCATATCTGATCCTTTCTGTGTCTTGGTTTTATCACTTTCATTATATCCTGTCCCCGCGCGACAGTCAATGACGCGATAGTTGAGTTGCCCTCAACCAATAAGACACGGTTGCGGTCAAAAAGGTTGGCTCATATTTAAAAAATCACAATACGTCCCCACAATTTATTCACTGCGAAGCAATATCACTCGGAGAATCCGAATATCACTGCCGCACAGCGGTAATATCACTGCGAAGTAATATCACTGCAAAAAGAGACACGGCGTTGCCGTGTCTCTTTTTGTATTTGTTACCAACCCTGATCGGGGGTCAGCGTAACGGTTCTGTCGGGCAGAACCAGAGAAATGGTGTTTGCATCGGGATCGAAGGTGATGCTCTGAATAGAAGCCAGCTCTGTTCCCGCAACGCTGTCAAGGAAGGTCACGGTGATCTCACCCGTGGTATCGTTGATCTCACTGACCAGATCGGGATAGGTGAAGTTGACACCGTCGAATACGTAGCCCTGATCGTCGAACACGAATGTGTAGCGGTACATATCGCTACCCGCCATTTCGCCTGCCGAAACCCATACCTCTGCCTGAATGCGGTTGGTATAGGTGTACTCCAGCATGATCTGCATATAATCTCTGTCGTTATACTTCCAGCCCAGCGTGACCGAGTATTCATCACCCAGCGATAGCGTATAGCCCAACAGATCGCCGGACACGTGGGTCAGCACGATCTCGCCATTCTCGTATGCATAGGACAGCACCTCGGTCTCGTTGCCGTTTCTGCTGATCGTGACCTTGCCCGTGGTAGCACCTGCCGCGTCGGGCTCAAAGGTGACCAGAATATCGGAGCTGTTGTAGCTGCTTGCATTATAGTCGTAGATATTGGCCATATACGTGCCGTCCAGAATATCCGCAACAGAAGGAATGGGCAGCACCTGTACGGTCAGCGTAGTGGTGACGTCGGGATCCTCCTCGGAGATCAGCGTGACGGTATAAGTGCCGACTGCATAAGAGGTAAATGTGCTGACGTCAAGCTCGGTCGAGCCATAAGTGATGGTGGCAGTACCAAGCGTGCCGCCGCTTACGGTAGCCGAGAATGCGGCATTGGCAGATGCGGGGTTGGCCATTGCACCGAAGTACACGGTCTGACCTGCATAGACGGTAAAGGTCTTACTCACCGTCGAGGTGTAAAGTCCGGAATGATCCTTATAGTAGATCTGCGGAGTCAGTCCCTTGAGCTCGGGCGTGCCGACCACAATGGTGACCTGCTTGGTCAGGTTAGCGGACTTGACAGTCAGCGTATAAGTGCCTGCGGCAATGCCCTTGACAAAGATGTGATCGCCCGACCATGCCAGATACTGATAGATCTGAGAGCTGTTGCCGTTGACGCTGACGTTGAAGTTATCCAGCTTGGCGGATGCGGTGATGGGATTGACGTTTGCAAAATACAGCTTGACGGATTCACCGGGATCCAGCACGATCACGTCACCGAAGAGGTTTCCAGCCTCGTCGGCAAAATCATAGGAATTGAACAGGAAGACCTCGGGGCCGTGCTCATTGACGGCATCCTTTGCGCCAAGCTCCTGCTCAATATCCACGCCGTACTCGTAGTCGGGCAAAGCACCCTCGGTGGGATATGCACTGCCGTCCTCGTACTCGGTAAAGCTACCGTATACAACGGAATAGAGTTTCATGCTCTTGATAACAAAATCCTCGGTCAGCGCAAGCTCCACGGATATCTCATACAGCGAGCCAAAGCCGTTGTTGTAGATAAAGGAAATGTGCCAGATATCGGCCGTTGCATCATAATAGCCGTCCAGACCGTAGCCGTTCTCCGCAGCAAAACCATGCAGGTTATACAACAGAGATTCCACACCGTAGGCTTCAATACTATAATAAAGGAAATGGCCGTTGAAATAATAGCCCATCATGTTGTCGCCGGATGCGGATTCCGACTCGTAAGAGCCATCGATCATGCGTGCCGCGAAAACCGTGCCGTCGTCCAGCAGCGTGAACCAACGCTGATAAAGTCCGTCATCGGTGTGCAGATAGCCGTCACCGAACTCATAGAAAATATTCTCGACGTTGATCATGGGCTCATCGCTGAAGTAATAGGTATTGGTGTTGACAATGGTACCGCCCGCCACCTGTGCCGCAGAAGCATCCGAGGTAGCCTTATCGATCAGGATCTGCAGGGAGGCGACTCCGCCGCAAACGTCGCACTTGTCGTCGCCATTGTCATCCACGTGCATCTCTTCATTCTTGCGTGCGCCGTTATGGCCGCAGGAGGATGCATAATAGTGGGTATTGACACCGACGGTCAGCGTATTTTCATAGGTATGGGTGTGTGTAGTATCGGTATATCCGCAGGCATTGCAGACGCCGTCCAGGTCGGGGTCTGTATGCAGAGCCTTATCGGTGGGCTCGACGGTATGTGTGCAGGAGTTGCTGTGCCAATGGTACTCGCCGTCAAAGCTCCATTCGGTCGAAAGCGGATGCTGACAGCCGTCGTTCCAATCACAGATATCGCAGGCGCCGTTGTTGTTCTCGTCCACGTGCACCGACTCGTTTGTCTTGAGCGAGCAACCGCAGGTTGCGGCGTGCCAGTGACCGCTGTTATCGTAAACCCACTTGGTATCGTCATACGTATGCTCGTGATCCAGATACTCGCACACGTCACATGCACCGTCGTTGTCCTCATCCACGTGCTCTGCCTTGTCGGCGGGAGCAATGGTATGTGTGCAGGTCACGTCATGCCAATGGTGCGTGCCGTCCACACTCCACAGTGTGGAATAGGGGTGCGCACAGCCATCGTTCCAAGGGCAGGTGTCGCAAGCACCGTCGTTGTTGGCGTCGGTGTGTGCACCAATGCCGTCCTTGAGTGCGTGGCCGCAGTCGGCGTCGTACCAATGGTTGCTGTTATCATAGGCATATTCGGTTTTGTAGGCATGGGTGTGGGCGGGATCGGACCATGTGCAGACGTCGCATGCACCGTCGTTATCGCCGTCGGTATGTGCCGCAGCCTCCAGCTTGACGCTGTGGCCGCAAACAGCACCGTGCCAATGCCCCTCGGCATCCGACTGCCAAGCCTCTTCTGCCACGGCGTGCATACAGCCGCCGCTGTGGCCGCAGGTATCGCAAAGGTCGTCGTTATCCTCGTCCTTGTGCGCGCCGAGATCGGACTGCACATCGTGTCCGCAAGAGGAAACGTGCCAATGGTTCTCGGCATCGCTTGCCCATTCTTCGGCAAAGGTGTGCTCGTGGTCACTGCCGTATGCGCAGATATCGCAAACGCCGTCGTTCTGCTCGTCCACGTGTGCGCCGCTGTTGGCCTTCTCGTCGGCATGCTCGCAGGTAGCGGCATACCAGTGACCGTCCTCGTCATACGACCAGGTGTCGGCATAAGTATGGGTGTGCGATTGCTCGGGAGTTTTGTCGCAGGCGACAAGTGCAAGAGCCGCCAGCAAGCACACGCATACAAGTAAACAAAGCTTTTTCATATTCTCTGTCTCCTTCTTAGTTGACATAGTAGCCGCAGGCGAACAACCACTGGTCGTCCTCCATTGCGTCCACCTTGATATTGGGATTTTCCTCTACCCAGCCGTTTCCGTCTCGGAACAGAAGCTGGGAGATGCTGTATTCCTGCAAAAAGTCCTTGATCTCGGGGGTCACGGGGAATTTTCCGTCGCGATTGACCACGTTTGCATAGCCAAGACCGCGTATCTGCAAGGGATCAACGCGGCGACAGTCCTCGTGGCAGTATTGACAGGTGACAAGGCACGCGCCATCGCATCTTCCCTGCGAGCGGCAGGGGCAAGCCATGACACACAAATACGGACCGAGATCCAGGCTGGGGGGATCGACGATCAGCGCGTCGTAGCCCTCGATGAACTGCTTGTAGTTCCGAGTTCCCGACGCCACGGTCAGCGCCTTGTTACCCACGTACTCGATCTGCGGGAACGGCAGATCCAAAAATCTGCAGGCCACCGTGATATCCGCGTACAGCATCGGGCCAAAGCCGCCGGTGGCGGCATATTTGGTCTCGTCGTACACGTGATACACACCGGTTTCGGGGTTGAGCTTATACATGTCGCCGTCAAAGACGTTGCGGCCGTTCTGCACCGTCTCGGCACCGACGTAGGCGCCGTTTTGATTATAAATGCTACGCAGATATCCCGCAACCGCCGCGTAAAAGCTCTCATGCATGACCGCATACAGATTCTGCACCGACTGGGGATAGTAGTCCGCGTCCTGCGTGAACTTCAGCGTTCTCAGCTTTTCATAGACGGCTGTGCCGTTCTTTTCCGAAAGTCCGACCGTATCACAGAACTGCGAGAGCGGCATATCGCAAAGTGCACGGATGTGACCGAACATCAACCCGTACATATCGTGCGGGATCTGCATGACTGCCACGGTATCCTGTCTTTGATAGGTGGACTCCAGCTGCAGCGCGAAATCCACGTACTGCGGGAATTCGTCGGTTTTTGCATCCAGCTTGATGGCAAAGGTGAACACCGAACCGATCTCATCCTCGTTGACCTTCATTTCGTAGCGGAAATTCTTGGTATATCCGTTCTCAGCTCCGCCGCCGTCCTGCTCGTGGTCAAACAGCTTGAACTGCGAAGAGCCAACGTACACCATCAGGATGGGATTGTACTCCTGCGCGGCGGTGTCCATGAGGGATTCGATGACGTATTTGCCCGACGAGGTGGGAACAAACTCGAAAAAGATCATCTGCCCGGCACGGGAGAACTCGGTGCGGTAGTAATTGGTCTTTTTGAGCGTGATGCAATGGTATTCGTCCGAGCCTGCGCCGCGCGGGATCTCCACGCGGTAAAGCTCGATCTCCACCGCCTTGGCATCTGCGCGGGCGGTATACTTGTTGGGGTCGTAGGTAAAGCCATCCGGCAGCGCCGAGAGCGTGACGCGATAGTCGCCGTCAAGATCTCCTACCTCAGCCACACCCTCCTCAAAGGGGGCGGTATAGTAGCTGTAGCCGTCGGTCCACTGTGCCAGAATACCTTCTGTCGAGGTAAAGGTCTTGCCATTATAGGTCAGCGTAACGCTGTATCCCTGCTCGGGCTCGATCGGCTCTGTGGGCTGCTCGGGCTGTGTCTGGCTCTCGCTTGTCTGCTCGCCCTCGGGAGAGTGCACCGCTTCATGGTACTCACCGCAGGCGCAAAGGCCCGACAGCATGAGTGCCGCCAGCAATATTGCAAGCAATCTTTTCACGTTTTCTCTCCTTTCAGGCTTTTTTTGCGAGCTTGAACAAGCTCTTGATATCGTTCTTGGTAATTTTTCTGACAATGATGTCAACCACGTACAGCACCGCGGCCGCGATCAGAAGCGGCACGGTAAAGTACACAGCGTAGGTGTCGATGCGGTCGGGGTCGTTGACCAGGGTGGGAACGCTTCCCTCGCTGACTGTGCCGCGGTTGCGCACCGCGTTATGCAGCTCGGCGGGATCAAAGGTCACGAATGCGTCGTATTCGGGTGAATACGAGAGATTGAAGACCGAATCCGAGGTAAAGCTGTTCTCATCGTAGGAATAGGTGATCTGCAGCGCGTATTTGCCGATCTCGGTGACCGCGAAGCTGAAGCGATACCGCTCGGAATCAAAGATCAGCTGCTCGGTGATCTCTTCCCCACTCGGCGTGCGCATGACAAGCGATGCCGTGGCATAGGGGTTGAGCGTGGCGGGAACCATTTCCACGTATGCATAAGTGCCGTCGTACGACACGTTCAGGGTGTACGGATAATCCACGCGCTCGGTCGGGATATTGGTCCGGGCTACGTTGGACATAAATCTCTGTCCGTCCTCGCCCTGCCAGTCCTTTGCCCAAGTGCCGCTGACCGAGCTGGTATACGAAGCCACGCGGCCGTTGCCGTATTTCCAGTAAGCATACAAGGGCGCATCGATCACACTACCGCTTGCCTTGGTATAAGGCACGCTGAGCACGGTGCGTGCGCTGGCCTTGGCCTTGGCATATACGTAGCCGTGTACGTCGGGCAGATAGGAAAGCCCCTGCATGGCGTCGTCCTTGGAATCGACCACCGTAACGGGCACCTGCTTGTGGATGACCGTCTCGGTCATCTCGTCGGCCACGTCACCAAAGATCAGACCGTCCAGATCTCTCTCGTCCTGCAGCCAGTAATACTTGCCGCGGCCGTAATTGGCGATCTTTTCAAGATTTGCCGTGCCCTCCTGACAGCTGGTGTTGATGACCGTGGTCACAATACCTGCCTGATAGATCTGGTTGGCCATATCTGCCGCATCGTCGGGCTCTGCCGAATAGGACATGCCGTCGCTGATCAGCACCACCTGCTTTTCCGAGAAGGAAAGCGATTTCATCTGATTGAAGGCCGCCTTGAGCGCCGCACCGATGACAGTTCCCTGCGTGGGCTGGATGTTATTGATGATCTCGGCAACCTTGTCCTTGTTTTTGGCCTCGGTGGGCATCTGCTCAACGTAAACCTCGCCCGAGAAGGACACGACCATGACGTAATCCTCGGGTCCCAGCAGCTCAAGGAATTTGATAGCCGCCTTCTTGGTCATGATCAGTCTGGACGCCATCTGCATGGAGCGCGAGGAATCCAGCACCAGACAGTACAGCTTGGGGTCAGCGTCATTGTTACCAAAGCGCACGGGGAGCATATCCTCCAACACCGAAAGCGTGTCGTCGGTCTTGTTCTGAATATAGGTGTCTCCCAGCGTGATCAGGCTCTTGCCAAACAGCGAGACCGCCTTATCCACGCTATCCACAAATGCGGTATAGTTCTTGAGTGTTCGCACGTCCACGTCGGCCAGCACGATCTCATCGTAGGCGCACAGCTGCTCCACCGTACAGGGCACGCCCGGGTTATTCACGTAAGCGTCAATGGTTGCATGCTCGCCGTACATCAGCGCCGCCGCATCGGCATTGGCCTCGGACGAGGTGATAAGCAGCACGCGAAGCGACTCGCTGACGCTCTGGGTAAAGAAATAGCTATTGTTGCGGGGCGAGGTGTCGTCCTTGGCTTCGACGCGCACCTCATAATCAAATTCGCCTGCCGACGAGGTGTCGGGAGTGAAATTAACGATATTGTAGCCGCGATCCAGACTGACCGCCTTTTGCTGCTGTGTCTCGCCACCGCACGTCAGGGTAATGATGGCTTCGGTCTGCACGCTGCTCTGCACCAGCACCGCGGCGGTGGTTTTGTGATCCAGATAAGTTGCGGGGGTGTGATCCACGCCGCCGATCTGCACCTCGGGGACGTCATCGCCCACGTTATTGTCCACGTAAACGGTGTCCAGTGCGATATTTTCGGCATACAGATGCTCGACCGCCGAGATCAGCGCGCCCGTAGCATTGCTGTCGGTCTGCTTACCGTCGGTGATCAGCACGATTCTCTTGATCACGCCCTCGGAAAACAGCTCGGATGCATACTCCAGCGCGCCCGCGATGTCGGTTGCGCTGTCATCTACCTCTGCGTCCTTGACGCCGGGAAGGGGCTCCTCCCCCGCCTCTCTGATCAGCACGGGTGACTTGCCAAAGCAAACCAGTCCCACCGTACTGTTCTCGGGAAGCTTTTCCTGCAGCTCGGCGATATAGGAATCGATCAGATCAAGATTGCGGTTGGCGGAATAGGACACGTCTGCCACCACGTAGACCTCTGTGGCGGTCATGACCGTCACGCTTGCCATACCTGCCAGCGCGGGAATGACCAGCGCGATGATCAGGATATGCAAAATCAACGAGGTGACTGTGTGTCCGTTTTTATTGTCCTTGCGGATGGCTATGCAATACGGCACGATCACCGCCGCCAAAAGCGGGATCGCGAGCAGCAAAAGCCACGGATTATCGAAGCTGATATTTCTCATAGCAATACACCACCCAATCTGCCGCAAACAGCAAAGAAAGTAAAATAAACATCAAGATCAATGCGTCGTAAGTACCGTCAAATCCGCCCGGTGTGGCCTGCCCCGTAAGGCTGAGCTCCTTCTCGGCGACTACGGGATTGCGCTCCGCCTCGGGAATGGCGACATGGATATAAAAGGTTCTCTGTGAGCCCGCCACCGTCATGGTCACGGTATGCACACCCGCCTCGGCAGGGACAAAGCTCGCCACGGCACTCTGCACACCAAGATACTGCACCCGACCCGTGGGAGAATCCACGCGGATGCTGTCGGTATTGGCCAGCACGTTGATCTGCACCGTGTCGCCGCAGACAAAATTGGTCTGCTCCAGCACGGCCGGGAAGGAATACTCGGCAAGGTTGCGCACCAGTGCAACGAAATCCATGCGCATGGCGATATTGGAATCGTGCAGGTCAAAGGCGAACACACAAAGGCGGTTGCCGTAATTGTTTGTGCCCGCAAACACCACGGGATTGCCCTGGTAGGTCATCAGCGTGGTAAACTTGCGGTAAAGGCCGCACTTGACGTATCTTGTCAGGTGCACCTCCTCGCCCGTCATGCCTGCGGTCAAGGTCTGCACGGCAGACGAGCTGTCGCGCGAGAGCTGCAGCACGTCGGGCTCGGCAAGCACCACCTCGCCCTGCACCGAAAAGCCAAGGTCATCCGAGCTTGAGAGCGGATTGATCAGCCAGATCGCGCCGTCCAACGGCATGCTCGCGGGCGTAAAGGTATCGAAAATGTAAAGTCCGTAGCCAAGGTCGCCCGCATAGTCCTCGGTAGACTTGACCGTCACGTTGGTCTTGCCCACCGCGCCCAGCACCGCTTCTACAAAGAAGGGGCGGTCGCTGACCAGCAGGATTTTATAGGTATCGTCGCTCTGCGGGTCAAACAGCACCACGCTGTTATCATATCCCAGCACGTCAGCCTCGGCCACGCGCACGGTCAGGGACGAAAATTCGGACACGGTAGCCAAGAGCTGGAAGGGCGTAGCCTTTTCCCTTTTGACCACCACCGCAGAGGTTGCCACGGGCAGCTCGCCGCCGTCGGCGTAAAGCTCCAGCGTCAGCGTCGCGTCCGAGCGGTACGAGGTCACGTTGCCGCTCACAGACACCGTCTCACCCTGCACAGCATAAGTCACACCGCCAAGTCCGTAATTCTGCGCGCTCTCGTCGCACAGGCGGATCAGACGGATATTCTCATGCGTCTGGTAGCCCTTATCGGTTACAAGATACACCTGCGCTGCGCTGTGGTCATTGAAATATGCCTGCGCCAACGCATGGGCATCGGCCAATGATGCGTCCGAAAAGCTGTATTCCAGCGAATCCAGCAGCGAGACGGCCACCTCCTTGTTATCGGTTCTCTCGAATACGGCGGTCGTCTTATCGCCCACGTAATACAACGTAAAGATACTGCCGTCGGTCGCGTCCTCGATCAGCGTACGGATCTCTTCCTTGCCCGCCTCAAAGCGGGTGATACCGTCCTCGTGCTGCATCTGCATGCTGCCCGTGCCGTCCAGCACAAAGCATATATCCTGCGCCGCACCCGAAACGGTCAGAACGGGATGCGCGATGGTCAGCGAGATGGCCAGCACCGCAAGGATCTGCAATATCAGGCTGATCAGACCGGTCAGACGCGAGAGAGGGTTCTTTTTCTTGAGGAATCTCTCGGAAAGCTTCCAAAGATAAGTGGAAGACACGGTCTGCTCGGTGTATTTGCTTTTAATGATGTAAATGATGATCAGTACGGGAATGCCGATCAATCCCAAAAGTCCCAACGGATACAGGAAGGTCATTTGATCACCTCCATGTTCACGAAGTCCTCAAAGAAGATCTCGCCCATACTGCGCGTGGCGTCTACCAACAGATAGTCCGCACCGCGCGAGCGGCAGAAATCCTTGATGCGACCGGTCGCATACGCCAGCGCCTGCTTGTAGGCTGCGGCAATGTCGCGGTCGATGTTGCGCCGCCAGGTATTGGTAGCGTCCTCGGAATCGAACAGATGCATCTTGCCGCGCAGCTGCGGATTGAGCTCCTCGCGCGAGAGCACCTGCAGGCAAAGCACGTCACGCTTGCGATCCACCAGATGTCCGATGGCGTCCTCGTAGTCATGCTCGGTCAGAAAATCCGAGATCAGGATCGACATGCCGTCGCCTCGCCCCACGTTTGTGGGCATAATGGCCCTGCTGATATAGCTGTCCCCCGAAAACTCCAGGTCGTTGAGCGCGCCGATGCAGTTGATATACGACTGCTTGCCCACCATACCGCTCACCACGTCTATGACCTCGCCCTCGCGGATGGCATAGATCGACACCTTATCCATCTCGCAAACCGAGAGATATGCAAAGGCCGCCGCCAGTCGCAGAGCCTGCTCTGCCTTTTGGCCGTTTCCGTAATCCATGGAACGGCTGGCGTCGATATAGATGCGCGTGTGCATCTGTCGCTCATCGAGATACAGCTTTGAATACAGCTTTTCAAATCGGGCGTAGGCATTCCAGTCGATCTTGGTAATGTCGTCGCCGGGTACGTAATCCCGATAATCGGCAAACTCGCAGGAAGAGCCGTAGTTCTTACTCTGTCGGTTGCCGCCGAACATACCCGCAACGTTGTTTTTGAGCAGGGATTGCAAAAGCTCCAGCTGCCCAAGAAACGCTTCGTTGACTGTAAATCTACTCATATATCCGGTCTCTTATTTCTTGAGCTTCTTGTTCTCTTTGATCAGCATACCGATGACGTCGTCCACACTCAGCTTGTCGTTGACGGCGGTGTAGTTGATCTTGATTCTGTGGCGCAGAACGGGACGCGCCAGCGCGTCGATATCCTCATAAGAAACGTTATAGTTGCCACCAAGCAGCGCGCGCACCTTGGCACAGGTGATCAGCGCCTGTGCGGCACGAGGGGATGCACCGTACTTGATGTACTTCTTGGCGGTATCCGAAGCCTTTTCCACCTCGGGGTGAGTGCCCGCAACAAGGGCAACGGCATATTCCATGACCTCGTCAATGACCGGTACGGTTGCGGCCAGCGCTCTCATTTCCAGAATGTCCTGACCGTTCACCTGCGCCTCGGCCGTCTCGTCCATGGTGATCTGGGTCATCTTGACGATGTCAACCAGCTCTTCCTGACCGGGGAAGGTCATGAGCAGCTTGAACATAAATCTGTCCATCTGCGCCTCGGGCAGCGGATACGTACCGTCCTGCTCGATGGGGTTTTCGGTTGCCAGCACGAAGAAGGGCTCTTCGAGGCGGTAGGTCTTGCCTGCCACGGTCACCTTATGCTCCTGCATGACCTCCAGCATTGCCGACTGGGTCTTGGGGGGTGCACGGTTGATCTCGTCCGCCAGCACCAGATTTGCAAAGATGGGACCCTTGTTGAACACCTGCGTCATTTTGCCGTTCTCGTCCTTTTCAATGACGTTCATACCGGTCACGTCGGAGGGCATGAGGTCAGGGGTGAACTGGATACGGGAGAAAGGCAGATTCAGAATTCTGCCCAGAGAGCGGACAAGTCGGGTCTTACCGACACCGGGAACGCCTTCAAGAAGCACGTTACCGCCTGCTACGATGGCGATCAGTACGTTTTCCACGACCTCGGTCTGACCGACCACGTCGCGGCGCAGCTCTGCTCTGATCTTTTCTGCCTGCTCGCTGAATTTCTTTACGTTTTCAATATTCGACATATCTATCTACCTTCCTTTGATCAATCTTTGTTAGACGGGCTGAACAGCGCCGTGAAGTATTTTTCGATCAGCTCTGCCATGTCCTCGGACAGCACGCCGTCGATCTTGTTTTCGAGGAAAATTGCATTGTAAATGTCAATGACCTCGCTGTATTTGACGTATTCACCCTTGAAGGGGTCGTAAATGACGTCCTGGCTGCCCACGATCAGCTCACCGCTGCCAAGACCGCCGTCCGAGACGGTCTGGTCGTCGTCATCCTCCTCGTAGTCGCCCGGAGTCTGCGGACCCTCGTCGGAATCCAAGCCTTGACCGGGAAGCTCATCTGCGGGAATGCCGAAGATCTCCAAGAGTCGGCTCACCACAAAGTCGCCCATCTCGTCGTCGTAACGCTGCTGCGTCAATGCCTTGCCCATTTCACTGTAGGCAACGTTGAAGGCGTCGGTGACCTGCATACGCCCCCAGGTCAGCGTGTAGCTGCCAAGCTGATCGGCAACGTTAGCCAGCGTGTTGGCAAGTCGGTCGATCTCGATGCTCAAAGCGTCCTCGGGTCTGACACCCGCATTACGCACCGCCATGCGAAGCTCCTCGGACAGCACGTGGATGGCCACGTCAAATTCCTCATCCTCATTGATTTCTGCCGCAATGGCATCCAAAGCGGCCTTGAACTCGGCCTGATCGGTCTTTTCGAGAGCCTTATCCAGCGCGCGGGTGTATTCCGAGCCGCTCGCACTCAGAATGGGCGAGAAGCTTTGGATACTCACCGCGCCCGCAACCGATTGACGGACGGTGACCGCCGTATCAATGACCAGCGTTTTCATGCGGCTCTGCGTTTCGGTTTCGTACAGCGCGCCCAGCAGGGATTCAAGAGCGACAACGATCTCGCCCTTGGCGGGCTCGGTCATGGTCGAGGCCTTGACCTCCTCGATCAGATTCTGCAGGGCGATGATATCCCATTCGCTCAGCTCAAACGGCGGATCGACCGGCGGCTCGGGCGGAGCGGGAATCTTGGCGGGGATGGCAAACGCGGTCACACTCAGACCCACAGCCAGTACAAGGCAGACAAGGCAGGTCCATACGTGCTTGACCTTGAGCCTTTTGGCAGGAATGCTCTGCAGCCTTTGCTCAGTCTGCTCGCGTTGCAGCACCATAATATCGTCCTCTCTGTCGCGGTAAGCCAGCATGGTCTGCACGCTCTCGCGAAGGGAGAGCTCTCTGTCCAGCTTGCGCGCCAGCCGCTTTTTGTAAGGAAACAGCAAAACAAACAGCACCGCCCCCAAAAGCAGACCCGCGCCTGCGCCGATTGCT
>JAZULL010000127.1:0-3408 GCA_045603085.1 Eubacteriales bacterium | reverse complement strand
CTTGGCTCACAGAACGACATGGCTACGATCCGACTTCCGATTTTTTGCGTACGGGAACCTATGACCGCAACCGCGATTTCCATCTGACCATGTCTCCCTCTATGGATATTCTGATCTCGAGTAACCTGGAGCGTCTTCTGTACTTTGTTGCGGGCGCTGAGCAAACCAAGGCTTATATGGAATCACTGGCAAGCTCGGGTGCATATACTGTGAGCAATGCGGTCAAAGAAAAGATCGATGCCGATTTCTGCGGCTTCTATGCTGACGAAGAGAAAACTGCAGATACTATCCGTAAGTATCTGGGTCGCGGTTATCTGATGGATACTCACACCGCCGTTGGCGTTTGCTGTGCCGAGCAATATATGCAGGCTACCGGCGACACCACGCCCCTTGTTGTCGCATCCACCGCAAGCCCCTATAAATTTGCCGCAGACGTTTACACCTCGCTTGGAAAGCAAGCACCCGCCGATGCTCTGGAAGCTCAGGAGTTGCTTTCCGCTTATACCGGTACCATGATCCCCTATCCGCTGGTCGGTCTTGGTTCCCGAACAGTCAGATTTGACAAGACGGTAGACTCAGATAATATCCTTGAAGAGGTTTATCGCTTCGCAGACACGCAGGCTGACTAAACACAATAAAAATAGCGGACATCGGAAATACGATGTCCGCCGGCCTCAATTCACGCTTTGTTCTGGCCTTCCTTGAAGGTTGCGCAAACCGTGTCCATAGAAGTGGTTGCATGAGAGGGACCGATTGCAATTTCCTTTGCAGTACAGTAGCAATCCCCATCATGATATACGCAGTTCATAACGTCGCACTTGACGTCCTTGATGTGCTTTTCGCATCCGCATTTGTTGTTCATTTCAGCATCTCCTTTTTCTTTGATGACAATGATAGTATGCACGGCAGTCACATCAATTATTCCGGCAAGAAAGGAGAATTTCATGGCACTCTACACCATTGCAGATCTGCATTTATCCACCAATGATCAAACAAATAAATCCATGGAAGTCTTTGGAGCTCGCTGGAACGGTTACGTGGAAAAGCTTGAACGCCACTGGCGCAGCACCGTCAAGGATACCGATACCGTGGTAGTCCCCGGCGACATTTCATGGGCTTTGACGCTTGAAGAAGCCAAACAGGATCTTTTGTTTTTGCATTCGTTACCCGGCAAAAAGTTGATCGGAAAAGGCAATCATGATTTTTGGTGGTCAACCGCCTCTAAGATACACACTTTTTTCAAGGAAACGGACATTGATTCCATTGAGCTTCTGCATAATAACGCATTTAAAGTGGACGACAAAATTATATGCGGCACACGCGGTTGGTTTACTGATGACAGCCAACAGCTGACCGTATCCGAAACCGATTATAAAAAGATCGTCAACCGCGAAATCATTCGCCTGGAGCTCAGTATCAAGCAAGGATTTGCGCTGCAGAATCCCGAGCATCCTGAGGAAA
Source organism: Eubacteriales bacterium (assembly GCA_045603085.1). Lineage (GTDB taxonomy): Bacteria > Bacillota > Clostridia > Oscillospirales > CAG-272 > SVQP01. The sequence continues at coordinate 1,947 of JAZULL010000127.1, read as the reverse complement.
TTCTTGTCTTTTTGCATTTTCCTCCCGTATGGGGTAATTTCATCTGCCGGGAGATCATTGACGTGCTGGTAAAATACGGTGTTAAGAACTGTTATTTCGGCCATATTCACGGCGGCTATAATCTCCCCGCGGTTCTGTATGAGCAGGGTATCCGCTTTGTCAGAATCTCTGCAGATCATCTTTCCTTTATTCCCTACCCTATTAAGTAGTAATATTCAATATTTGTAAAGGGAATATTATGATTTCTCTTGACAAATCATCGGGAATTGTGTAAAATAAATAGGTTGTGAAAATAAAAAATAAAAATAAATCAAAAATTTTGGAGGATCTAAAATGAATCTCGTAAAATCCGAAAAGAATGAACACAGCATGCATTATCTTGAGATTGCCATCGATAAGGAAACCTTCGATTCTGCAGTTGAAAAGGTATATCGCAAGCAGGTAAAGAACATTAACGTTCCCGGCTTCCGCAAGGGTAAGGCACCCAGATCCGTTATCGAAAAGATGTACGGCAAGGGCGTATTCTTCGAGGACGCCATCAATGATCTCATTCCCGAAAACTACGAAGCAGCTGTTAAGGAATCCGGCATTGAGCCCGTTGGCCAGCCCGAGTTTGACGTTGTTTCTATCGATGACAACGGCATTGTTCTGTCCGTTAAGGTTGCTGTAAAGCCTGAAATGAAGATCGCTGACTATAAGGGTATCGAAGTTGTCAAAGCTGTTGCACAGGCTACCGACGAAGAGGTTGAGCGTGAACTGAACACCATGCGTGAGAGAAACTCCCGCGAACTCGAAATCACCGATGAAGCAGCAGTGATGGGTGATATCGTGAAGATCGACTTTGACGGCTCTGTTGACGGCGTTGCTTTCGACGGCGGCAAGGGTACCGACTACTCCCTCAAGCTTGGCTCCGGTTCCTTCATTCCCGGCTTTGAAGAGCAGATCGCAGGCCACGTAATCGGCGAAGAGTTCGACGTTAACGTCACCTTCCCCGAGGACTATCACGCAACCGAGCTTGCAGGTAAGCCCTCCGTATTCAAGACCAAGATCAACGCCATCACCAGAGTCGAGCTCCCCGTGCTGGATGACGATTTTGCAAAGGACGTTTCTGATTTTGACACTCTTGATGAATTAAAGGCTGATATGAAGGCTAAAATTCAGGAGAGACACGACAAGCAGGCTGAGAACGAAATGGAAGAAAAGCTGATCGAAGCTCTGATCGAAAAGCTGGAGGGCGAAATTCCCGAGGCTATGTTCGTTGCTGAGACTGAAAACTTTGTTCGCGATTTCGATAACAGACTGCGTAGCCAGGGTATGGATATGAACATGTACTTCAAGTACACCGGCATGACCATCGAGAATCTCCGCGAGCAAATGAGACCTCAGGCTGAGCGCCAGGTCAAGGCTAGACTTGCACTTGAGACCATCGCTGCTGCTGAAGCTATTGAGGTCTCCGAGGAAGAGATCAACGCTGAATATCAGAGAATCGCTGATGCTTACCACATCGACGTAGAACAGGTTAAGGCAATGATCGACGATGCTTCCATCGCCGCTGACATTAAGGTCAAGAAGGCTATGGACGTTGTTAAGGCAGCTGCAGTAATCAAGGCTGAGTAATCTAACTTCTCCCCTTCCCTATTACACAAGAAACGAGGTAAAAAAGATGTATAATCCGCTGTATCCCAGAGATGCACTTGTTCCCACTGTCATCGAACAGACCGGCAGAGGCGAGAGAGCATACGATATTTTCTCTCGTTTACTCAATGACCGCATCATCTTCCTGTCCGACGAGGTGAATGATGCGACCGCTTCTCTTGTAGTGGCACAGATGCTTTTCCTCGAATCTCAGGACCCCGACAAGGATATTTATTTCTACATCAACAGCCCCGGCGGAAGCGTCAGCGCGGGCTTCGCAATCTATGACACTATGAACTACATCAAGTGCGA
>JAZULL010000126.1:0-7947 GCA_045603085.1 Eubacteriales bacterium | reverse complement strand
TATAGCCCACGATGGCCACCTTGCAAAGGCCGCTCTTGTCGCGCGAGACGCGCATGGTCATGCGGTTCTTTTCCATCTCGGCCAGCTGTGCCTCCAAGGCCGTGATGCGGCGCTGGATGTGACGGCGGTCGCTCTCCAGCTTGGATTCACCCGGGCCTCTTGTACCGATACCGCCACCCAGACGCGAAAGCTGTGTGCCCTTACCGATCAGACGCGGTGCGGTATAGCGAAGCTGTGCCAGCTCGACCTGCAGCTTGCCCTCGCCCGTCACGGCATGCTGGGCAAAAATGTCCAGAATCAGCATGGAACGGTCGATGACGCGCACGTCGCCCCCAATATCATCCTCTAAGTTTCTGATCTGTGCGGGCGAAAGATCCTCGTCGGTCACGACCAGATCAATATCGTTATTCTTACAGAGCTCTGCGATCTCCTGCACCTTACCCGAGCCGATCAGGGTACGGGGATCGGGGGTGTCCTTGCTTTGCACCACGCGTGCAAAAGCCACGCCGCCTGCGGTGTCCAGCAGTCGCTCAAGCTCGTCCAGACCCGATTCCACGGTCTGCGCATCGGCATCTCTTGTGATAATACCGATCAGCACCGCGCGGGTATCAGACTTTATCTCCTTGTTTTGCAAGTCTTGCATTCTGTCTTCTTCTCCTTCTCTTCTCCGCCTTGTGCGTCACATGCACGTAGCGTTGCATGCACGACACGTATTCCCCGTGCAAGCGTGTGTTTTTGCCGCCAAAGCGCGAGAGCACCTCTCTGCCGCTCATCCAGCAGACCTGCTCCACCTCTTCCTCCTGGAGCGTCATGTCCTCGATCTCGGCATCGGTATAGATCAGATAAATATCCACGATCTTGTGTCCGTTATAGGTGCGGACGCAGTTGCGGATCTGCCCTTCCTTGATCTCCAACCCCAGCTCCTCACGCACCTCGCGGCGCATGCCGCTCTCGCTGTCCTCGCCTGCCTGCACAACGCCCATGGTCATGCACCATGCGCCGGGCAGCACTCTTTTGGTAGCGGCGCGCTTTTGCACCAGAAAGCCGTGATCTCTGTGATAAATAAACGCATGGATCACCATTGTATATTCCCCGTCGGCAAGGCGATAACGGCGGCCTCGCTCTACCAGCTTACCCGTCCTTTGACCGTCGTGAGTATAAACGTCCAGCATTTCCATAGTTAGTCCTCCTTGGCTCTCGCTTACGCGATGCCTTGTTGCAAGGTAAAAAACAAACGGGCAGACTCCACCTTATCGCGTAGAGTCAGCCCGTTTATCATCAATGTCGTAAAGAATTACTTTCTTACAGCTTCCAGTCTCTTCTTGAACTTGTCAACACGACCGCCGGCATCAACGAACTTCTGCTTACCGGTGAAGAAGGGGTGGCACTTGGAGCAAATTTCAACTCTCATCTCGCTGCCCTTGGTGGAGCGAGTGGTAACGGTTTCGCCGCAAGCACACTTAACGACACACTCTACGTAATTGGGATGGATTCCGCTTTTCATTTTTAAATACCTCGCATTTCATTTCTCGATGTTCTTTGACATCGGATTCACAAGCGGAGATATTATACCACATATTATTCCCCGTGTCAAGGACTTTTTGAAATTTTTTTGAATTGTATATTTTTTTAAGATTTTTCGTTTTTTTGCAAGAATTGTAACTTCCGAAAATATCAAGAACCGCTTCGAGATCCTCAAAACGCTCGCCGCGTTTTGACTTTCAAAAATCAGCAATTCGTTGCAGATTTTTGAAAGTTCGACTCTAAAACACCCGCACCGGGGTGTTTTGTCGCTCAGGATGACACAAATCTCACCCCGTCATCCTCTCCCGCAGGTCGGCGATGATCTTTTTCTCGAGTCTTGAAATGTAGGATTGCGAGATGCCAAGGTAGGCCGCGACCTCCTTTTGCGTCATTTCTTCCCTGCCCGAAAGGCCGTACCGCAGCTCGATGATCACCCGCTCGCGCTCGTCCAAGGTCGCCACCGCACGGCGTATGGCCTCGCGCTCCTCTCTCTGCTCCAGCTCGTAGGCCACGCCGTCCTCCTCGCTGCCCAGAATATCCGAGAGCAGCAGCTCGTTGCCGTCGAAATCCACGTTGAGCGGCTCGTCCAGGGAGACCTCGCCCCCTTTGCCCGATTGCTTTCGCAGATACATCAGAATCTCGTTTTCAATGCATCTTGAGGCATAGGTAGCCAGCTTGATATTCTTTTCCGAGCGGAAGGTGCTCACAGCCTTGCAAAGCCCGATGGTGCCGATCGAGATCAGATCCTCGATCCCCGTGCCCGTGCTCTCAAATTTCTTTGCGATATACACCACCAGCCGCAGATTGTGCTCGATGAGCAGATTTCGCGCCTCAGGGTCGCCCGCCTCCAGAGCCGCGATCACCTCCGCCTCCTTCTCGGGCGCATACGGCGGCGGCAGCAGCTCGGGGCCGTTTATGTAATATACGCCGTCCTTTCCCGACAGCTTGCATTTCAACCATAATAGCAGCTTTTGAATTTGATTCATATCCTTCTCCTTTACTTCAGAAGCGTCAGCGGCACAATGGCGCGATAATCCCCCTCGATCGGCTGTCCCGCAGGGGCGACCAGCGCGTGCACCGCTCGCTGTTTTCCGTTTTGCTCTTTGATCATGACCTCGTCCGGCAAAAGCGCGACTGCCATGCCCTTTCCCTGCGCAGTCTGCATGGGCACAAGGCGCACGCGCCTGGCATCAGCCGCCGCGTCCACCTCCCTGCCGCCACTCTCGATCGCCCTGCGCAATCCCCCCGGCATGCCGTCAAGCCACGCGTCTCGATCCACCACGATCACGGGTGTGCCGCTGATGGGATCGCACAGCAAATTGCCGCTGTCGCACAGCCCCGCCAGCTCCCAGCGCGCGCCGTCCATTTGCACCTGCACGGAACAGATCTGCTTTGCCGTCTGCTTGCCGAACAGTCTGCCGCCAAACGCCGCGGCCAAGGCCGCAACGGTGGCAAGTGCCAAAAACATCCATGCGGAAAGTCCGTCCTCCTGCATGTCTGTCAAGGGTAGATCTGCGCGACCGAGCAGATTATAGATGGCGGTCATGCCGCCGCCCATGAGTGCCGAGATGCCGAAATACGTACCGCCAAACAGCAAAAGCCGCCAGATGCTCACTCCCTTGCCCGCCGCACACACCGCGCACATCCCAAGGCAGACGCCGATATCAATGACGGGCGACAGCCACGGCGACACCTGCAAAAACAGCGCCGCCACGCTATACACCCCGCCAAGAGCCGCCGCGATCAGCATGCGCCAAACGCTCTTTTTCAAATGCAGCAGCCGCACGCTCAGATACAGACACAAAAAATCCATACTGAAATTGATCAGAAACAAAAGATCCGCGTAAACGTCCAAAGCTCACACCTCCGCTTTCTTTGCACTCATTATATCGCCGCACGCGTGACGGATAAGGTCACATCAGGGCGTGGGCGTGAAAAAATATAAAATTTACAAAAAAGGCGTGACAGATGCACCGCTATATGATATAATGGTAAAAAAAGTATGGGAGATTCCTATGAAATATATCAGACTGATCGCGCTTACCCTTGTGGCAATATGCCTGCTGTGCGCCTGCAATCCGGGCACCCCCTCTTCGGAAAACCGCGAAATACAACAGAATACGGGTAGCGAATACCAAAGCTCGTGGATCACGGGGCTTTCCAAGGAGGACGCATCCGCCAACGCCGCCGTGGCCGATTGGCTTGCGCTGTGCGCCACCGAGGAAAGAGACGGGATCGGTCACTACGTGCTCCGCTACGCGGTCAACAACGCAGACGGCACGTCCACCTATCATCTGCTGCTCTACCGCTCCGCCACCGAGTACGACGCCAAGTCCTTTGACGTGGATTTTTCCTTGGACGGCAATTTGCTGACCGCGACCCCCACCTACAATTCCTCGGACAAAAACAATTTCGGCTATGATCTGATCTACCTTTGCCTGACCGCACCCTCCGACCTCAAGCTCAACGTGGAGCTGCTGGTGGATGGCGACTACCCCGGCCAGATCATCACCTCGACAAGCACCCCCATCACCCCCGATACGCTTGGAGCAAGTGCCAATGGATAAAAATCAAACGCAAAAAGAACCAAAGGGGCACGTGCGCCCCTACCACGGTCTGACCTTCGGGCTTTACCGCCTTTTGGGCAGAGCCTATGCGGGCTTGCGCGCGGGCTTTCGCGTCAAGCACACCGACAAGGATGCCGACGTGCCGCACCTCATCCTTTGTAACAGTCAGACCCTCTTGGACGAGCTGTGGCTTCGCATGGGCTTTGACTATCCCGTCTACTGTGTCCGCACGCAGGACACCCGTCCCGATCTGATACAGCTGATCACAGATGCGCTGACCGCGCCCATCCTGCAAAAGCCAAGCGACACGCTGTGGTCGCAGGACTGCATCGAGCAGATGCGGCAGGTGCTTTGCGCGGGTGGCTCGATCGGTCTGTTCCCCATGGGTCAGCCGCCTTACTGCTACGCGCCGGGCGAGGTTGACCTTCAAATCGTGCCGCTCATCCGCACACTTCGCGTACCCTTTACGCTATATACCGTCCGCGGCGGGATCGGTGCCATGCCGCGCTGGAGTGACGGCAGACGCAAGGGGCCTTTTGAAGGACACATCGGGCAAACCGTAACGGTCGAAGAATACGATACCATGACCGACGAGCAGCTATATACACTCATCAGCCGTGCGCTGGAGCAGAACGACAAGCCGCTCTCGCTGGCTTATAAGAGCCGACACCGCGCCGAAAAGCTGGAGCGTGTACTGTACGTTTGCCCGCGGTGCCGTGATCACTCAGGCCTTTACAGCTCGGGCAACCATGTCAGCTGTCGCGGCTGCGGCATGACCGCCAATTTTACCGAAACCGGCAATTTCATCTTCCTCAACTGCGAGACCCCCATCTCCACGCCGGACAGCTGGATGGACTATCAGGCCGCATGGCTGCGCACGCATCTTGACCGCCTGCAGGGCGATTTCTTTACCGACAAGGGCGTCATGATCCACTCTGTTGGCAAAACGCCTGCCGACGAGCCGCTGTTCGGCACGCTGACCATGAGCCGCGAAAAGCTGCTGATCCGCTTTGAGGACGGCGAGGCAGGTGCGCGATCGGTCGGTTTTCACATAGAGGCCATCACCTCCATGCTCCCCCGCGGGGCTGTCAAGCTTTCGGTTTCAACCGACCGCGGCACCTGGGAGATCACGGGTGCGCCCGATTTCTGCGCCTATAAGTATTCGCAGGTCTTCTATGCCCTGCGCTCGCAGTCTCAAAACAAATAAAAAACAACAGAGAGGTGCTGTATGAAAAAACTCACATCCGCCGTATCCGTACTGCTTCTGCTGGCTATGCTGCTTTGCGCATGTCAAGGCGGTAGCGGTGATCCGCAGGGATCGGAGCCCGCCACGCAGGATGATCCCACCACGGAAGAGCTCACCACCGAGCCCGACAGCGATACCGACACCGACAGCGAGGAGCAGACCACCGAGGTCACCGAGGCACCGCTCCCCGAAAACTGCATCATGGATTTCAACCTGCTGGATGATGAAAAGTTGAAAAAGTGCTTCAACTCTCCCAATCAGACAGCTTACACCGTTGAGACCGACGGGGACGGTGAAAAATACGTTGCCCTGTCTACCACGCAGGCCAACGCCAACGACCCTTACGTTTCGTTTGACTGCAATAAGTTCTACAAATATGCGGGTCTGGATGCCGCAGACGTGACCGATTACCCCTACGTCATGCTCAAGGTACGAAGCGTTGGTTGCTCAACCGGATCCTTTGAAATGTTCTACAAAACCAAGAAAATGGCCGGCATTTCGGGCGACGCCTTCGTCACCTCCGCATTTGCACCCGCTAAGGACGGCTGGCAGTACGTGCTGTTTGATATGAGTGCGCAGAGCAAATGGAACGACAGACTTGCATTGCTGAGATTGGACTATATGACAAACGCCATCGAGGCCAACGAAACCCTGCAGATCGCCGAGATCCGCATTCTGCCCGATGCCGACGACTATTACGCCACACTCAATCTCGACATGAGTGCCACCGGCATAGAGATCAGCGACAAATCCAAGGCCGACGCGCTGGCTCTGCTTGAGAGCGTGACCCTGCCCACCACCGCCTTTTCTTCCTACAAGCCGCTGACGGCCGAGCACGAGGATGCAACGCTTTCTATGTGGTTTGACCATATATTCAACCGCACCCCTCAGAACGACGTCACGCACTCGGGAATGAACACCTATCAGATCCTGCTGGCAGGTAACGAGACCGAGGGCTGTCAGGTGCTGCTGGCACCTGCGACCGACGTCACAGGACTCAAGGTCTATGTCACCGACTTTACCAATGCATCGGGTGACGTGCTGGAAAGCGAGCTGCGCTGGGCCTACTACTTCAAGAACATCGGCGGCAAGGATATGTACGAGCCGCTACCCAAGGTCACCTACCAACCCGACCAAGAGATGGTGGACCGCCAGAACGGTGCCAACTCCACCGGTGCGACCATTCCCAATTTCCAGGTATACGACGGTTTTGACATCAAGGCCGGAAACAGCCAGATGTTCGTCATCAAGGCCACAGCACCCCACGGTGCGGCGCCCGGTGAATATACCGCGACCTTTACCGTGACCGACGCGCAGGGCAACGAGATCAAAAAGGCGACCGTATTTGCATACGTATGGGACTTTTCCCTGCCCCTGACTCCCTCCTGCAAGACCATGATGGACCTTGGCTCCTTCGGCATCTACTCCACCTATCTGGATTACGGCGGTGAGGTAATCGGCTATAACGGACTGTCGCTCTATCAGGAGTGGTATGAATTCATGCTCGACTACCGCATCAATGCCTATTCCCTGCCTGTTGACAACAAGGACGGCACCTTTGCCAACGACGTGCTCAGACAGTATCTGGACGATCCTCGCGTGCAGTGCTTCCAGACGCTGGGCTGGAAGACCGATCTCAACGCTACCAACGTTTCCAACGCCTACGCCTTCCTCTCTCAGAAGCAGGAATGGCTGGACAAGGCTTACTTCTATCCCGTTGACGAGCCCGGCGATCAGGCCGCGCTGGACAGGATCGTGGCAAACGCCAACCTGCTCAAGCAGCACTTCCCCGGCTATAAGCTGATCGCGCCCATGCATCTTAACCGGCTGGTCAAAACGGGCGACTACTTCTCCTACGTTGCAGATTCGGTCACCGCATGGTGCCCGCACAACTTCTTCTTCCACTCCTACGCGGAATGGAAAAACAACCCCGACCTTTACTACCGCATGCCCGTAATCGCAGAATCCGATTTTGGCACCTTCCGCGACCGCATGAAGGCCGAGGCCGAGGGTGGCGACGAGATTTGGTGGTATCTGACCAGACTCCCCAACAAGCCCGAGATCACCTTTGACATCAACATGGACGCCGTAAACTGCAGAACCGTGTTCTGGCAGCAAAAGCTTTACGACGTGGATGGCTTCCTTTACTACTCCATCAACGACTGGATGGGCTCCCCCGAGATCATTCAGGACACCGGTAATGAGTGGCTGGTCGGCTTCAATCCCGTATACGAAAAGCGCGAGGCGGACGGCATTGACATTTACGGCAACGGTATTTTGCTGTATTCCGGCATTTACTTTGCAGACCGCGATCCCATTCCCGCGCTCCGCATGGAATGTGTGCGCGACGGCATCGAGGACTTTGATTATCTGACGTTGCTTCAGGAAATCTACGGTGAGGAAACCGTGGACGGCATGATCGCCACCTGGACCACCAGCATGTACGAATACAGCACCGATCACGAGCAGTTCTACGCGCTTCGCGCAAAGCTCGGCGCGCTGATCGAGAAGATCTATTTCGGCATCGGCGCCGCGGCGATGGGCCTGCTGACGTTTCTGGTGATCTTTACGGTCAAGTCGGAGGGCAAGCGGTCTTAGGGAGACAATGTC
>JAZULL010000125.1:0-12018 GCA_045603085.1 Eubacteriales bacterium | reverse complement strand
CGCCTGATCGACTTCGCGCTCTCCAACATGGTCAATTCGGATATTACCAAGGTGGGCGTGATTACCCACTACAACTACCAGTCGCTGCTTGACCACATCGGCAACGGCAAGGACTGGGATCTTGCCCGCCGTTCGGGCGGTATCAAGATTTTGCCCCCGTACATTACCATGTTTGATCATACCGCTCCCGGTGTCAATCGCTCCAGAATGGATGCGCTCAAGGGTGCGATCAATTTTATCAACCGTTGCTCCGAGGACTATATCGTCATGTCCGACTGTGATATGATCTGCAACATCGACCTCAAGGCTGTGTTGGCGGCACATGAGGCGAGCGGCGCGGATCTGACCTTTGTCACCACCGTTGTGGATGCGGGCTCAATCTACGTTGAGGGTACCGTTCCGGTCGTGCAGGTGGCAGAGGACGGCAGAGTGACTGATTTTGCCGAGATGCACCTTTCCGAGGGACAGGTCACCATCAGCACCAATATCATGGTCGCCAAGCGCACCTATCTGCAGAGCGTGGTGCAGGAGGCCGCATCGCATGGCTACACCAGCTTCTTCAAGGATATTATCGCAAAGTCTCTGGACAGCGCAAACTACCGCGCGTATGCATTTGACGGCGTGTTCGCCAAGATCGGCTCGATGAAGGGCTATTTTGCATGCTCCATGGCGCTGCTTGACGAGGAGACCCGTCGCGGCATCTGGGGTGTGGACGGCAGACCCATTCTGACCAAGGTCCGTAACTCCGCGCCCACCAAGTATTGCGGCGATGCCAAGATCACAAATTCTGTCGTAGCAGACGGCTGTGTAATCGAGGGTACTGTTGAAAATTCCATTCTGTTCCGCGGCGTTAAGGTCGGAAAGGGAACTGTTGTCAAGAATTCCATTCTCATGCAGGACACCTACACCGGCGAGAACGTATTGCTCAATTGCGTCATCACCGACAAGAACGTCATGATCAAGGACGGCAGAATGCTGTCCGGCTGTGAGACCATGCCTTTCTATATCGGTAAGAACGGCGCGATCTGATCGGGGAGGGACACATGAAAAAGATTTTATTTGTAGGTGCTGAGGCTATGCCGTTTGCCGCCACCGGCGGACTTGGTGACGTGCTGGGCTCTCTGCCCGCAGCCATCCGTAAAAAGGGTGGCAAGAACGTGGACGTCCGCGTGGTGCTACCGCTGTACGGTGCTATGGGTCAGACCTGGCGCGATCAGCTGGTGCACGAATGTGATTTCCGCGTCAATCTGGCTTGGAGAAACCAGTATTGCGGCGTCAAGTCGCTGGTCAAGGACGGCGTGACCTTCTATTTCGTGGATAACGAGTATTATTTCAACCGTCCCGCGCTGTACGGCAACTTTGACGACGGCGAGAGATACGCCTTCTTCTGCAAGGCCGTGCTGGAAATGCTGCCTATGCTGGATTGGTATCCCGACGTGCTTCACGCGCACGACTGGCAGGCAGCGCTGTCTGTGGTGTACCTCAACACAAGATATCGCAACAAGCCCGAGTACGAGCACATGAAGAGCGTGTTCACCATTCACAATATCGAGTATCAGGGACAGTATGACTTCTCGATTCTGGGTGACGTCTTTGAGCTGGGCGTTGAGCACGGCTCGCTGATGCGCTATGACGATTGCATCAACCTGATGAAGGCGGCAATTGTGTGTGCCGATACCGTCACCACGGTCAGCCCCAAGTATGCAAAAGAGATCCAGACTGCCGAATATGCACACAGACTCAACTTTGTGCTTGAGCAGAACAGCCATAAGCTGCTGGGTATTCTCAACGGCATTGACTACGACTACTATAACCCCGCAAAGGATACAGGCCTTGTTGCCACCTTTGATGCAAGAAGACTTTCCGGCAAGGCCAAGGACAAGGAGGCTATGCAGGTTGAGGCAGGATTGCCCGCCCGTGCAGACGTGCCCGTGCTGGCCGTCATCTCGCGTCTGGCCGCCCATAAGGGTCTGGACCTGATCAGTGAGATCGCCGATCGCTTGGTAGCGGAAAACGATATCCAGCTGATCGTGCTCGGTAAGGGCGAGGAGAGATTTGAGAGATTCTTTGCCGACCTGGCCGCACGCTATCCCGATAAGGTTGCCGCGCTTCTGACCTATGACAGAGACCTTGCAAAGCGCATTTATGCCGCAACCGATATTTTCCTGATGCCCTCCAAGAGCGAGCCCTGCGGTCTTTCGCAGATGATTGCCTCCCGCTACGGTGCAGTTCCGGTGGTTCGTGAGACCGGTGGCCTGTACGATTCCATCAAGCCGTACTGGGAAAAGGACGGCGAGATGCTGGGCAACGGCTTCACCTTTGCAGGCTATACGGGAGCAGAGCTGCATGAGCGCACCTTGGCTGCTATCTCGCTGTATCGCGACAGCGCCAAGTGGAAAAAGCTTGTCGCCAAGGTTATGAAGACTGATTTCTCCTGGAGTGCATCGGCAGGCAAGTACCTGGAGATGTACGCAGATCTTTAATTTGATTCCATTTTACCCCTAAGAAAGGACTTAGCAAACCAATGATAGACTACAGACCCACAGCGGCAAAGATCAGAGATGACCTGACAGTCAAGCTTTCCCGCTATTTCGGTTGCACCCCCGCGGAGGCAACCACCGAGCAGATGTATAAGGCAACTGCCATGACCGTCAGAGATATTCTGACAGAGAAGAGAGGCGACTTCAAAAAGCAGGTCAACAGACAGGGCTCCAAGCGCGTTTACTATATGTGCATGGAATTTCTGCTGGGCAGATCGCTCAAGACCAACCTGCACAACCTCGGCCTTGACAAGGAATACGGCAAGGCGCTGGGTGAGTTGGGCTTCAATCTTGACGATCTTTACACCTGCGAGCCGGATGCAGGCCTTGGTAACGGCGGTCTTGGCCGTCTTGCCGCATGCTTCATGGACTCTCTTTCCTCGCTGGATTATCCCGCAACCGGCTTCTCTCTCTGCTATGAATACGGACTTTTCAAGCAGATGATCGTAGACGGTATTCAGGTCGAGCTGCCCGACGTATGGCTGCCCGGTGGCGAGGTATGGCTTGTGCCCAGAACCGACAGAACCTTCCACGTGCGCTTTGGCGGTCACGTCAGAGAGCTTTGGAAGGACGGTCACATGGAGGTCGTTTATGAGAACGCCGAGGAGATCGAGGCGGTTCCTTACGATATGATGATTTCGGGTGCGGACAGCGAGGCTATCAGCCAACTCAGACTCTGGCGTGCGCGCGACGTCAAGAATTTCAATATGGGTCTGTTCACGCAGGGGCAGTATGCAAGAGCCATGCAGGAAAACACTCAGGCAGAGGCGATTACCAAGGTGCTGTATCCTTCGGATAACCACACCGAGGGTAAGCTGCTTCGTCTGACGCAGCAATATTTCCTGGTATCTGCATCCTGCCAGAGCATTATTCGCGACCACATGGCGGTGTACGGCACGCTCTCCAATCTGCCGGACAAGGTAGCTATCCATATCAACGATACCCACCCCGCACTCTGCATTCCCGAGCTGATGAGAATTCTGGTGGACGAATATTTCTTCCCCTGGGATATGGCTTGGGATATGGTCAAGAAGATCTGCTCTTATACCAACCATACCGTCATGCCCGAGGCGCTTGAGACCTGGAATGAGGATCTGTTCCGCCTCAAGCTGCCCAGAATCTATGCCATTGTCAAGGAGATCAGCGAGCGCTTCTGTAAGGAAGCCTGGTCGGTTTTTCCCGGCAACTGGCAGAGAATTTCCAAGATGAGCATCGTAGGCTACGGTCAGGTCAGAATGGCCAACCTCTCGGTCATCGGCAGCCATTCGGTCAACGGCGTTTCCAAGCTGCACTCGCAGATCCTTGTGGATTCTGTATTCAAGGATTTCTACAAGATGTATCCCGAGAGATTTACCAACGTTACCAACGGTATTGCACACCGTCGCTGGCTGTGCTATTCCAACCCCGGACTTGCAGGCCTTTTGGATGAGTGTATCGGTACGGGCTACCGCCACAATCCCGAGGAGCTTGCCGAATTTGCCAAGTTTACGGATGACGCGGCCGTGGTTCAGCGCGTGCGCGACATCAAGCATGCCAACAAGGTCGCGTTTGCACAGCATTTGTACCGCAAGACCGGTCAGAAGCTGGACACCCACAGCATCTACGACGTGCAGATCAAGAGACTGCACGAGTATAAGCGTCAGCTGCTCAACGCGCTCAATATCATCGGTCTGTACCTGGAGCTGCGTGAGAATCCCGATCTGGATATCACGCCTCAGACCTATATTTTCGGTGCTAAGGCCGCTCCCGGCTATCAGATGGCAAAGCGTATCATCCAGCTGCTTTGCATGATCAGCAAGGATATCGAAAAGAATCCCAAGATCAAGGAAAAGCTCAACGTTGTGTTCCTTGAGAACTATGACGTCAGCACCGCCGAGATCCTGATCCCCTCGGCTGATATCAGTGAGCAGATCTCGCTGGCCGGTAAGGAAGCCAGCGGCACAGGCTGCATGAAGCTGATGATCAACGGTGCCTTGACCATCGGTACGCTGGACGGTGCCAACATTGAGATGCTGGACGCCGTGGGCGAGGATAACATGTATATCTTCGGCCTGACCGCCTCCGAGGTGGAGGAGCTGTGGCTGCGCGGCTACCGCTCTGCCGAGTTCTATGCCAATAACCAGAGACTTGAAAAGATCGTCAACTTCCTGTCGGTCGGCTTTGCGGGCGAATCCTTCTCGGATATTGCAACCTATCTGCTGGCAGGCCACGGCGTTGCCGACCCCTTCATGTGCCTGGCTGACTTTGAATCCTACCGCCTGACACACCAGCAGGCTGTCAAGGACTATGCAGACCGTACCGACTGGTCCAGACGCTCTCTGCTCAACACCGCCGCATGCGGTTACTTTGCGGCAGACCGCAGTATCAAGGAATACGCGGACAAGATCTGGAACATCAAGCCCTTGAAGTAATGATTAATGGGGCTGTCACCATGGGTGACAGCCCCGGATATTTATTCCCGATATTGATTCCCATGGAGGAAATTATGCAATCGAACACGGTGAGCATTCGGAAATATCTGCATGGCGAGGACGTCACGCGCAAAAGTGCTTTTGCGTACGGAGACGTCCTTGAAGTGCACGTAGAGGTCGCCCGTGCGCTGGGTGCGCAAGGCGTCGTATTGCGCGGAAACCGCGACGGACACGGGGACGTAGACGTGCCGCTTCGCGTTTATGCAGAGAACGGCGAATGCGTGACCTATACCTGTACCTTGGATACGGCGCAGCTTTGCGGCGAGCAGGGATACGGCTTGTATTACTATGAATTTTTACTGCTCAAGGGCTTTGACACCCAATTTACCGAGAGCATTAATAACGTGGATTTCTATCTCTCCCGCAGCTCGGGAGCAAGATTCCGCTTACTGATCTTCGAGAACACCTATCACACCCCCGCTTGGTTTGGCAAGGGTGTGATGTATCATATATTCGTGGACCGTTTCTGCCGCGGAGAGGGAGAGGTTGGCACAAGAGAGGACGCCGAGCTTAATCCCGATTGGGAGGGCGGTATTCCGCAGTACGCCCCATATCCCGGCGCGCCGCTTTCCAATAACGTCTTTTTCGGCGGCAATCTCTGGGGCGTGGCGCAAAAGCTGGATTATCTTTCGTCCCTTGGCGTCAAGGTCATTTACTTAAGCCCTGTTTTCAAGGCCTATTCCAACCATAAATACGACACGGGTGATTATGAAACGGTGGATGCCATGTTTGGTGGCGACGCCGCCTTTGAGCACCTTTTGCAAAAGGCCGGCGAGCGTGGCATGCGCATCATTCTGGACGGCGTGTTCAACCACACGGGTGATGATAGCCGCTATTTCAACCGCTACGGCAAGTATGAGGGATGCGGCGCATATCAGTCGCCCGAATCCCTTTATGCCGAGTGGTACGATTTTAAATCTTATCCCGACGAGTACGAGTGCTGGTGGGGGATTCCGATCCTGCCGCGACTGAACCATTCCAAGGCAGCTTGCCGCTCTTATTTTACGGGCGAGCAGGGAATTGCCCGCAAGTACGTCAAAATGGGTATCGGCGGTTGGCGCCAGGACGTGGCCGACCAGCTGTCCGATGAATTTCTGGATGAGTTCCGCGCCGCTGTCAAGGATGAGAGTGATGGAGAGTGCGTGGTCATCGGTGAGGTGTGGGAAAACGCCGCCGATAAGATCGCGTATTCCAAGCGCAGACGCTATCTGTCCGGCAAGCAGCTGGACAGCGTCATGAATTATCCCGTGCGCAACGGTATTCTGGATTTTGTTCGCTACCGCGATGCCGAGGGGCTTTATCACGTGCTCACCGAGCTGTATTCCTCCTATCCCGAAGAGGTGTGCCATTCCTTGATGAATCTGGTCGGCACACACGATACCGAGCGCGTGCTGACCATGCTGGGTAGCACCGAGGAGGATCTGGATAAGACCAACCATGAGCTGGCGCACTATCGTCTGAGTGACGAGAGAAGACAGCAGGCTGTGGGTCTTGTTAAGATCGCGGCCGCCCTGCAATATACCGTGTTCGGTATTCCGTCGCTGTATTACGGTGACGAGCTGGGATTGGAGGGCGCGCGCGATCCCTTCTGCCGTATGCCCATGCCGTGGAACGAGATGGACAAGCCGTACAGAGCCGAGCTGCTGGGCTTTTATCAGAAGCTGGGTCAGCTGCGCGCCGAGAACCCGGTGTTTGACGGCGGCAGCTTTGAGGTGCTGTATCACGACGAGTGCTGCATCGCGTTTGCAAGGCGCAAGCAGGGGCGTGAGGTCGTGGTGGCCGCGAGCCGACACGGACAAGCCATCACACTTCCCATCTGTGGGGAATTTATCGATCTGCTCAGCACGACGCGCGGAAGCGGTGCTGTGCGCATTGCGCCGGACAGCGTGTTGATTCTGGAGCGCGTGAAAGGAGCGGACGTATGACCTACACAAGAGCCGAGCGTTATTTGCGCGCCGCAGCAGCTGCGGCCACGCCCGAGCATTTTGCGGCACTTTGCATGCGACTTGGCCGCATACATACCGGTATCCGCAAGATCTGCGTCAATGCAAATCAGGCGGGCAGATGTCGCATGGATTATCTTGAGAGTATTCTGCTCTCTGCAGGCTACCGCACGGGCAGATGGACACATGCCGAGAGCGACGGCCTGCGAAGCCGTATCCGCATTGACGGCAAGCCTATCTCGCACAAGCAGGTCAGCGATCTGACCGAGCAGATCATGGGTGAGATCGACAAAATGCGCCGCGAGCAGGGTGCTGATCAGGTCGCCGGATTTGACAGCGAGCAAAAGCTTTGCGCACTGGCTCTGATGGCATTTTGCTGTCACGGATGTGATTTTATTTTATTTGATATTGCCGAGGATTGCAAAAAGGATCCCATGTGGGTCGCCTCGCCCTTCACCGTGGTAATGCCGTGCGGCTTTGGCACGCGGGATACCGTGCTTGCCAAGAAGCAGGCGACCGAGATGTGTCAGGCCATTCGACGCGGCACGCGTGAGGTTATTACGGGCTTTGTGGGCGGTGAGGTGTATAATCTGATCTCGCAGGCCTGCGCCGGGGCGGCCAGCCGCTTGACTGTGCCTGCCAAAAGCGAGGTCGCGATTGTGGGCACCTCGCTGGCGAGAACCGAGTTTACGTATCGTGCCAGAGGCCCGTACGTCATGCATTCCTCGTATGCCGTGCAAACAGAGGCAGTGCTGGCATGTATTGAAGCCTGTTACGCCCTGCGTCGCGACGGTGTCAGATTGCCCGGCCCTGCCATGATCGCAGGCGTGCAAAGGGCAAGCGTGCCGGTCTGCTTTGAGGTGCTGACCGTGCGCCCCGGCGTGATCGTCAATGCCGCAGGCACGGCGGAGGAATACCGAGCCATGCTTGCAGCACTTGAGGAAAAAAAGGCCAGCTTTGGCGGGCAGGTGGTGCTGTGCACACAGGTTGGGCGCGATGGCGTACAGAATGCCGCCTCCAAGGCGTTTGCCGCCGAGAGCGCAAGCTTTTCGTTGACCGAGGTGATCTGCGTCAAGGATAAGGTCAACGGGGACGTACCCGACGCGCTGACCGTCAAGCAGGCCGCCAAGCGCATTCTGACCTATGAGGACGAGCAGGTTACGGTGCTGTGTGTGGGCGACGTTGCCTTTGCTCATGCCATCCGCGAGGCTGTGCTGGATGCACTCAACCGACTGACGTAAAAAAGGACGAAGAAATTCTTCGTCCTTTTTGTGTATTCAGATTTCCTTGCTCTTATTTTCGTAATACTTGTTCTTTTCATCATACATGATCTGTTCGGCAAGTCTTGTCAGCGCCGCGGCGTCGCGCGTGCTGTTTTGCTCGGCAAAGCCAACGGCTACCGAGTAGCCAAGCCTTTCAATGCCGTCCACCAGCTTTGAGATCATATCCTGTACGTTTTCGGGCTTGCGGTGAAGCATGACCACGAATTCGTCACCGCCGATGCGGTAGGTATGCTCCTTGCCGAATATTTCACGGATATGCTCGGCGACAATACGGAGCATCAAGTCACCCTGATCGTGACCGCTTTGGTTATTGCGCTCACGCAGACCGTTGACGTCCACGTACACACAGCCGAGATACGAGCCGGGGCGGTGCACAAGATCGGCCATATCCAATTCGTATTTGTTTCGGTTGTAGCATTCGGTCAAAAGATCGGTCTCGCTGATCAGTTTGGTCTTTTTGTGAATGGCGTTGGTGTGCGAGAGGATCATATAAAGCACCGTGCTAAGGCACACGATGACCACGATGAAGAAGGTGACAATATATCCGCGGAATTGCTCGGCAGAGGCAAATACAGCGGTTTCTTCTATCGCAATGCCAACGCGCCAGTCTGTGTTTTCAATCGGGGCATAACAGAAATACTGCGAGACCTTGGTGTCCTTGACCTTGAATTTTACCTGGCCGGGCAGGCCCATCTTGAGCTCGCGGGTCAGCTGGTCCTGCGAGTAGTTTTCATTGAGCGGGTTATCTCTCCAGTTCCAGATGTTGTCCACACCGCTGTTTCCGGTGTCAACCAGAATGTCACCGGTTTTACCGTCGATGACGTAGATGTTGGCATTGTCGCCATAGATATGGGTGTCTACCAGCGTAGAAAGCTTTTCCAGCTCTATCACGCCCAGCAGAATGCCAACTACCTTGCCGTCCTGACGGATGGGGGTGTGGATGCAGGCGATATAGTGTTCATGTCCCTCTTTGATTCCCTTGATGTAGCAGACCATCTTGCCGGTTACGCCGTATTCCTTGGAGCTCAGCGCCAGATAGGAAAGGCCGGAGTCGGGCGAGAGCTTGACCACCTCACCGTTGGCTGTCAGAATGACGTCACCGGGCAGAAGAATGTCCAGACGGTTGACAATGACATCAGACTTGTAATTCGAGAGAATTCCAACCACGTCTTCATTTTCTACAGTGCTGTAATCCGCGATGATGTCCGCGATGGATTGTAGGTATATACGGTGGCCGTAAAGGCTGTTGTGCAGGTCGTCGGATAGGGTGGAAATGGAATCATTGAGCGTTTGGGTGCAATGCTGCTCCTGCAGCTCAAGTATGCGATTGGAAAGAATGATACTGGATATGATAATGATCAGAATTGCCGCGATGATCACAGAGCCTCTGATGTAAAAATGCTTGGTAAGCGTGGCTTTCATGCTCCACCTCCTATCGCCAAAGATTGAGTTGATGCGAAAGGGCTATTGCGAAAGATCAGAACTGACGGATGCGGTGGTTGAGATCGGCGGCGATGGTGGCATCGTCCACCAGCTTTTTCATAAAGCGGATGCGGCCGTCAGGGTCGGGAACGGAAACGGTTGCATCGGGAGTACCGGTACCCTCGTCGTAGAATTCCAGATGGCAGGGGTCGTGCAGGGCATAGTATTCGCACTCGCCAAGCACTGCAAACTGCACGGCGGTCAGGTCATAGCTGCTGTTGACGCATCTGCCTGCGGTATAAAGGCGGTAGGATTCATAGATGGGGTTTTCGGGCTGAGGTGCTTCGGGGTCAAAGCCGGTGATCATCTGCCAGCCAACGTGGAAATCCGAGAGATACATATCGGTCGGCCAGTTGGAAAATACGTTTTCAGCGGACTTATAGTCACAAATGACGTTGCATTCGCGACCCTTGGGCAGAATGGCGGCCATAGAGACCAGCGCGTTGACCTTTTTCTCAATCAGCTCCTTACCGGTAAGGGGAGAGTATTGATCGGGCTGGGAATCCAGAAGCGCCGAGAGATTGTTGAGCATGCCAATGACCACGATCACAACACCGTCATCGGGGGCTGCGGCAAGCGTCTTGCGGTAGAATTCCACGGCGGGAGCAACCTTGAGCGTGCCATCAACGTACTTGGGGGAGAAGCGCTTTGCGATCTCGTCGGTATATTTATGGCAGCTTTCATCATCCATAAAGCCGGGGAGCGGCCATTGACCAAGGTTTTCCACAGGGTAGCCGCAATAGTTGCAGATAGCGTCGATGGTACCCATTCCGGGGCGGTTAGAGGTGCAGTTGCATACGCCGAGAATATCAAAATCATATTCCTTGGCATAAGAGATCAGCGTTGCGAGTGCGCCGGCGTCGTCGCAGTCGGGACCCATATCGGTGTCCAGGATCACGGCCTTCTTGGTCAGGGCTAAGGGCTGATAAGGATACATAACATACCTCCGGATAGATAAAAAAGTATATATAAAAAATTATACAGTAAAAATTCATTTTTGTCAAGCGAATACGGTGCAATATGGCCAAAATGTAACAAAAAACACTCACGACGAGAGTCGTGAGTGTTTCTTTATGTGTATGCTCAGTCCTTCTTGAGCTCTGCCAGAATCAGCTTGAGCAGATCCTCGGTGGTGGGATTTGCCTCGCGCTCAAGTCTTGCAGCCTCAGCGGCAGCAGCAGCCTCGGCGGCAGCCTGCTCGTCAGCCAGACGCTGCTTCTCTGCAAAGTAAGCCTCTACAGCCTTCTTGTCGCGGCACTTTACGCCGGCAGCCTTGAGCTCCTTGCGCTGTTCCTTGGTCAGCTTGTTCTTCTTGGCCTTAGCCTTGATCTCGGAGTTTTCTTCTCTGAGCTTGTTGATGGTCTTGACGATCAGGAACAGAACGAATGCGATCAGGAGGAAGTTGATCACTGCGCTGATCAGCGTGCCCCAGTCCAGATAAATGGTCTTTGCCATATCCAGCTCGGGAAGAATGATGGTTTCGATGATGTTACCTGCCTCATCGGTAACGGTCTGGGTCTGGTAAACGGGGTAGAGAATGGTGTTGAGCGACTTGAAGGGGTCTTCCTGCTTGAACACCAGAGTCAGCACCCAGTTGATCAGCTGCTTGAGAATGCCGTTACTCAGGGCATTGACGATTGCGGTAAAGGAACTACCGACGATCACACCGACTGCCATATCCACGACGTTGCCGCGTGTGATGAATTTCTTGAATTCTTCAAAAAACTTTTTCATGTTTTCTCCTTGCTTTTTTGACTTATGAGTCGAACTATGTCAACCTATATTATAGTTGCTTTTTGAGGGGTTGTCAATAGCTTTCGACATTATTCACGCAAAGCTGTCTGCAAAGTCGGTGGCCAGCTTGTCGCATCTTTCGTTGTACGGATGTCCCGCATGTCCCTTGACCCAGACGAAGGTGACCTTGTGGTAGTCCAGCAGCCTCAGCAGCTTTTCCCACAGGTCGGGATTGAGAGCGGGGGACTTGTCGGGCTTGACCCAGCCGCGTGCCTGCCAGGATTTGGCCCAGCCCTTGGTCACGGCATCCACCACGTATTTGGAATCGCTTGTCAGCGTGATCTCGCAGGGCTCGCGCAAAGCGGACAGCGCCGCAATGACGGCTGAGAGCTCCATGCGGTTGTTGGTGGTCATCGCCTCGCCACCCGAGAGTTCCTTTTCAACGCCCCTGTAAACCAAGACCGCACCCCAACCGCCGCGACCGGGATTTCCGCGGCAGGCACCGTCGGTATATATATCAACGTGTTTCATTTTTTATCAAAGTCGGATCGTAGCCATGTCGTTC
>JAZULL010000124.1:0-12441 GCA_045603085.1 Eubacteriales bacterium | reverse complement strand
AAAAATATGAGAGGCTGTTACATCTGATGGTGTGACAGCCCTTTGTAATCAAAAGACGGAGGTTTGACAGATGAAAATAGAACATATTGCTCTTTTCGTAACAGACCTTGAAAAGACAAGAGAGATCTTTATAAAATATTTTGAAGCTCAGTCAAATGAGGGTTATTACAATAAGAACACAGGCTTTCGCTCTTATTTTCTGAGCTTTTCGGATGGTGCAAGGCTTGAAATTATGAACCGCCCCGAAACAAAATCCATACCAATAGAAGCTTACTGCGAGGGATATCACCATATCGCTTTCAGCACAGGCAGTAAGGAAAAGGTGGACAGCCTTACAAAAAGGCTTTCTGATGACGGCTATAAAATAATAAGCGGCCCGAGAACAACGGGAGATGGATATTATGAAAGCTGTGTAAATATATGTGGAATAATTGTCGAAATAACAGTTTAAATGGTTTTTCTTGACTTTTATTAAAATTAGGAATATAATAATATGCAGGACTGCAATCGTTAATCGGGGCGTCGAGTACGTCGCCCCCTACGGTTATAAATTGATTGGTGATAAAAATCAATGCTTATTGATTAATGACACAACCGCATCTGCAATGCACCGTGCATCAATTCCCGCCGTGGTATAGACCGATTCGTTGTTGTTCTGGATGACAAAATTATCGTCGATCGCCATGATGGCATGTCGCGGAAGTGTTCCCTGTCTTGCCATGGTGTCGGACAGCATCATACCAAAGCCGCCTGCGCGGATCTCCTCCTCCAAAAAGACAATGGGGGTGTCGGGATTGCCGATCAGCTCGGCGACCCGAGCCGCGAGAGTACCGTAGGGCTTTATGTATTCGCACAGCAGAATGCCTGCGCGGATTCCTTGCTCTGCCAAGGACTTGGATGCCTTGATGGCCTCGCGCACGATCTTGCCGTGGGTGACGATGATGCAATCCGCGCCCTCTGTCTGCCATGCGCGGACGTCAATGTCGGAAAATACGCCATCGGGATAAAACCTTGTCAGCACGTCGTCGTGCTCTCTGCCGTTGGGATAACGGATAGCCGCGGGACAGCTGTCCCCCAGCGCGGATTTGATGGACAGTGCAAGTCCGTCCGCCGTGACGGGGGTATAGATCTTAACGCCCGGGATATGCGACAGAAACGCCACGTCGAAGATGCCATGGTGGGTCGCGCCGTCCGCTTGGCTGATGCCTGCGCGGTCAATGCACATCACCAGCGGCAGGCCTTGCAGAGCCGCGTCGTGGATGATCTGGTCATAAGCTCTTTGCAAAAACGTGGAGTAGACCGCAAAAACCGGAATATAGCCGTTTGCCGCCATGGCCGCACCAAAGGTGACGGCATGCTCCTCGGCGATGCCAACGTCAAAATACCGCTCCGGATAGGCCTTGTGGAAGGTTTCCATCCCTGTACCGTCGCCCATAGCGGCAGTAATGGCACAGATGCGGTCGTTATCTGCTGCCAACTCGGTCAGCACCTGACCTGCGATCTTGGAAAAATTCGGTTTTTCGGAGCTCTTACCCGTGGGAGAGACACCGTGATAATCGGTGGGAGACTGCTCTGCGGGCTGATAGCCAAGTCCCTTTGTGGTCTTGACGTGGATGATCACACTCTCGTCCAGCTTTTTGGCCTCGCGCAACAGCGTCTCTATGGCAAGCATATCGTTGCCGTCCACGGGACCAAGATACGTCAATCCCAGATCCTCAAAATAGTTACTGCCGTACAGCGCGTTTTTAAATCCCATCTTGACGCGCTTGACAATGCGAAACAGATGCTTGCCCACCAAGGGAATGCTCTTGAGCACGTTTCTTGTCACCTTTTTTGCGCTGAAATAAGCCTTCCCGCGACGGATGTGTGCCAAGGTGTTGGCAAATCGGCCGGTATTCTTGGCGATCGACATCTCGTTTTCATTGAGCACAATGATCAGCCGCAAATTCTTGTCCACGTTGTTGAGCGCCTCGTGCACCATGCCGCCGGTAAATGCGCCGTCGCCGATCACAGCAATCGAATACGCGTCCGAGCCCGAAAGCTTATCGGTCATGGCAAATCCGAGTGCGGCCGAGATCGAGGTGGAGCTGTGACCTGCACCGAAGGGATCGTGCTCGCTTTCGCTGCGCTTGGTAAAGCCCGAAAGTCCGCCACCCTTGCGCAAAGTGTCAAACTGCGCAAATCTGCCGGTCAGCATCTTATGGATATAGCATTGGTGACCCACGTCCCAGATAATATGGTCATGGGGCGAATCAAACACGCGATGCAGCGCAACCGTCAGCTCCACCACGCCAAGGTTGGACGCCAGGTGTCCGCCGTTTTCTCTGACGCGCTTGATCAGAAAATCGCGAATCTCGCTGTTCAGGCCCGACAATTCGTCCTGACTTAACGCTTTGAGATCCTCGGGGCTATTGATCCTGCCCAGATATGTATATTGTCCGCAGTCCTGCATGCCGTGCCCTCCCTTCTTCGACTTAACTGATATATTATATCACATATCTCCCGTAAATGCAAACTCTTTTTGTGGCTTTTTCGCATTTTTTGCATTTTTCGGCAAAGATGTGGCAAATTTGTCGCGAGATTGCAATGAATTCGCAAAATCTATTGACAAATACCTGCATATCATATATAATGGATAGTAACGTTTTGAGAAAAGGAGTTTTGACCCAAATCATGGACGCAGACAGTATACGATTATTTTTGCTATTAATCGTATTTGTAGCCTTGGTAGCCTGCAGCGGCTATTTTTCGGCTACCGAAAGTGCTTTTACCACACTCAACAAAATCAGAATCAAAAGTCAGGCCGACGACGGTGACCGCAGAGCCAAGAGAGCTCTGTATATTACCAATCACTTCGAGCGCGCGCTGACGACTATCCTTGTCGGTAACAATATCGTGAACATTGCGGCAGCCTCGGTGGCTACCGTCATTGCCACGCAATTATTATCTCCTTCGGGCATGGACGAGGATACAATCAACATTATATGTACGGTTTACGTCACGGTAGTTGTATTTACGTTCGGCGAGATGATCCCCAAAAGTCTTGCAGGTGACAGAAGCGAAAGCATGGGTTTGCTGTTCGCTGCTCCCTTGCGCTTGCTGATGAAGCTATTTACACCTATTGTGGCTGTTTTTTCGTTTTTGAACAAGTTCGTCTCCCGCTTTTTCAAGGCGGAGGAAGAGCCCTCCATCACCGAGGATGAGCTTTACGACATTATCGAAACGGTTGAAGAAGAGGGTATTGTGGACGAGGAGCAGAGCGATATGCTCAAGTCTGCTCTGGAGTTTTCGGGCACGGTGGCAGAGGACGTCATGACCGTGCGTCAGGATATCGTCAGCATTGATATCTCGATGTCCAACGAGGAGATCAAGGAGCTGATCATGCACACCACGCATTCCCGTATTCCGGTATGCAACGGTAATCTTGACAACATCATCGGCACGCTGCCCATTCGCACGTTTTTGAAGGAATATCTCAAAAATCCCGAGCTGGAGATCCGTTCTTTGCTCATTCCCGCGTTTTTCGTCAAGGCGAGTGCCAATATCGACGACCTTTTGACCGTCATGCGTCAGCACCGCTACTATCTGGCCGTGGTAATTGACGACAAGGCCGACACCATCGGTATCGTCACCATCGAGGATTTCCTTGAGGAGCTGGTTGGCGAGATCTGGGACGAGGACGACGTGGTTGACCCCGATTTCATCAAGATGGGAGGCAACTACTTCCGCGTCACCTCACGCATGACCGTGGGTGAGGCATATTCCCGCATCGGTCTTCCCGCCCCCGAGCAGGCTGTGGCACAGCGTCCGCTGATCTCGTTTGTCATTGACCATTTCGGTAAGATGCCCGAGGAAGAACAAAGCTTTGTTTACGGCGGTGCTGAGCTGACCGTGGACGAAATCAAGGATCATAGACTTACCCAGATCGTGATCCACATTCTGGACGACGAGGAGGTGGAGACTTTATGATCGTTTACTTAATCGTCATTGTACTCTCCGTACTTCTCTCTGCATTTTTCTCCAGCAGCGAGATCGCAATCAATTCCCTGAACCTGACAAGACTTAAGAAGGCAGTTGAGTCGGGGGACAAAACCGCAAAGGTCGCGTATGACCTGAGCGAAAGCTTTACGAGCACGCTGTGCACCATTCTGATCGGTAACAATCTGGTCAACACCGCCGCCACCACCGCCGCGACGGTTGTCATTCTGAATTTCCTGACCAAGCATAAGGTTACGGGCGCGGATGAGCTGGCTCCCGTGCTGACCACCGTGATCATGACCGTGATCATTCTGATCTTTGCAGAGATCCTCCCCAAGAATCTCGGCAAAATGCACCCCGAGCGCTGGTCGCGCTTTGTGGCTTATCCCATTCGCGTGATGACGTGGGTGCTGTTCCCCATCGTGTACGTGGTAACCGCTGCCATGAAATTTCTCAGCCGCTTCTGGGGCAGTGACGACGAGGATGCTCCCACCGTCACCGAGGAAGAGCTCTCTACCATCATTGATACCGTTGAGGAAGAGGGTATCATCGACGAGGAACAGGGTGAGCTTCTGCAATCCACGCTGGAATTCCCCGAAACCACGGTACGCGAGATCATGACCCCCCGTATCGACATGGTGCAGATCGACATTGATGACGATCCCGAGGCTATTCTGAAAATTGCCGAAGAGTCCCGCTATTCCCGTATTCCTGTTTACCGTGACAGCATTGACAATATCGTCGGTATTCTGGTGCTCAACCATTACTACAAGGAGCTGGCCAAGGTTGGCGGCCGCGTGGATCTGATCGACCTTGAATCACTTCTCATCAAGCCCAAGTTCGTGCATAAGACCCTGCGCCTGCCCAACGCGTTGAACGTCATGCGCGAGCACAAGACCCACATTCTGGTGGTCGTGGACGAGTTCGGCGGCACCATGGGCATTGTGACCATGGAAGACGTTCTCGAGGAGCTGGTTGGCGATATCTGGGACGAATCCGACGTGATCGTCAAGGAGATCCGCAAGACCGGCGAGAACACCTACGAGGTGTCGGGCGACATGAACATCGACGATTTCTTTTCCGAGATCGAGCACGAGGACAACGAGTTTGAGTGCGAATACAAAACCATGGGCGGTTGGGCTGTTGAAGCCACTGATGCCGATCCCCACGTGGGCGACAGCTTTACCTACAAAAACATGTGCATCATCGTGGATGAGATGGATGACATGCGCGTGACCCAGCTGACTGTTCTGATCACACCCGCAGAGGATGATGAGGACGAGAGTGAGGAAGAATAATTTGCACAGAGCAAGAGCTTGCCTCTTGCTCTGTTTTCTGATGTGACTTGAAAAATCATGCGCTGTGTGGTATAATGTCTGAAAAGAGTGTGTGAAAGGAGCATGCCGTGAAAGTGCGTTTTTTTGATTCCCTGCCCGATGCTGCGCGGCAGATCCGTGTGACGGTCTTTATGAATGAACAGGGCTTTACGGACGAATTTGACGCCAAGGACAAGATCGCCATGCATGCGGTCATGTTTGACGGAGAGATGCCCGTTGCCACCTGCCGCTTCTGGCAGGGAGACGACGGCTGGCACGTGGGTAGATTGGCAGTCATCCAAGCCTTTCGCGGCCGCGGTCTCGGACAGGCTATGCTGGATGTATCGGAGGCGCACGTCCGCAGCGTGGGCGGGCACAGCGTTACCCTGCATGCTCAAGTCAGAGCCAAGGAGTTCTATGAAAAATGCGGCTACCGCGCCTTTGGCGAGGTCGACTACGACGAGGGTGTTGAGCACGTTTATATGAAAAAGGATCTGAACACAGAGACGGAATCTTGACATTTCGCTCAAATTATGTTACAATCGTATCGCCCCGGCAATAACTGTCCCAAAAGGAGTTTTACATGAAAAATCATATCAATATAGGAGTTCTGGGCGCGGGTACTTGGGGTATTGCGCTGGCAAGACTTTTGCAGAATGCCGGCCACAACGTCACGGTCTGGTCCGCCATCGACCGTGAGATCGATTATCTGACCGAGAACGGCCACCATCCCAACTTCCCCGACACACCTCTCCCCGAGCAACTCACATATACCAAGGATATCGAATCGGCCTGCGTCGGCAAGGACATGCTGGTATTTGCCGTTCCCTCGCCTTACGTGCGCGCCACGGCAAGACGTGCCGCCCCTTACGTTTCGTCCGATCAGATCGCGGTAGACGTAGCTAAAGGAATCGAGGAGCACACGTTCTGCACCATGAGCGAGATCATTGCCGATGAGCTGCACAATCCCGAGATCAGAATCGTTGCTCTGTCCGGCCCGACGCATGCTGAAGAGGTGATCAAGGATCTCCCCACGGCAATTGTGTCTGCATGCAGTGATATGCACGCCGCCAAGTACGTCCAGAGCGTTTTTAACACCGATTTCTTCCGTGTATATACCAGCGACGATATCCGCGGCGTTGAGCTTTGCGGCGCTCTGAAAAACGTGATTGCGGTAGCCTGCGGCATTGCGCGCGGCATTGGCTGCGGTGATAATGCCAAGGCGGCTTTGATCACGCTGGGCATGTCCGAGATCTCTTGCCTTGGCTCGGCAATGGGATGCCGAGTGCAAACCTTTTCGGGGCTGACCGGCATCGGCGACCTGATCGTTACCGCAACCAGTATGCACAGCCGTAATTACCGTTGCGGCATATTGCTTGGACAGGGCGTCCCGCTCGAGGAGGCGCTTTTACAGGTCGGCATGGTCGTTGAAGGCATCAATACCCTGCCCGCGGCCATCATGCTTGCAAAAAAATACAACGTGCACATGCCGATCATCGAGACCGTGCAGGCTGTCGCGTCGGAAACCATTGATGAGTCCGAGATCATTCGCCTGCTGATGCCGGTGGATTGATCAAAAATCAGCAAAACCGATACCTCGTATGAGGTATCGGTTTTTATTATTAAATAGACAAAATCGCCGTCTCAAGTGCTCTGACAACGTCATCAAGGGCCATGCTCGACTCACCGTTCTTGGCCTGCTGGGGCAGATACGGGATGTGGACAAATCCGACCTTGGTCGTGGTGCCGTCAAAATGGTGAAGGAGAGTGTATAAAAGATCATTGCATACGAATCTGCCGGCGGTATACGAAAGCTCGCAAGGAACGCCAATCCCCCGCACCGAGCTGACCATTTCTCGCACGGGCAAGGTAGCATAATAGGATGCCGACGCGCCCACAACAATAGGACTGCACAGAGACTTGTTCCCGGCATTGTCGGCAATCCTCGCATGCCGCAGATTGACGCCGAGCACCTCGGGCGTCACAGCGGCCCTGCCACCCGCCTGACCGATGCAAACAATGGCATCGGGTTGCAGATTCTCGGCAACAGCCAGGACTCTCTCTGCTGCCAGACCGAACACGGTCGGAATCTCCATTTTTGTCAACTGCCAATCCCCTATCCGGTCAGGCAAAAGCTTCACAGCCTCCCACGACGGATTGATCACTTGGCCGCCAAACGGGTCAAAGCCGGTGATCAACAGCTTTTTGCTATCTGTTTGTGTACGATTCAATTCTATCTCGATCCCCACAACGCCGTAATTCTTTTGCTTTTCGGGCGAATAATAAGCTTCCATATCCTTGGCCGAGGCGGTTTCAATCTCGTGCGGTAAATATCCGCATTTGTCAAGCGGCAAGGATCGGTACAGCTGCTCGAAATCGGCAAATACGTGCAGCTTTTTCACGGTACAAGACAGCGTGTCGGCTTCATCGGTGTTCTTGAAAACCAGCGTGTCGCCCACGCAAATCTGTTTTCTCTTGTCGTCCAACAACCGCAGCTCTATGGTTTTCACTCCGCTGGCGATCATGGAAAACGGATGCGGATGAAGGTTCATGTAATGTGTCATTTTCTATCCCCTGCTCATGCGCTCTGTTCCCCACCAATCGGGCACAAGATCGCCCAGTCTGACGGTGGTAAGTACTTCAAGATCGGTCAGAATTTCGATGTCGGGGCTACAAGGGTCAAGCTGCATCAGCATCTCGCGGCAGGCTCCGCAGGGAGAGCCCACGCGTCCGTCACCCATCACACAGACCAGCTTGACGATACGGCTCTCGCCATTCGTGATCATATTGGCAATCGCATTGCGCTCGGCGCACATACCAAGTCCGCAGCAGGTATCAATACACACACCGGTGTAAACGTTGCCCCGATCTGTCAGAACAGCCGCCGCAACGCCACCTGCATCCATAAACGGCGAGAGAGTGCGCGGGTTGAGCTTGTCCTTTGCGGTATTATATAATTCTTGCCAGATTGTATTCATGCATTGTCCCCCAATCCTGTATTTGGTTCATTATATCACATTTCTTGATTCTTGGCAAGAGCTCTTGCGGATTTGAAAAATCCGCGGTATAATGAAAACAACAAGCACAGGAGGACGCAACCATGACAGAGCTTGAAAAGATCGCGTATGCCAAATCCTTTCTCGATAAATTAGCCGCCGGGATCGATCCGACGGACAATTCCCCGATTCCCGAGGGCGACGTGGCCGCCAAGGCCCGCGTGGTCGGTTGCTACACTTACGTTTCAGACCTGCTCGGTACGTTGGTCGCCAACCCTTTGGTTGTAAACGACCTCTATAAGTCTGACGAATGGAAGGTCACCCCCGAGGTACTGGCCTCGATTGAGTGCTCGCATTACTACGTTTCGGTCAGCAAATTTGCCGGAAGAATCGACGCTGCACTCCGCTCCAGGCGCAAATTCACCGCTCACGAGATCAATCCTTGGCTGTTCGCCAACGGGTATCTGGAGCAAGTGACCGAATATGACGGCAAGAGCGTCAAGCGTCCCACACAAAAAGGGATTGAGGTCGGGTTTCTTCTTGAGCAAACGGTCACGCCATCCGGCAGAGTCCAGAGCGGCATCCGCTTGAACTACACAGCGCAATGCTTCATCCGCGATCATTTACCGGAGATCATCGGTCATGCCCAAAGCGGTAACTCCAAGGTTCCCCCGGCCGATCGCCCGATCTCCTTCCACATCACCGCCAAGGAGCTTGCGCACTTTATCCCGACGCAGCAGCCGATCCTGATCTCACAGCTCGCT
The DNA here is from genome assembly GCA_045603085.1 of Eubacteriales bacterium. Taxonomy (GTDB): domain Bacteria; phylum Bacillota; class Clostridia; order Oscillospirales; family CAG-272; genus SVQP01. Next base: position 3,387 of record JAZULL010000124.1, on the reverse strand, counting down.
TATATGATCTCGGTTCTGCAACCCAACCCCAACATCAAACTCAAACCCACCGATCTGACCGATTGGTTACAGGAACTCGGACTGCTTGAGATCTCCTGCGTGAACGGCAAGAATTATAAGCTCCCCACCGCGGCGGGACGCGAGATCGGTATCAGCCAAGAGACCCGACACCGCGAGAGCGGCGATTATATCGTTGCACTTTATAATGCCGACGCACAGAGATTTATCGTCGATAACCTCACTGCCGTTGCAAGGGTGGAGTAAAAGCTCCAAGCCTTCGCACCCGATGGTGAGAAAACGTATTTGCACAAGGCCAAACAAAACGGTTCCATTAATTTCTGCACCCCTTGAAATACCGTCCCCTTGTCCACCTGTTATGGGGCGCAAAATGAACAAAAACCAGCGGCTTTTTTTAAAAAAATTGAGCGAAAAAAAGTAAAAATATTTCGAAAAAGGTATTGACTTTTACTTTCGTTTGTGCTAAAATATACAGGTCGTCAGGGAGCAATGGTTCTCATAGACGCATCTGGGTGTGGCGCAGCTGGTAGCGCGCTACCTTGGGGTGGTAGAGGCCGCAAGTTCAAGTCTTGTCACTCAGACCAAAAATCGGGAGTCGTAAGATTCCCGATTTTTCTTTATTTATCTCGCAAAATCTCTTGAAATCTCGCGTTTTCGTGATAAACATAATGGGCTTGTTCTTCCCTGCTTCGAGGATTAAACAAGCCCATTTTTCGCACTTGACCACATGTTTGACCACTTGCGGAGATTTTTGCATCTTTTTACGCTATAAAAAGTGCAAATTTTTAGTCTTTCTTCTTGATATAAATTATATTTTGGGGAGATTGCGAAAGCAAATGACTGCCCTTATCTCTTTTTATTTTTAGATCGATATTGTGTTCATCGATTTTTTCTACTACTCCCTCAACAGCTTCATCGTCAAAAACGAATTTGGCTACTACACTGTCTCCGACCTTTAACGATGCCAAAATCTCTTCTCTTTTATTTTTATGCTTCGACTTTTCATAATCAAAACATCCATGCTCCACATAATCCCTATACAGCAAATCCATGCCTATATTGAATGTTACGCAAATATTTCTTGGATTATATGGCGGCACGATATATTTTTGCAAATTAAGATATAGAATGAGTCCTGCATCCTTTGGAGCATTATCACCTAATTTCTTATACTGTGCTATATCGTAAATACCTCCACCGTGAGTTTCGCAATATTGATCGACGAGAAGTTTGGATTCAAAATATGCTTTCTCATTGAGAGTAATAAAGAAAGTAAAACCTTCCATGCTACCAAGAAGCTCTTGTTGAATTAACATTATATCTTCGTAAGATTTGTCTTCCCTTTTCGGACGACTGCTGTCCATAATAAAATCGGGAAGTACATTATTACATATTTCACAAGAGAACATTTTTGAATCGAAGTCGATATTAGGATACGTCCCAGAATAATCCACATCAAAATGCTTTGAAGGAAGACATGAGTTATATACAGCCAAGAGATAAAAAGCTGCCATCGTAATAATAGCATTTTTAATTGTTCCGTGATCTGGGATACTACGAATGTAGTCGTGTTTAATAGCCTGATAGCTTTTACACCAATCTACATTTATCAATTTACATGTATCCGCAATCAAGCGATCTCTATTACTGTATTCCCAACTTCCGCCTTTACAATCATCTCCTATATTGCTGAACGGAAGTACAGTACTTCCGTGCTTGAAAAAGCTAAACCGCTCTGTTTTTAATCTTAAGCGTTTCTTGCTTAATGAGAATTTTTCATCAATCTCTACCAAGCAATTATAATCATACTTCCAAGCATCCCTCGTCCATTTTTCAAACTTAAATTTAGCGACAGAGCCTTTGTATGATTTGGGTATCATATCGCTATCAATTTGAAAAGGAAGAATGTGTTCTTCGTAAATGTCTTTTGCCAACGATTCGATTTTAATACATGCTGAATTTATGATATCAGCCAATTCCGATGAATAAACATCGACCTGAACATCATCAAAGCTGATTGCGTGCGAAAGTCGGATAAGCTGATCTTCCAGCAGCCTGTAACTGTTCCAATATGATTCACCCGTGTCTTTTACAAGAAACATTATCTTTCCTCCTTATTATATTCTCACCGCGACTTTAATAACTCCATCGCGTTTATTTTCAAACAGTTCATACGCCCCGTCGATCTTCGATAGCGGATAAGTATGTGTAATCAGCGGCTCAGTATCGAGCTTACCCTCGGCAATGAACTTCAGCGTTTCCTCGCAATCGCAACCGTCAACGCCGCCGGTCTTGAAGGTCAAATTCTTGCCGTACATGTCGGACAGAGGCAGAGTCTGCGCCTTGTCGTAAAGAGCCACCACCGTGACGATGGCAGTCGGGCGAGCGCACTGCCATGCAAGCTCGAAGGTGTTCATACCACCGACTTCGTCGGTGGAGGCGCCTGCCACCTCAAGCACCACATCCGCACCGCCGTGATCGCTGTTCTCACGAACAAAATCAAGGCACTTGTCGGGCGTGACCGTCAGCACATCGGGATAGTGCTCATTCACGAACTTAATGCGGTTCTCCTCCTTCTCGCACACGATGATGCGCTTGGGATTCTTCAGCATCACGCAAAGGAGCGTACAGATTCCCGTGGGGCCTGCTCCGATGATGAGAACGGTATCGTCCTCGGTGATCTCCGAGATCTTCGCCGCCCAATAGCCCGTGGCAAGAACATCGCCCACCAGCAGAGCTTGTCTGTCGGTCACGGTATCGGGAATCTTATTCAGCCCCTGATCCGCGAACGGAACGCGAACGTACTCTGCCTGTCCACCATCAATGCGGCAACCAAGTGCCCAACCGCCGTTTTTGTCGGTGCAGTTGTTGACAAATCCCTTCTTGCAGAAGAAACACTCGCCGCAGAAGGTTTCCACATTGACCGTGACTCTGTCGCCGGGCTTTACGTGCGTAACCGAAGAGCCGACTTCTTCCACTACGCCGACCATCTCGTGACCTACCGTAATCCCCTCAACCGCTCTCGGCACGCTACCGTGTTTAATATGTAAATCACTCGAGCAGATGCTCGCAAGAGTCACCTTGACGATAACATCCCTCTCATGCTGTATCGTAGGCTTCGCTTTCTCAACCAAGCCGAATTTTCCTTTGGATATGTATGTGTAGGTAAGCATGATTTGTTTGCCTCTTTTCTTTGATTATGCGGCGCAATTATTGCGTCCTGATCTTTATTCGCCGGATACAACCGCTCCCGTCCAATCGAGAATCCCGCCGAACTCCACGATATTCGTGTACCCGAGTTTCACCAGCTTTTCGGATGCCTCTTTACTGCGGCGGCCGCTGCGGCAGGATACCAGGAAGTCGGAGGCC
>JAZULL010000123.1:0-47345 GCA_045603085.1 Eubacteriales bacterium | reverse complement strand
GGGTGACAAGGCAGGCATCCGTCTCAACTACGGTGGCAATTTCACGGTCTGGGGCACCCAGGACGGTAAGCTCACCGAGGAGGTTCCCGAGTTCGAGAGCGTCAATATGTTCCAGAATGAGATCGACAGCTTTATCCGTTGCATCCGCACGGGCGAGAAGCTTCCCTCTCACATCGACCAGGTCATCATCACCGCACGCATGATGCAGGCCATCTACGACTCCTCCGAGCAGAATCAGGAAATCAAACTGGAGTGGTAAACAATCCTATATATCGGGACACCCCCACCGAAAAATCGGTGGGGGTATGTCTCATATTATCCTCCGTTTTTTATTAATCAAATTCTTGACTTGACAAAACAATTTGTCCGTTTTCTACTTTTTTGTAGAAGATACAAATACCAGTAATAACCAATGACTTAGAATAGTTTGTTTCGGGTGCTAAGATATTCTTTCCTTCTATGCTAAACCAGATCTTCCCACTTTCTTTTGTAAATAATTCAGCTGGAATTGTCAGTGTTTCCGAGTGATTGTATTGGATCTCACAAATATTTCGGTCGTCATCATACACAAAATCACAACTGTATTTTTCCGAGACGAAATTTTCTTCTACGTGCTTGACCAAATATTTGTTACCTTGATCATCTTTAAAATAAATATCAAAGGTCGGATAGCTCGTAGTATTTTGGAGCTCATAGTCAATATCGTAATATCCACCATAGTAAAAATCCAAAGTGACATGTTTAATATCAAATTTATTGGTTTTACTTCTGTATGCACAATAATTTATCGGTGATTCCTCACCATGAAAAGATTGCTTGAACCCGCTTTCCAAGACTGATTCATTCCCTACGGAAGGCGTCGACTGATTGTGAATCAGTAGCATAGCTCCCATAATGACCGCAACAATACCGGCAGCAACTGCTGACCACCTCCAAATATTGATAGTCTTTTTGTTTTTCAGCTTATTTCTCAGCCTTTCCTTTTGCCGCAAATGCTCTGCCAGAATATCCGTATCAAGATACCCGATAGCATCCATGATAAGCTCTTGACTCATATAAAAATATCATTCCTTTCCAAGTGTAATTTCAACCCTTGCTTGATCTTTTCGATCTCGCGATACACGGTGGCAGGCGAGATTTTCAGATCGGCGGCAATGGCTTCCACCGATTCAGACAAATAGAATCGGTCAATGAATATGTAGCGTCTACGGTCGGGCAGAGCTTTGACGTAATCATTGATGATGTTCCCTACCTCCTGCGCCTGATAGGTCACATCGACGGCATCGTTGCTCTGCAAGGTGTTCTGCACGTCCTCTATGGCAACCGTCAGCTCGGACGGGATACGCTTTTTGCAGGTCTTTTCCTTGTATCGGTTGATGGCAATACGCCGCATGATCTGCACCAAAAATGCGGGGAATGTCAAAGGCCTTGTGGGCGGGATGGCATTCCACACACCAAGATAAGTATCGTTTTTACATTCCTCGCAATCCGATCTGTCGTGAAGGATATTTTGAGCAATCCGGAACAGAAATTCTCCGTATTTCTTATCCGTTTCGCTGATTGCATTTTCTTGCCTTTGCCAATACAATTCAATGATCTGCTCGTCGGACAAAGGCTGTTTTTGCTCGGTACGTTTGCTCATGATGCCTCCTTTCGTTTTGTGTAAAGCGCTTTCATATATCTATGTCAAGAATTTTTGGAAAATTTCTCATGTTTTCTAAAATAATCTGAGCTGACCAACCACACAGCCGCACGAAAATTGTCGTAGACGAGTGCGCACTTAGGAGCAACAAAGTATACGGCAATTTTCGAAGGCGCAAATAATAGAAAAAGCGAATGCTGGCACAGCATTCGCTTTTTCTATTTTCTAAGATCAGATCTTTTCCTTAACCTTAGAAGCCTTACCAACTCTGCCGCGCAGGTAGTACAGCTTTGCACGTCTGACCTTACCGTGACGTACAGTTTCAACCTTAACTACGTTGGGAGAGTGGATGGGGAAAGTCTTTTCAACGCCGCAGCCGTAAGAAATTCTTCTTACAGTGAAAGTAGCGGAGATGCCTGCACCGTGCTTAGCGATAACAGTACCCTCGAAAAGCTGGATTCTCTCTCTGGAACCCTCTTTGATCTTGTTGTGAACACGTACGGTGTCACCAACATTGACAGAAGGAATTTCTGTCTTCAATTGCTCGTTAGTAAAAGCCTCGATCAGATTCATTTTGATGGCCCTCCTTATAATATCGGATGTTCATGCGAGCATGCAGCGGACCACCCGTGATAAACCGTGCTCATGGCACGCACCGAATAGTATACCATACTATTTTGGAAAATGCAAGAGGTTTTTGAAAAATAATTTACATTTTTTCAATATTTTTTACGAGCCTGAGCGTCCGAATCTTCCCTTCAGCATACCCGGAATGAAGTGCAGCATAACGACCAAGCTCTTTGCATTGAGCGCAAGAACGGCTACGCACAAAAGTCCGATCCACAGCATCCACAAATGCACCTCCAGCATCATCAGAACCACCATTCCGATCAGCAAAGCCGTATTGATTGCTATCATAGGAATCTGCAAATTGAAGCGGATATACCTATGCATGGTAGCCGCGCGGGCTACAAACACCACGAAATAGCTGACAAAGGTTGCAACCGATGCACCAACCGCACCCCACGAAGGAATCCAGAGCAGATTGAGAACAATGTTCACCACCGCCCCAAGCATAGAGGTATAGAAGGACACCATGGTCTTTTTCTTGGTGAAATAGGCAGTTGCCAAGAACGAGTCAAACGAGGTAAATACGGTGGCCAGTACTAAGATCGGCACGTACAGCCATGCCTCGTAATAGGAATCGGCGAACAGCAGGATCGAGCAGACCTTGGCAAACGCGATCAAGGCCGCGCCGCCAACAAACACGATGGCTACGTAATAGCGGAACACCTTGGAAAAGAAATCTGCACACGCATCCGGGTCATCCGATTCCCTGACAGCCGACAGACGCCAAGCCTCGTTGAATACCGAGACCACGTAGGTCAACAGCGTGGGAATCTTATATGCGGCCGCATAAAGGCCGTTTTCGGTATCGGAGCGCATACGGGCGACCAGATAACGGTCGGAGACGCCGGTGATCCACCAGAAAACCGTGGTGGGAATGAGCGGGAGCGAAAAGCGAAGCAGCTCACCCATCAAAGAGCGCGAGATCTTTTTGAATGAGAAGGCATTCCACAGGCGGCAGTATACGATCAACACCAGCGTGGTGACAAAATCCGCACACACGACAGAGAGCACGTAGCCCTCAACCTTCATGCCAAATGCGAGCAGGAACAAAAGATTGAAAGCGATATTGAGCGCGGTGTTGAGAATCCCCTGCACGGCAAAGGTTTTTGTGCGTCCAATGGCGCAAACGTACTGCGCACAAACCGAATGGAAATTGGAGCACAGCACGAAAATCACGATCAGCCAGACGTAAGAAGCGAAATATTCAAGCAGCAGAATCAGCGGCGATAACAGCAAAAATACAGCCGTGCTGATGCCGAGAATGGCGATACCGCTGGAGAAAAACGCCTGCTTGTCCCCTTCCTTGGCGGCGGCATTACGGAAAATGCCCTCGCTGATGCCAAGGCATGCGATCGGGATAAGCAGATTCGCAAACTGCGTGATCAGATCGGCGGTGGAATACTGCGCCTCGGAAAGGCATGCGGTATACAGCGGCATCATCAAAAAGACCAGCATTTTGGATATGAATTTGCCTGCCGTAAAGATCACGGTATTACTAAAAAGCTTTTTGAGCCTTGCGTCCATGCGTCCGCCTCCCTTCTTTTTCGCTGTACTCATATTTTACCACTTTCGACATGCCGTGTCAAGGCACACTCGTCTCGAAAACAGAAAAATACTCCGCCCGGAAACACTTAAAGTTTTCCCGCGGGCGGAGCTTTTTATGATAATTATTCGTCCTGGTTTTCCCAGTTGTGGAAAACGGTCAGAACGTCGTCATCCTCTTCCAGCTTTTCAAGAAGCAGATTCATGAACTTCTTGTCGTCATCGGTGGTCAGTGTGGTGTAGGTGGAAGGAATCATGGTCTGCTCGGCGGACAGAACGCTGTAGCCTGCGGCCTTGATATCCTCGGCAACTGCGAAAACGTCGGAGCTTTCGGTGTAGATCTCAAAAACCTCGCCCTCGTTTGCCAGGTCCTCAGCACCTGCTTCCATAGCGCACTCCATCAGTGCGTCCTCGTCAACGTCGCCATCCTCGTTATCAACAACGATCATGCCTTTTTCCGAGAACATGAAGCTGACGCTGCCGGTGGTGCCCAGGTTACCGTGGTACTTGGAGAAAGCGGCACGGACGTTGCCTGCGGTTCTGTTACGGTTATCGGTTGCGGCTCTTACGATGACTGCAACACCTGCGGGACCGTAGCCCTCGTAGGTAATTTCCTCGAAGTTGTCACCGCCTGCACCCAGCGCCTTCTCAATGCTTCTCTTGATGTTATCGTTGGGCACGTTGTTGGCCTTTGCCTTAGCGATCAGATCTCTGAGCTTGGAGTTGTTATTGGGATCGCCGCCGCCTGCCTTAACGGCTACTGCGATCTCCTTACCGATCTGGGTAAAGATCTTACCCTTTGCGGCATCGGTCTTTTCCTTCTTGTGCTTAATGTTAGCCCATTTGCTATGTCCGGACATGATATATTACCTCACTAATTAAATTTTTTCGGTTTTCTTGAGACAGATCATCTCAAATGCGCTGCCCAACACGTGCTTTGTGGCAAGTGTGAGTGCGATTCTGGTCTGCTTGACGGCCTCATCACTCTCGGAGAGGATGCGGCAGTTGTGATAGAAGCGGTTGAATGCCACGGCAACGTCCAGAATGAATCTGGTAATAACCGAGGGCTCATAGTCGCGCAGAGCCATCAGCACCTTTTCCTCATAGGTAGCAAGAACCTTGAGAAGCGCCTGTTCCTCGGGAGCTGTGATCTTGAATTCGGCTGTATTCGGCACGCCTGCCTTTTCCAGTACCGAGCATGCGCGTGCATAGGTGTACTGGACGTAAGGACCGGTATTGCCGTCAAAGGACAGCGCGTCGTCCATATTGAAGTCGATATCCTTGATGCGGTTATTGGTCAGATAGTAGAATACGATCGCGCCAACGCCAACCGCCTCGGCTACGTCACCTCTTCCCTTCATCTCGGGATTCTTTTCCTCCATGATCTCTGTCACCTTATCAATCGCGGCGCCGAACAGATCACGAAGAAGCACCACGTTACCCGTTCTGGTTGCCAGCTTGGCACCGCCGATGCTGACCGTGCCGTACGGAATGTGCACCAGCTGGTCATGCCAGTCATATCCCATCAGCTCAACCACCTTGAACCACTGCTTGAAGTGCAGGATCTGCTGGGTGCTGGTAACGTAAATGCATTTGTCAAAGTGCAGGTTTTCCTTACGGTAAACGGCCGCCGCTATGTCACGTGTGGGATACAGCGTACTGCCGTCGCGCTTCAGGATCAGACAAGGCGGCATGCCGTACTCGTCCAGATCCACGATAGATGCGCCGTCGTCCAGCTTGAGAAGCCCTGCATCGCGCAGCTTTTGTACCTGCGCAGGCATTTTATCGGTATAGAAGGACTCACCCAGGTAGCTGTCAAACGTAATGCCCAGCTGAGCGTACGTCTTTTCGTATTCCTCAAGGCTGATCTGAATGAACCACTTCCAGAGCGCGAGGTTTTCCTCGTCTCCCATCTCCATCTTGTGGAATTCAGCACGCGCGGCATCTGCGAGGTCAGTCTTTCCCTCTTCCTTTTCCGCGGTGATGGCGTTGTTGATCTTGACGTACAGCTCTACCAGCGTATCAATGCCGCCCTTCTCAACCATCTCCTTACTGCCCCAGGTGCGGTATGCAAGGATCAGCTTACCGAACTGCGTGCCCCAGTCGCCAAGGTAGTTGATGCCATAGCATTCATAGCCTGCAAACTCGTGCATCTTTTTGAGCGAGTGACCGATCACGGTGGTGCCAAGGTGGCCGATATGGAAGGGCTTTGCCACGTTGGGAGAGGAATAGTCAAGCACGACCTTCTTACCCCGGCCAACCGTGGGAGCACCGTATTTTTCTTTTTTTTCCAGCACCTCGCAAAGCACCTTTTCAAGGTAAGAGGGAGCGATGCGGATATTGAGGTATCCGTTGACAGCCTGCGCACTTTCCACGTATGCACAGTTCATGCCGTCAGCCAGCGTCTGTGCGATCATAACGGGTGCGCGGCGCAAAGACTTTGCCAGCTTAAAGCAAGGGAGTGCCAAATCTCCCATATCGGAATCCGGAGGGTATTCCAGCATACCTGCCAGCTCGTCCACGGTCAGCTCGGACTGCGGATTGATGCCAAGGATTCCCCTTTGAATGTTTTCTGCAATGAGTTGTTTAATTTTCAGCATAGTTTAATCCTTAAATGATGATTTTCACAATTTGGTATTATAACACATCTTGCGCAGACTTGCAACAGTCTTTTGCAAAATTATTCACAATCCTTTCCTGCCAGCATATCCCTTGCGGCCTGCATCTGCGCCTCGGTGATATGGATACCGCCCAAAATTCTTGCAATCTCGCAAACTCTGCGCTCGCCCTCGAGCACGTGCACCGAGGTAAAGGCGCGACCGCCCTGCTCCGCCTTGACGATATGCAGGTGTCTCTCGCCAAGGGATGCAACCTGCGCGGAGTGGGTAATACAGATAATTTGCTGTGTTTTTGCGATATCGGCAAGCTTAATGCCGATCTTACGGGAGGTCTTGCCAGAAATACCGGTATCCACCTCGTCATATACGGTTGTAGCAACGCCTTCTCTTTGATTCATGACGCATTTGATAGCCAGCATGATGCGGGAAAGCTCACCGCCCGACGCAATGCGGATCATGGAAGAAAGCGGCTCACCGGGATTAGTGGCGATCATGAATTCCACACGGTCAATACCGGTGGGCGTCAGCTCGCGCTCGCGCGCAATACCGATATGAAATCGCACGCCCTCCATATCCAGATAAGACAGCTGCTCCGCGATCTTGCCCGCAGCTTCGGCAGCGGCCTCTGCTCTCTTTTGGGAAATGACCTTGGCAACCGCCATGGCTTTGACGGACAGCTCGGAAATCTGTGCGTCGTATTGCTCAACCAGTACGTCGCTTTCTTCAAGCTGTTCGAGTCTTTCTCTGGCATTTTCAAGAAATTCCAGCACCGCATCGACAGAGCCGCCGTATTTGCGCTTGAGCTTGGAGATGGCCTCAAGTCTATCCTCGATCTTGTCCAACATTGCAACGGGATCGTCGTCGATATCCTCTGCATATTCGGCAATGCGATCCGAAAGATCTCTTGCTCGGTAGGAGAGATCGATCAGCTCCTCTGCTGCCTGCGCGGCATCTGCAACGTAAGGTGCGAGTGCATTCATGGATGCGGCACAACGCTCGAGCAGATAGCTGACCGAGCCGTTACTGCCCGCCTCGGTAAGTAACTTGGTGGAAAAGCGAACCTGCTTTTGGATCTTCTCGGTATGCTGCAGTTTATTTCTTTTTTCGATCAGAACCTCTTCCTCGCCCGCCTTGAGCTTGAGCGACTCGATGTCCTTGATCTGATAGGTCAGCATTTCGATGGTGCGCAGCTTCTCACCCGCGTCCCGCGTCAGGGCATCGCGCTTTTCACAAAGCGCACGCCATGCTTCATAAAGACCGCCGTATTCCTGCTTTTCGGGCTCAATTCCTGCATAAGCGTCCAGCATTTCTGTATGATATCGCAGATCTGACAGCATGCGGTTATCATCCTGCCCGTGAATTGAGATCAGCAACGCGCCCGCCTCGCGTAGCATGCCGAGCGTGGCCGAGCGACCGTTGATTCTTGCGGTGCTCTTTCCGTCTGCAAATAGCGTTCTCTGCAGCACAACACTTGCATCCTCGCAAGAAATGCCAAGATCGGCAAGCGCCTGCACGCAGCTTTTTGAAAGCTCTGTAAAGCATGCGCTGACAAGTGCCCGTGATTCACCCGAGCGCACCAGCTCGCGATCACCCTTGGCACCGCATACCAGCATGATGCTATCCACGATCACACTCTTACCGGCACCCGTTTCGCCGGTCATGACGCAAAAGCCGGATGAAAAATCAATATCCGCACACGAAATGACCGCTATATTTTCAATGCGTAAATTTGAAAGCATATCCGTGCTCCGTGATTACTGGCCGCGAATGATTTCCTTGATTCTGCCGTTGAGATCGGCCGCCGCCTCGGGATTGCGTGCAATGATCACGATGGTATCGTCGCCTGCCACGCAGCCCAGAATTACGGGAAGCTTGAGCGAATCAATGCCGACCGCAACTGCCTGCGCCATGCCCGGAAAGGTCTTGACAACAACGGTGTGCATCGCACAGTCTACGGATATAATCGATTCCGCAAGTGCGTGATTAAACTTGAAATTGCCAAGAGATTCATTGCTCTTGGGCAGCTGATAGCGGTAAGAGCCCTTATCGCTCATGACCTTGGTCAGCTTGAGCTCTCTGATATCTCTGGAAACGGTTGCCTGAGTGACGTCATAGCCGGTGCGGCGCAGGTGCTCGATCAGCTCGTCCTGTGTTTCAACGTCGTATCTCTCAACGATCTCTATGATCTTCTCATGTCTGTTCTTTTTCATATCTGACTCCGTTTTGGATGTATTTATTCGTTCTCGGTCATCTTTCTGCGCAGCTTTTTGTAAAAGCCGCAGCTCTTGATACGGATGAGATTGGTCTCTAAGGGAGATTTACTGATTCTTACCACGTCGCCCTTATACATCTCGTAGTTGGTTCTGCCGTCAACGGTTAAAAACAGCATTTTCTCGCGTTGGCAGATGTTTTTGATCTCAAGCACGGCTGTATCCGGGAAGATCATGGGGCGTGCCGCCAGGGAGTGCGGGCAGATGGGGGTGACGCAGAAGCAGGATACGCGAGGGTCAACGATAGAGCCGCCGGCCGACATGGAATAGGCGGTCGAGCCAGTAGGGGTTGCCACGATCAGACCGTCCGCACGGTACGAGGTAACCGGAACACCGCCCTCGGAAAGCTCAAGATCCACGATTCGCGCAATAGAGCCATTGGAAATTGACGCGTCGTTGAGCGCATAGCAGCAGGAGCGAAGATTGCCCTTTGCGCCGATCAGTTCAACGTTGAGCATAGATCTCTTTTCAAGGGTGTAGCCGTCCTCTTCAAACAGCTTGTCGATATCCGCCACGTCGCGCATCTCCAGCTCAGCCATAAAGCCAAGTCTGCCGAGATTGATGCCGAGAATGGGGGTGGCTCTCTGTGCGGAGCGTCTTGCGGCCTCGAGAATCGAGCCGTCACCGCCCAGCACGATGATCAGATCCGACGTGGAGTACACCTCGTCAATGGGAAGCATGATAAACTCAGCCTTTCCCTCTGCCATCTTGGCGAATCTTTCGCGATTGTAAACGGCCGCCACGACCTCGCAATCATGCTTGGCCAGCTGGCGCGCCACCGTGATAGCGGCAAGAGCCTTTTCGGTTATGTTAAAATTTGTAATGATGGCAATTCTTTTCATAGCCGATCCTACTTTCCGTGCTTGCCGAACACCGCTTCGACAAACGTCCACGGTGCGCGATCCGCGGGCAAGCCCTTGATGAAATATGCAAGGTATTCAACGTTGCCGTCCCCTCCCTCGATGGGAGAATCGGCAAGTCCGTGCAGGACAAGTCCAAGCTCGGCGGCAGATTCCAGCACGCGCTGCACGGCGGCCTTTCTGTCCTTGGGATTTTTGACGATGCCGCCCTTGCCGACAGCACCTCTTCCCGCTTCAAATTGCGGCTTGATCAAGCCAATATAAACGCCGCCGTCACAAAGCAAGGACGCTACGGCGGGTAAAATCAGGGTTTGTGAAATAAACGAGACGTCCATAACGACAAGGTCTACCGTGCCGCCGATATCATCGGGGGTCAGATAGCGAGCGTTGACGCCCTCCATGCTTGTCACTCTCTCGTCCAGCATCAGGTCGGGATCCAGCTGATCCCTGCCCGAATCAATTGCATACACGTGCGCGGCGCCGGCCTGCAATAGGCAATCGGTAAAGCCGCCGGTAGACGCGCCGATATCAGCGGCGCGCTTATCGGTGACGTCAATACCGAATGCACGGAGTGCGCCCTCCAGCTTGAGGCCGCCGCGGCTGACGTAACGCTCGGTTTGCAGCAGCTTCACGGCATGCTCGCCGTCAGATATCTCCTCGGCAGGCTTTTTGACGGGGCGACCGTCTATGATCACGTGTCCGTTTTCTATAAACTTTCTTGCGGCGGTGCGGCTTTTGACAAAGCCGTTCTCGACAAGATACAGATCTGCTCTCATCAGAACATCCCCGCGCGCATGCGTACAATGTTATCGGCATACAGAGGAATCAGGCGAAGCAGGAACGGAATGACCGTGCCAACGGCGCAACCTGCCCACACCTGCAAGGGAGTATGACCGACAAGCTCCTTGAGTCGCTTTTCGCGGTTCTCTTCATTGTTTGCATTAATGACGTCAATGACCAGCTTGTTGATGATCGCAGCCTGCTTGCTGACCTCACGGCGCACGCCCATGGCATCGCGCACGACAACCATGGCGAAAACACCCGCCATGGCAAACTGGAAGGATGCCGGGGTAAACACGATACCCGAAGCCACAGCCACAGCCATAACAGCCGCAGAGTGAGAGCTGGGCATGCCGCCTGTTCCAAACATAAAGTCGGTTATATGAAATTTCTTTTTCTTAAAGCCGCTTGTGAACATTTTCAGAAACTGAGCGGTAAACCAACCGATCAGCGCGGACATTACGATATAATTTGAGAAAAAATCCTTAACTGCCTGCATGATAAAATTCCTATAATTCAGTTATTTCTTTGCATGAGATACTCGGCAAGCCGGATCAGCCGCTCTGTACCGGACACAGTCGAGACTGCCGCGATTGCCTGCTCAGTCAGCTGCTGTGCATACTCCTTTGCTTGGTTTACGGAATAAAAGCTCATAAACGTGGTTTTTCCGTCTCTTTGGTCACTTCCGACGCTCTTTCCAAGCACCTCTGCGCTCTGGGTACAGTCCAGCACGTCGTCAATAACCTGAAATGCAAGTCCGATCCGCTCGGCATAGGTCGAGAGTGCCTTGATGCGGGGGTCACTTGCTTCAAGCTCTGCGGCATAACAGCCGAGCAATACGGCCGCCTTGATCAGCGCGCCGGTCTTGCCGCGGTGCAGCTCCAGAAGCTCATCAAGAGAAAGCTCGTTTTGCTCGCCGAACATATCAATGACCTGCCCCTGCACCATACCATGGCTGCCGGCTCCCTCGGAAAGTGCCAATGCGGCATTGGTCTTGGCCTTTGCAGTTGCGATGGGATTGCGCAGGATGACACCGAATGCATCTGTCAGCAATCCGTCTCCCGCCAGAATGGCTAAGGCTTCACCAAACACCTTATGATTGGTGGGTCGCCCGCGTCGGAGATCGTCGTCGTCCATACAAGGAAGGTCGTCGTGAATGAGCGAATAGGTGTGCACCATCTCAACGGCTGCTGCAAAATCAACAGCGACACGCTCGTCACCGCCCAAAGCCCGGCAGGTTTCCATAACCAGCACGGGACGGATCCGCTTGCCACCCGCAAGCAGGCTGTATTTCTGCGCATCATACAGCGTGCGATAAGTGCGCGTCCCCTCGGGATACAGCTCGGACAAGCGTGCATGAACCGCCGCCGCGTCGTGTTTTACAAACGTGGGAATCATATTCTTATACATCCGTATCCTCTGTAATAAAGTCTAATGCTACGATCTCACCCTGCTGATTTTGCTGCAGGATCTTGATCTTTCTCTCTGCGGCATCCAGCTCGGCGGACAGACGGCGGACAATGGCCACGCCCTCCTCGTAAAGTGCCAGAGATTGCTCCAACGGTAATTTATCATTTTCCATGGCGCGGATGATCTGTTCAAGTCTTGCCTGCGCCTGCTCGTAATTCATTGCTTGCTCCATATCTGCTCCTTTTTGATCTGTGTGACCTGTGCGTCCACCGATCCGTCTTTGTAGCGTACCGTAATGCTCTGCCCCTTTTTGATCGGCTCAACCGAGGTCACAACCTCACCGTCCTCACGGTAGGTGACGGCATAGCCTCTCGACAGCACAGCCAAGGGTGAGAGTGCTTCAAGTCTGGCGGCGTTGGCTGACAACTCCCGTGCATGCGACTGCATCAGCTTATCCATGGCGTTGTGCATGCGCACGGAAAGGTCGTCGATGCGCATCTGCTTATCGGCAATCACGGCCGCGGGTGCGCGCATTGCACGGCTCGAGGCCAGCAAATTCAGCTTTTCCCTTTTTGCGGCTACGTCGGATCTGACCAACGCGTCAATCTTTGAAAGCTTTGCCTGCAGATCTGATTTGAGTGCGGCTCTGTCCGGAAAAACCAGCTCCGCCGCCGCGCTGGGTGTGGGTGCGCGCAGATCGGCTACAAAATCACATATTGTAAAATCGGTCTCATGTCCTACAGCGGAAATCACGGGAATGGACGATGCAGCGATCTCTCTGGCAAGTCCCTCGTCGTTAAACGCCCAGAGATCCTCAATCGAGCCACCGCCGCGACCTATTATGATGACGTCCACGTTGGCGGCGCGGTTGAAATAGCGAATGCCGCCCGCAAGATATGCTGCGGCCTGCTCTCCCTGTACCAGCGAGGGAAAAATGAGCAGCTCTCCCTGCGGATAACGTCTGCCCGTAACGTTGATAATATCTCGGATGGCTGCGCCGGTTGGCGAGGTGATGATGCCCACGCGGTGCGGAAGTGACGGGATAGGCTTCTTTCTGTCCTCGGCAAACAGTCCCTCGGCTGCAAGTCTGGCCTTGGTTTGCTCAAATGCCAAAAACAGGTTGCCGAATCCGTCGGCCTGCATGTGGTCGGCGTAGAACTGATACTGCCCGCCCTGAACGTATGCAGACACTCTGCCGTGCAGAATGACCTTCATGCCGTCTGCCGGCTCAAAGCCAAGTCTTGCGGCATGGGAACGGAACATGACCACGCGCACGGTAGCACCCGCGTCCTTAACAGAAAAATACATGTGTCCCGTTCTGTATTGATTGGTAAAATTCGAGATCTCACCCTTTATCCATATATCCGAGAGTACGGCATTTCCGTCAAGCAGCATTCTGACGTACTCGTTGAGCTGTGTTACAGAAAAATACTGTCTGACGTCCTGCATAGCCTTACTCTCCTTTCATGTGCTTCTGACGGCACAAAAGGCTTGTGCCTGCGGCGTTATCTGCGGAAAACGCGGGCGCGCCGAAATATGCGTGAAACTTACGTTCCAGTCTCTCGCGGATGCGGCAATTACTCATCACGCCGCCCGCATACAGCACCGGCATTCTGCCGTGCTCCATCAAAATATTCTCTGTCATCTGGGAAAGCGTTTGTGCCACGAAATCAAGTGTATAAGCACTGACAAGCGGTTTATTTCCCGTCATGTTATAAAGACCCAGTGCAAGGTTTTCAAGCCCCGAGAGATTACAAACACTTCCCTTGACGCTGATGCGCGGCTTTGGAATCTTCCCGGTTGCCTCGGCAGCCAGCAGCTCGATGGCTCTGCCGCACGGGAACGAAAGTCCCATGGCAACGCCGATGCGGTCAATGGCCTGACCCGCATTCAGGTCGGCCGTCTCTCCGACAAGCGTGACCTCTCTGATCGTACCGTTTTCGGGAGTAACCAACAAGGCCTCGGTTGTACCGCCCGACACGTGGAACGCCACAAAAGGACCCTCCATCAGCCGTTCCAGCTGCCCCGAGGAATATGCTGCAGCCATAATATGCCCATTCTGGTGAGAGAATGCATACAGCGGGACATCACATGCGGCTGCAAAGGCAGACGCGGCACTCTTACCTGCCAAAAAGCATGGCATATAGGAGCCCTCCACGTCACGCGGATATGCGGAATAGCCCACGGCGGCTACTCTATAATCTGCCGTGGCTGCTCTGAGCTGCTCGCAAACGTCGGGCAGATTCTTCAGATGCGCAAATACCGCATCGCTCTGCCGCAGACCGCAAGCGCCCGCCTCCACGGGCAAAGGACTTTTGATATTGGCAACCACCCTGCCGTCCTCGGTACATATTGCCGCGGAGGTGGTATAATTGCTGGTATCAAAGCCAACGTAACAAATCGGTTTACTCTGCATTTGCTTCAAGCTCGGTCTTGATACCGCCCAGCACACCGTTGATAAACGGGCGCGCCTTATCGTCGTCATACTTCTTTGTCAGCTCAATTGCCTCATTGATGGCTACGGCGCGAGGGACGTCCGCAAACATCATCTCATAAGTGCAAAGACGGATGATGGCGCGGCTGACGCGTGCAAGTCTTGCAACCTTCCAACCGTTGGAATGACGCTCGATCATTGCATCGATCTGCCCGAGATTCTGATGCACGCCGAAAAAGGCACCTCTGATATAATCGGATTCGGGGTTGCCGTTCTCCTCGCACCAGACCGAGAAGATATCCTCGGGAGTCTCGTCGCGTCTGAAGTCGCTTTCAAAAAGCAGATGAAATACTGCCTCTCTTTGTTGTTTTCTATTCATTTGTGCCATATCTGTTTCCTTTCGCACGATTTAGACATTATTATGATAATTATACACGATTATTAATAGAAAGTCAAGGCGGAAATGAATATTTATTTGCATATATTCATCGCGAAAATATTCGTGTGAAGGTTTCGTAAATTTTCCCTTTTGCTGTTGCATTTTTTTATAAGTTATGGTAAAGTATATATATCTGTAACGGAAGGAATCTGCATCACGTTTATGAATCTCAAGGCTTTTTTCAAATCCTTTACCATACACACCTGTATATATGCCACCGTGGCCTTTTCCCTGGCCATGCTGTACTGTGCAATATGCGGCATGACTGCCTTTGCCATTGCCACATATTTTCTCATTCTTGCGCTTTGTATCTGCCTTGCGGCGGCCAACGTATTCATGATGCAGTCCGAATTCAAAATGCTCTGGCGCGTCATCGCACATGCCGTCCTGACACTTGGCGGTTTTTACCTGTGTATTATCCTGCGATACAAATCGGTTGACGCAGGTGTTTCCGACCAGACCCTGACCGTGCTGTTTTTCGTCATTGCGGTTGCTTATACCTTATGCATGGCTGCCTTTCTGCTGATCCGCAACGCTCTGCAGAAAAGACGCGAGCGCATCGCGTTTGAACAAAACAGATCCGGCGCTATCCCTTCAAAAGAACGGAGAAATCATAAGAAATGAAAGATTCGATTATCAAAATACTTGTCATCATCATAGCTGTCCTGCTACTTCTCAATATCTTGCTTCTGGGCACATGGGGCATCGTTTCACTGTTTGCGGGCAATAAGGATCCTCAAACGCAACCCGCCACGCCCGATGAACAGCAAACCGACGACACACCGGCGGGCACCGTTCCCGACGGCGTTGTACTTGAGCTGACCGACGATATGGGGCAGGATTATATCGACAGCATTATTTTCCTTGGTGACTCAACCACCTATCACATGATCAACCGTGCCGTTCTCAGCGGCGGAAAGGAAACAAAGCAGGTGTGGTCGGGTGTTGACGAAAAGGGCGATCCCTCCGGCACCTTAATGTTGGATGGCATGATCCACAAAACCACCATCTATCACCCGTTGGACGGCAAGGCCAAGACCATCGCGCAAGCCGTAACCGATGAAAAGCCCAAGTATATTATCATCACTCTTGGCGTAAACGGTATTGCTTATTCTACCGAAGCCCAGTTCAAGGCTTATTACGGCAAGCTCATCGACGTGATCGTACAAGCAAGCCCCGAAACAAAAATAATCTTGCAATCGATTTTCCCCGTAACAGCCTCCTATGATCAAAAGGGCGGAAAGCTTTGCAATGCGAACATTGATATTGCGAACACATGGGTCATGCAGCTTGCAAAGGACAAGGGCTGTAAATATCTGGATACCGCGAGTATACTGAAAAACAGCGGCGGCACAATGATCGAAAGCTACAATGCCGGTGACGGCATTCACATGACCGCAGATGCTTATCGAGCCATTCTGCAATATATCCGTACACACGGATACACCGAATAAACAAGGAGAACGACAATGAAAAAACTGATTACCATTTCCCTGCTCATCCTCTCTCTGGCGCTCTGCCTGAGTGCCTGTAACGTATCCTACCGCGACGACGCCACCTCAAAGGAGGTCGCGGACAAAATGCTTGGTTCCGTCAGCATTGACGGCGGCTGTGATTCTACCGACAGCGATTACGTTTCCTTGGAGTTCCCGAGTGCCGGTACGGTTGAGAGCTCGGTTTCAGACTGGTATATTTACGCTTCCAAATCCACAGTCACCGTGGATGAATTCGGCGTGTTCCACGTAAAATCCGGTCAGGACGTCAACGCAGTCAAGAAGGCGGTTGAAGAATACGTGCAATATATGCAGCTCAAGCTTGAGGTCTATCTGCAAACCTATGATCCTGCGGAAACAGTCAAGCTGGAGAATGCAGAGGTCTTTGTTTGCGGCAATTACGTGATATATACCATACTCTCGGAAAACGATACAGCGGCTGTCAAGAGTGCTGCCGAGGATTTGCTCAAGGAATAAGCTGATCAACAGAAAAACGGAGGAATCCACGGTGGATTCCTCCGTTTTTTATCAATTAACAGGTCTTGCGATGAATGCGGCTATTCCCTTTTGTAATATGGTGTTTTTCACCCCGATAGCCTTTTGCTCGTTATCGAAAACACCCACGATGCTCGGACCGCTTCCGCTCATCAAGACGCCTGTGGCGCCGCCGCTTTTCATGATCGTTTTGAGCTCTGTCGCCACCTTATGCTCGGGCAGCACGACCGATTCAAACACGTTATACATACATGCGCAAGTATCGTTCAGATCAGCAGCCTGCATGGCCTGCAGAATATTTTGAAGATCCTGCTCGGACTCGTTTTTCTGCTTTGCAAAGTCACCGTACAGACCGTCAAGCGCTTTGTAAGCCGTCGGAGTGGAAACGCCCGGGCCACCGCGTGCGATCACCGTAAAGCAATCAGGCATAGGCGGACAAGGCTCCATCCTCTCACCGATTCCTCTTGTGATTTTTGTGCCACCTACGATGCAAAATGGCACGTCTGCGCCGAGGCTTGCCCCAAGTGCGAGCATCTCCTGCTCGTCGTATTTCTTAAACTGTGCATTCAGTAATCTGAGCACTGCGGCACAATCTGCGCTGCCTCCTGCCAGTCCCGCCTCTTGCGGAATATTCTTTTGCACGGTTATCTCGATTCTGCAAGGAATCTCACCGCCGAAATAAGCCATCGCAGCGCGGTAAGCAAGGTTTCTTTGGTCGCAAGGAAGACCTGCGTCACATCTCAGCAACACACCTGCCGGTACATTCTTATCGACGCTAACCGTTACTGTGTCACAAAGATCCACAGTTTGCATAATGCTGACGATATCATGATATCCGTCGTTTCTTTTGCCTATTACGTTGAGATACAAATTGATTTTTGCAAAGGCCTTTGTCTGCATGGCACACTTCCTTTCGGTATTTTTCTCATTATAACACACAGTCTGCGCTTTGGCAAGTCCCGAGCCTGCGCAAAGTGTGAACAAGCCGAAAATATTCGTCCGAGTGACTTCGAACTTAGATATAATCTCTTGACGAAAATGCAAATTCGTTATATAATTTAATGTGAGGGCTTTTAGGCCTTCACACCTTTACAGCCGAAGAGCGCCGAACTTAAAGCCACACGAAAGCCGAATCGAATTGCCCAAGAGCGATGCTTTTCGCATCTTTCGGAGTGCTTTGGCTCGCAAGATTCCAAGGATAGGAGACTCTATATGCAGCAATTGCAAAAGAACAAATTCAGAAATGCATATCTGATCGCCGCGTTGGCAACCGCCGCCGTCGGTGTGATTCTGTATGCAATCGTCAATATTGGCGCAATCAAGGCTTTTATCGGCCGTCTGTGGGTCATTTTCGCCCCGGTCGTATACGGCTTCTGTATTGCATACCTATGCAATCCCATCATGCGATTCTTTGACAATCGCATATTCCACAAAATCAAAATACCGGGACTTCGCCGTGCATTCTCGCTGATTATGACCGCGTTGATCGTTCTTGCGGGCATCGCCGTCTTTATCGGATTGCTGGTTCCCGAGTTGATCCGCAGTATTCAGCATCTGATTGCAAATTATGACGCCTACCTTGAAGAGGTCATCACGCTTGTTAATCAAGGAATCGCATTTCTTGAAAAGCTGGCAGGCATAACTCCCGACGAAACCGGCGAATACATCAGTGTTGAAGAGATCAAGACGGCCGTCTACAATGCAGTCACCTCGGTGTTCGACTCCTCCAAGAGCCTTTTGCAGCAGATCATGGAGTTCTTTGACGAAAACTCCTCGTCTGCGCTCAAAACGCTGTTTGAAAAGCTGTTCCCCTACACCGGCACGCTGATCAACAAGGTCTACGTCTTCATCATTGAAGCGTTCTTCAGCATTCTGATCGCTGTTCATCTGCTGGCTACCAAGGAAACCAGACTTGCTCAGATCAAGAAAATGCGCAAGGCTTTGTTTACCTACGACCAGAACAAGTTCATCAACAACGTTCTCCGCATCATCAACGAGTCCTTCGGCAGCTACATTGAGGGCAAGCTGCTTGACGCGCTGATCATCTTTGTGCTGTGTCTGATCACCTTCAGAATTTTCAATATTTCCGAATACTACGTGCTGATCGCAGCGCTGATCGGTGTCACGGATATCATCCCCGTGGTCGGTCCGCTGATCGGTGCGGTTCCCGGCGGATTTATCATACTGATCACCAACCCCTCCAAGTTCCTCTTGTACGTCATTCTCGTACTTCTCATCCAGCAGCTTGAGGGCAATATCATCAGCCCCAAGATCCTTGGAGAGCACATGGGCGTCAGCGCACTGTGCGTTCTGATCTCGATCGTTGTCATGGGCACCATCTTCCAGGGCAATCCCATCGCGCTGATCATTTCCGTTCCGCTGTTTGCCGTTATGGTTGAGCTTGGAAAAATGTTCCTTGAATACAGACTCAAGAAAAAGGGTCTGCCCACCGATACCGCGGAATACTACCGAGGGGTGGATAACGAGGACGAGATCGACTTTGCCGAGCACTACAAAAACAGAAAGCTGACCTACTATTATGAACACAGCCCGATAAAAAAATGGCTGGATAAACGCAGAGAAAAGAGAAAGCTCCGCAAGCAGATCAGACAAGCCGAGAAAATTTCTGCCGAGTCTGTCAGCACCGACGTTTCCGAGCAACCCGATAACGCCGATCTCACCGGTCACGATCCCGTTATCACGGAAGGATACAATGACATGGACGAGCTCGAGGACCAAGAAACAGATGAGCTGATCGATCAAACCACAGACAACCAAGAATAAGAGGTATATCACATGAATCATGACAACGTAAAAAAGGGCGGTATCTCGGTTGATACCGAGCATATCTTCCCCATCATCAAAAAGTGGCTTTATTCCGAAAAGGATATTTTTCTGCGCGAGATCGTTTCCAACGCAACCGACGCAGTAACCAAATACAAAAGACTGCAATCGCTTGGGCAGATTCCCCAGGACGATTGTGACTACCGCATTACCGTATCTCTGGACACCGATGCAAAAACCATCAGCGTAAGTGACAACGGAATTGGCATGAGCGCCCAGGAGCTGGAAACCTACATTTGTAATATTGCGCTCTCGGGAGCCTTTGATTTCATTCAGAAATACGAGGGTGAGGGCGGCTCGACCGGCATTATCGGTCATTTCGGTCTGGGCTTCTACTCCGCCTTCATGGTTTCGGACAGCGTGGAAATCTACACCAAGTCCTATACCGATGCACCTGCCGTGCATTGGGTGTGCGATGAGCTTGGTAATTACAGCACCGAGCCCTCGGACAAGCAGGATCGCGGCACCATGGTAATCATGCATATTACCGATGAGGAACGTGAATACCTTGATAAGGTAAAACTTTCCGGCATGCTCCGCAAATACTGCTCGTTTATGCCCGTGGAGATCTATTTCGAGGATGCAAACGAGGAAAACGAGAATGCGTCCCCCATCAACGACACGACTCCTCTCTGGCAGTCCAATCCCTCGGATTGCACCGACGAACAGTATAAGGATTTTTACAACAAGGTATTTACCGACTTCAAGGAGCCCTTGTTCCATATTCACATCAATGCGGATTATCCCCTGAATTTTAAGGGTATTCTGTATTTCCCCAAGATCTCGAGCGAATATGAATCGATTGAGGGACAGGTCAAGCTGTATTACAATCAGGTGTTTGTTGCTGACAACATCAAGGAGGTCATTCCCGAATATCTGCTCATGCTTCGCGGCGTGTTGGATTGCCCCGAGCTGCCGCTAAACGTTTCGCGCAGCTATCTGCAGAATAACACCTACGTTACAAAGGTAGGCGCGCACATCGTCAAAAAGGTTGCGGACAAGCTGAATTCTCTTTGCAATCTTGAACGCGAAAGATACGAGCAGATCTGGAACGATATCCGCATCTTTGTGGAATACGCCTGCATCCGCGACCGTAAGTTCTACGAGCGAGTCAAGGGCAGCCTGCTGCTCGCACTGACCGACGGCACCTACGTGACGCTGGATCAGTATCTGGAAAACGCCAAGGAAAAGCACGAGGGTGTGATCTATTACGCCACTGACAAGGCCTTGCAAGCACAGTATATTTCGATGTTTTCCGATCAGGGCATGTCTGTTGCCGTATTCGACAAGACGCTGGATACGCAGTTTATGTCCGCCCTGGAGAGCTACCGTGACGACGTCAAGTTCAAGAGAATTGACTCCGACGTGGCAGACGCGCTCAAGGGCGACGGTGAGATCACCGAGCAGCCCGAACTTGGCGAGCTATTCAAGAGCGTGAGTGGCCGTGAGCATCTGGCTATCAGCTTCCAGCCGCTCAAATCCGCGTCCGTGCCCGCCCTGCTCAACGTTTCCGAGGAATCTATGAGAATGGCAGAGATGATGCGCATGTATGCCATGAGCTCGGGTGCAGGTCCGATGGAGTATCCGCTGGAATATACGCTGGTGCTCAACACCGCTTCCCCGCTATATGGCAAGCTGCTCTCCCTGCTTACCACAGATCCCGATAAAGCGCGCCTTCTGGCAAGTCAGATCTGGACGCTTTCCCTGCTTGCCCACCGCAAGCTCAGTGCCGACGAGATGGAGGACTTTCTCTCCAAGAGCTTCTCGCTTCTGGAGCTGCTCTGATGCAAGCAGATTATCTTCGTTACACCACACATGACCGGGATGACGGCGTTGATACCGTGCAGGCAAATCTGGCCGAAACGGACGAGCGGCTCTCACGCTTATACGTCGAGCGAGCGTTTCATCTCTCTGAGCTGACGCAGGAGCTTTCGCTCTCGCCCACTCCCGATGAACAAACGCTTTCGGCTATCATCGAACGATTGTTTATGCCGTCACGCGAGCAGGACGCCTACAAGACAGCGACCGTTCTTGCTGACATCGTGACGCTCTGCACCGAGATTGCAAACACCTTACCTGATGGCTATACCCGCTTGCTTGCCGATCTGTTCGGCCGGGACGTACCGCTTGCCGAATCGGCCTTGGGTCGCGTTTCTTACGTTGCAAACAGCTTTACCGAGCAGGCATTTTCCCTGCTTTGCGCCAATATTCCCGGCTGTCGTGTGTCTTATCATCACCATTTCGACGACGTTTGTCAGGAGGTCTACAACGGCCACAGTCAATATGGAATTCTGCCCGTGCAATCCTCTGCTGAGGGTATACTTGCAGGGCTGTACCGCATGGTAGCGCGTTACCGACTCAGGATTTGTGCTGTCTGCCGCGTAGCGGGAACACACGATTCTCACACCGTATTTGCATTGGTCAAAAGATCGCTCGATATCCCCTCCACACCCATATCCTCCTGTTTTGACTTTCTTTATACCCCCGCTATCTCGCGCGACGTTTCCGATCTTTTGTGTGTTGCCCGGCTTTTTGGCCACCACCTGATTGATTCCGGCTCTTATACAAGCTCCGACGGAGAAACCTTCCGTTTGAGTCTTTCGATCAATGCAGAGACCTTTTATCCCTTTCTTATCTATCTTTCTCTGTTTTGCACGGATCTGATCCCTATTGGCATTTACCAAATCAAATAATATTTTAATGAAGGAATACATACTATGAAACAGACAATTTCTTACAAAACCTCGGGCGTTTGCTCCCGACAGATCAACCTCACCGTTGAAGACGGTGTTATCACCGAAGCTGCTTTCGTTGGCGGTTGTCACGGAAACACGCAGGGTGTTGCCGCTCTCGTCATCGGCATGACCGCCAAGGAAGCAATTCGCCGTCTGCGCGGCATTAAGTGCGGCTTCAAGCCCACCTCCTGCCCCGACCAGCTGGCGCAGGCTCTGGAGCAGAATCTGCAGAAATAATTAAAAAATAAAGGAGAACGCGATCATGGAACAGTACATGAAAAACTATTTACGTTGGCTGGAGTCTGACAAGCTGACAGACGCCGAAAAGACCGAGCTTGCGAGCATCCGTGACAATGACGGTGAGATCCGTCTGCGCTTTACCTCTTACCTTTCCTTTGGCACAGCCGGACTTCGCGGCATCATGAAGACCGGTATGAACGCCATGAACGTTCACACCGTGGCTTACGCTACGCAGGGTCTTGCAAACCTGATCCTCGAGCAAGGCCGCGCCGCCGACGGCGTTGCCATTGCCTATGACAGCCGCAACAACTCGGCTCTCTTTGCCAAGACTGCCGCGCAGGTGCTTGCTGCTGCCGGTATCAAGTCCTATCTGTTTGACGATCTTCGCCCCACGCCCGAGCTTTCCTTTGCTCTGCGCGAGTACGGCTGTGTTGCGGGCATTAACATCACCGCATCCCATAACCCCAAGGAATACAACGGCTACAAGGCTTATTGGGAGGACGGCGCACAGCTGCCCCCCGAGCATGCCGACACGGTCAGCGCATCCATGGAGGCACTTGACATTTTCGAGGACGTCAAGCTCGCCGATTTCGACAAGGCGCTCTCTGACGGTCTGATTATCATGCTGGGTGCCGAGACCGACGAAAAATATCTTGCACAGGTGGTGGCACAGGCGGTCAATCCCGATGCTGTCAAGGCTGTTGCGGATGATCTCAAGATCGTTTACACTCCCCTGCACGGCACGGGCCATAAGCTGGTGCCCGAGGTCATGAAGCGAATTGGCCTGAAGCACCTCTACACCGTTCCCGAGCAGATGATCATTGACGGCGACTCCCCCACCGTGCCCAAGCCCAACCCCGAATATCCGCAGGTATTTGAGCTGGGTATTGCCATTGCAAACGAGATCGGCAGTGACCTGATCGTGGCAACCGACCCCGACGCCGACCGCGTTGGCGTGATGACAAGAACCTCTGACGGCTCGTTCAAGACCATCACGGGCAACCAGATGGGTGCACTCCTTCTTGACTATATTCTGACCGCTTACGAGGAAACCGGCAACATGCCCGCACATCCTTACGCTGTCAAGACCATCGTTTCCACCGAGCTTGCCGCCGCTATTTGCGCCGCGCACAACGTGACCATGCACAACGTACTGACCGGTTTTAAGTTCATCGGTGAGGTCATCAAGAACTACGAGGCCGAGGGTTACGGCTCGTTCATTCTCGGCTTTGAGGAAAGCTACGGCTATCTCAAGGGCACTTATGCGCGCGATAAGGATGCCGTTGTGGCTTCTATGCTGATCTGCGAAATGACCGCTTACTACAAGGCCAAGAGCATGACGCTGTGCGATGCGCTTGAAGGCCTTTACGCCCGCTACGGCTACTGCTACGAGACCAACGTGGAGATCTACATGGAGGGTCTGGACGGTGCTGCGCGCATGTCGGCTATGATGGATACTCTGCGCAACGATCCCCCCGCAGTCTTTGGCGGCGTGAACGTGGAGCTGTTCGGCGACTACAAGACCGAAACCTTTACCGAGCTTGCCACCGGCAAAAAGACCCCCACGGGTCTGCCCAAGTCCAACGTGCTGTATTTCAAGCTGGTCAACGGTGACGTCATCGTGGTTCGTCCTTCGGGCACCGAGCCCAAGATCAAGTTCTATTTCCTGCTGCTCGGCAAGGATCAGAACGACGTGCTTGCCAAGCTTGACGGCTATAAGAAAACCTTAGAGGCTTAATTGAGTAAGAACCCCGCCAACGGATATCCGTTGGCGGGGTTGGTTTATGAACCGTTCGTATCCATTGCATCCTCGGGAACGTATTCATAATGAATGGTCGCGTCCAGCAGATCTTCATTGCCTTCACCGATCTCAATCTGCGCCCACTCTTCCTCGGTGCCTGTATAATACACGTTACGCAAATTGATACAGGAATCGAATGCTCCGTCTTCAATGGTTGTCACACCGGCGGGAATGACCACGCTGACCATATCCCAGCACTGAGAGCAGGCGTAGTTTCCAATCACTTCAACGCCATCACGGAACGTGATCCTTCTGAAATTCGTATTGCTGAGCGCATAATTACCAATCTCACGTATACCGCCCGGGATCTCACTGCGTGCATTTGCATACACCAACGTATCGGTATCTGTATTAATCAAGCAATTCCCTACCACTTTGAAATGGGAATTTTCTTCAGATACGGTCAGCTTGCTGAGCAGATTGCATGAATAAAAGGCAAGCGGAGAAACGCCAATCACGCTGCTCGGAATATAAAACGATTTCAATCCGGTGCACTGATAAAACGCACATTCTTCAATATAGAAAACTCCTTCGGGTAACGTGACCGACTCCAGAGACGGACAGTAGTCGAATGCTCTGTAAGGAATAATGCCAAGGGTTGAAGGAATATTCAGTTCGGTCATACCGTTGCAATTACAGAAAGCTCCCTCGGCAATCTCAAACAGTCCCTCAGGCAGCGTCACGCTCGTCAAAGACCGGCAGCAAAAAAATGCATACTCCCCAATAGCTCCAAGTGAAGGCGGCAGATCGATTTCAGCCAACGCCTCGCATTGGTAAAAGGCTCGGTGCATGATTTTTGTTACGCTGTCGGGAATGCCTACACGTTCAAGCTTACTGCAGCCATAGAACAGATTCTCCTCAATGACCATAAGCCCCTCGGGGAGATCGATCTCTACAAGCGCAGTGCATTCCGCAAACACACCTTCTTGTATAGTTTGCACTGTGCTTGGCAGACTGATGCTTGCAATACCACTTTTTTCAAATGCTCTGCTTTCAATGGCGGGAAGCCCCTCGGGCAGTACAACGCTATGCAGTGCCACACACTCGGAAAATGCTTGCTCGCCAATGCGTTCAAGAGTTGATGGGAACGTCACCTCCCGCAGTCCGCTGCATCCAAGGAAAGCCTTATCTCCAATGCTGGTCACTCCCTCGGGAATCTCAACACTACGAAGACCGGCGATGCAGAAAAATGCATAAGGTGCAATTCTGCTGATTCCTTCGGGAATCACGCTGGTCTCACAGCCGGCGATCAGCGCACCGCTCTCAATCTCGATCAAACAGTTTTCCTGACTGCGGTACACGGGGTTGTGCTCGTCAACAGTCAGCTCCTGCAGCATAATGCACATGCCGACAACGTTTTGACCAATACCCGTCACACTTGCGGGAATGTGCAATGCAGTCAGACGCCAGCAGCTTCGGAAGGCCTCTGCTTCGATAACTTTCAGGCGATTGGAGAGCGTGACACTCTCCAGCCTGCTGCAGCCTGCAAAGGCGGCACTCTCAATCGTTGTAACGGTATCGGGCAGGATAACCGACGTAATGCCGATTTCATTCTCAAACGCTCTGTTTTGAATACCCGCTACCACGTCGCCATTCGGTGTGTATGGCGGAATGCGCACAACCGAATCCTTGCACTCACCAAGATCGGACACGAAATACGTGCCATCGCTATACTGTGTAAAGGACAAGCCCTCTGAATACGGCTCCGTCTCGGAATCGGGCTGGGGGTCGGGCTCTGTCTCAATACCGCGAAGCGCATTGAACAGCGTATGCAAGGATGCGCGATTGCTCTCACCAAGCGCATTGGCTATCGCGTTATCATCCTGCGTCAGTACGATATCCAACGCGTGCAGGATGGTGCCGTCATAGTTCTCATATCTCTGCTCAACATAGGAATCCAGCATAAAGGCCGAGCTTAAGGTCAGTGCGAGCATTAAAAGTGCAAGTGTTGCCGCAATGATCAAAATGGAGCGCATGCGGGATCTGCGCTTGATAACCACAGGGGCATCGGCGCGTGCGATCAGGACGGGGTCGATCTCGCTCATCCATTCAAAAATCGTGATCTGACTCATACCGTGTATCCCTCCCCTTCCAATCTCTGGCGCAGTTTTTTCCTTGCGCGGGAGAGAATTTTCAGCACGTTGTCACAGCTGAGCGAATACCTATTGGCGATATCCTCAACGCTGTCCACGAAATAATAGCGGCGGATAAAGATATTGGCATCTCGCTCCGGCAGATCCCAAAGAAATGCGTTAAGTATACGGGCAAACTCCTGCTTGTTGATATGCGATTCTATATCCGACTCGGGTGCGGCTACCTCGCAAAGCTCGTCCAGCGCAAGTAAGGTCTGTCCACCGCCGCGTTTGGCACGCGTGCGGAATTTGAAGCGGTTGATCGATAGGTTTCGCGTGATCTTGCCAAGAAAAGTGCGCAGGTCCACAGGATGTGCGGGCGGGATGGAATTCCATGTCTGCAGCCACGTATCGTTCACGCACTCCTCGCTGTCCTGCATATTCTGCAGAATATTTTGGGCTATGCTCATGCAATACTTACCGTATTTCGCGTCGGTTTCGACAATGGCCTGCTCGTTTCGCTCATTATAGAGCTCAATGATCTGCTCGTCCTGCATAAGCATCTCCTTTCCGAAAGTTTTTTGTTTTCATGTCTTTCTCCTCATTTTTGTATTTGGTCTTCACCTATATACACAACAATACGGGCGGATGCTGACATGATATTAGAAAATTTATTATATGCAAAAGCCCTGCCGTGCAGGGCTTTTGCAATATACATCAGATTATTCCGATCTGGCACATTTTCATGGCAGAAATGGAGATGACGCAGATGTACTGTCTTTTTTGATTTTTATTCGGCAGTCCAATTGATCAGATCGGTTGAAAAATAATAAACGTCACAAAATGATGGATCTTGCCCGACAGGAATGTAGGCGTAGTGAACCATCATTCGATAACCGCTATCCACCTGCTCGAAGTATTCCACGTCGGCCTCATAGCCTTCAAGCCCGGCAGGGATGCTGATCGGATTTGCATTCTGCCAGTTCTGTCCGCCATCGCGGGTAATAAAGATTCTGGGAGCCAAGGGGTTAACGTTTTCGGAATGTCCGTGATCAAAACAAACAATTGCCGTATTGGCATCAATATGTTTGGAAATTTCGGGAGTAGATAAATAGTAAGGTCCGGCGGGAGCATTTTCGAACGTCAGGATCTCCCACGTTTCACCGTTATCAGTAGAATACAGCTGATAAGCGAGTACCCCATAGGAGGTTTTCGTCTGCGTGTCTAAAATTGCCTCATACACATCGACATACGCATGCCCCGGAACAGAAAAATCGCAGAAAATATTGGATATCTGGAGGCTTCCGGGCAGCTTTATCTCAAGAGCCGTATCCCCGGCTTTGTCCTTGGTAAATTTCTCTATGCGGATACTGCTGCACCATCCCGCATTCGGGCGGATCAGCCACGCCTCGTTCCCCACGACCTGGCCGCATCGGAATCCCATATCGCCCTCGATGGCGATATAACGGTTCCACGGCACGATTTTGATCTCCCCCTCTCGGGAAAGCGAATTCTCGCGAGCGATCAACAAATCATACTTATCCGCAGGATCATCCAGCATCTGTGCATGATAGCTGTATACCGGCGAGAAATCCTCTTCTCTGAACAGCGACGTGATCACCTCGGTGTCAGGTCCCTGTCCGTCCGAAATTTGCGAGCATGCCGCAATCACAGAAATGGCTATAAGTAAGATAAGCGCAAATGTTAATGTTTTTTTCATCGTGATATTCTCCCAATAAAAATATGGTCACCGTATATAATATAACGATTGAACTGCGAAAAAATTTGCGTTTATTAGAGTTTTTTACAAAATCCCAATCTGGCACATTTTCATGGCAGAGAGCGCGTTTTGGTGGCTTTCGGGAGTGACACCTGCGCAGGCGTTCTCCACAACGAACAGCGGGATCTCGGGATAATACGCCTTGATCAGCAGCGCGTTGGAGATGACACAGATGTCGGTGCACAGGCCGCAGAGTGTAATGCTCTCTACGTCGGTCTCATCTGCCAGCAGCTCGATCAGCTCACGCGAGCCAAAGGTCAGCTTGTCGATGGGAGTTGTGGTGCGCAGGGCGTCCAGATCGGGATGGATCGTCCAGCCCTCGGTATCCTTGATGCAATGCGGCACGGGCAGATGACGCCCCTCTTCGGTATCCATATAATTCTCAAAATGCGTATCACGCGTGAAGATCACCTTGCCGTCAAAGCCCTCGATCAGCGCCTTGACCGCAGGCACAATGGCGACTGCCTCAGCGGTGCCCAGCGCGCCGTCAATAAAGTCCTTCTGCATATCTACAACAACCAATATTTTCATGTTTTCGACTCCTTTTCATTGATTCTGATGCAAACCACCTCGCGCGGATTGAAAAAGCGCGGGATGGGGCTTGCGGTGTTGGCTGTACCGCGGGATATGACCAGTCTGTCCTCGTACACACCTGAGGTATACTTTGGAAACAATCCTTGATCGGGCGCATAAACACCGCGACCGAACACTCTCCATTGACCGCCGTGCGCATGGCCCGAGATCACCAGATCCACGTCACGGTCGCGCAAATACTTGTCATAGTATTCGGGATGATGGCAGATCAGTATCTTGAAGCCGTCACGGGCGAAAAAGCCATCCAGATCGGCAACACGCGGCTTACCGTCGGGCTCCAGCATGCCCGAGCCCAGCCCGCCGATAACAATGCCCTGCCACTCGTCATGCGTATTATCCAGAAAATGCACACCGCTTGAAAGAATGCGCGCGCGGTTTTCGGGTGTGATGCGATCCTCGCCCGGCTGCGGCTTGGGATTTCTGCGCATACGACCGTGTGAGGCACCGATCTCATGGTTGCCCGGTGCATAAAACGTGGGCGCGATGGCACACAGTGCGCGCAGAGCGGCAAATCCGTATTCGTTCTTGCCGTCCATGGTGCCGTCCAGTGCCTCGGTCAGATCCCCCGCAATGCAGATGGCATCGGGGCGCGTTTTGCTGACCGCCATGATCACCTCAAGCGGCTCACGGCTGTGCAGGTCGGACACGACAGCCAATCGCAGGCTTCCCTTCAGCTTATCGGTTATAAAACTGTAATTTGTTATCTTCATACCGTTTTCCTTGCGTTGTATTACCAATATTATATCGTATTCTCGCGTCTGTGTCAAGATTTTGC
The DNA here is from genome assembly GCA_045603085.1 of Eubacteriales bacterium. Lineage (GTDB taxonomy): Bacteria > Bacillota > Clostridia > Oscillospirales > CAG-272 > SVQP01. The sequence goes on along the minus strand of JAZULL010000123.1, from coordinate 17,891 downwards.
TTGACTGTGTTTCAATCCTTTGATATAATGATGATATTAATACAAGGAGGTGACCTATGCAATACCAAATCTGCAATATCCGCGATTTTACAGATGCACAATTTGAGCGAATGTACCGCACGGCCGCCCCCGAGCGTCGCGAGCGCGCCGACAGATTCCGATTTGCCGATGACCGCGCGCGCTGTCTGTGCGCCGATCACCTTGCGCGTAACATGCTTGCCGATGCTGGTGGTGTCGCACCTGCCTGCGTTACGTTTACGTACGGCCCCAAGGGAAAGCCGCAGGCAAATCTTCCCTTACATTTCAACGTCAGCCACAGTGGTGAATACGTGCTGTGTGCCGTCTCTGACACCCCGATCGGTGTGGACATTGAGCAGATCAAGCACTTCCGCGGCGGAATGGTAGCGCGTTTTTTCACCGATGCTGAGGCCGCTTACGTTTGGGGCAATACCCAAGTGCAGAACGAGAGTGTGACCGATCCCGAGGTCTGCCGTCGCTTTTATCGCGTATGGACGGCCAAGGAGGCTTATACAAAAATGACCGGCACGGGCATCTCGACCGATCTTGGGGCGATTGCGTTTGACCCTTGCAGTATGACAGTCTGCGGAATGCCGCTGACAGCACCCGATGCGCCCGACGGATATATCATCAGTATTATAAAAGCACCTGTTTGACAGGTGCTTTTTGCATAATTTCTCCATATTAAGGCAAACTAAGAGCAATATGCTTTAAGGAGTTATTTATGAGTATTCTTTCGGTCACGGCAACTGCGTTGGCGCTTCCCTGCGCATTTGCCATCAGCCGAGCCGGACAGATCTACAAGCACAGCATTGTGTCCGAGCACGGCATTGAAGAATGCAGCTACGTCACGCTTGGAGGCATTCGGCAATATATTCAGATCCGCGGGCAGGATACGCGCAATCCCATCATTCTCTTTTTGCACGGCGGGCCGGCCAATCCGACGTCTTGTCTTTCCTATCATTATCAGAAGGAACTTGAGAAGGACTACACGCTGGTTAACTGGGATCAGCGCGGGTGTGGCCGTACCTTTTATGAGAACCACGGCAAGGATGCACCCGTGACAGCTGAACAGATTCTGCTTGATCTTGATGAGCTGGTGGATCATCTGCTCTCCCGCTTTGGGCAGCAAAAGCTGATCTTGCTGGGCTACTCGTGGGGGACGGTGCCCGGTGTGCTGTATGCAAGGCTTCACCCCGAAAAGCTGACCTGCTATCTATCTGTCTGCCAATGCGTGCACATCCTGTCGGGCTCGGTGTATATCGCAAAGCGCACGGCGAATCATGCAAGAGACGAGGGAGATCATGCATTTGCCCAAAGGATTGAACGGCAGATCAGAAATTTCAAGACTGAAAACACAGCCTTCTCCGCGCAAGCCCTGCGCTCTTATTCCAAGCTCCGCGATCTGACCTGCGCTTACCGAAAAAGTCCGACCTGCCGTTCAATGGCGGCTTATATCCGCACGGGAATTATGTCACCCGATTGCGATCTGCGCGATCTGCGCTGGAAGCTCCGACAGATGTTTCTCGGCAAACAGTATTACGAACACGTTGCTCCCCTATATTATTACCTGAGCATGGAGTTCGATCTGCGCAGACTTCCCCCCGAATTTCGCGTCCCGGTTTATTTTCTGACCTCGGATGACGATCGCATCTGCCCTGCCGATATGATTGCGGAATACTATGCCCGCATCAGTGCCCCCGACAAGCGTATTCTGCGTCTACAGACCCAGACGCACACGCTGTTTTTTGACGAGCCCGAGATTTTTTGCCAAAGTGTACGGTCTCTTTTGCACCAGAATTCAATATGATTTGGCACGAAAAACTGTCCTCTCGGGCAGTTTTTTGTTATTATTTGGTATTATTAGTTTATTATTGGTTATTCTTGACGCGATTTTTTTGAAAGCCATGTCAAAATCCTGCCATTTTGGGCATTACATTCATTCCGCTCCGTTTTTATTTCATCTTTTTTAAGTCGCATGTTATAATCCCATCACGATCAAACAAAATGAAATTTTTAAGGAGAATGCATCATGTATATCAATCACCTTTCGATTACCTCGCCCTCGGCCCTGTTTCTTGACTTTATATTTGGAAAAATCCCGTTGACAATAAAAAGTAAGTATTCTGACAATCGAACAGCCCCTTGCATGTAAGCAAGGGGCTGTTTGTCATCATGATCAGTTTGTCAGCGTCAGGCTTTGCAGGTCGAAATTATCACCGATTTCGCCGCCGCTCAAAAAATCCAAGCGAAGCTTATGCACAGTGCCGCTCCAGTATTCACCCGGTAACGGAATGCGCACAGTGTGCCATTCCCCATCGGCCTGCACGTCGAAATGAACCGAAACTCCGCCCGTGGGATTCTCATACAGTCCTGCACAAAGGAAGATTTCAGCGGTGTTTTCCTTGACCGAATTCGAAGAAGGAATGCGATAGACGATCTCGATCACGCTGTAATCGTCGGCATCCAACGAAGCACCGTTTCTCTCAAGCTCGATATGCACGTAAGGATCGTGTGCTTCACCGGAAATGCTAAAGCGCAGGAATTTCCCCGTCCAATACGTGCTCTTGGCATTGTTATAGCCGTCAAACAGATTGCTTCGATCGGACTTGGTAAAATCAATATGTGAGAATTCCTTGTTCTCTTCCGGCTCAACAATCACACGGTCACCCCATACGGTATCCAGGTAAATAAGACGCTTATAGAGCCAATTGTAAACAAACGAGGCTGCATCATAATGGGTCCTGAAATCATAGACGTCGTTTGCCTGATGACCCTGATTCATGGTGCCAAGAATTCTGTAACGCTCAAAGTTACGGTCAAATGCATCCTTGTGGTTCTCTGCATCCACCAGAATTGTCTCGCAGATCTCAAAAAGCTCTTCACGGTGCTCAAGCCACAAGGGCTTGCACATATTTCTGAACCATTCTGCCTGACAGAACATCACCAACCACGTATTGACTCTCATGCCGTCACTGACCGAGAAGTTGGCTGCGTACAGTCCCTTGGACGAGTGCGTGGTATCATATTTGGTATTAGCCAGCGCAAAGTCATAGTCCCACGGAGGGCCGAAGGTCAGCTTTTTCGCACCGCTCGGAGAGAGGTCGATATACATATTGTACGTGCCCGAGTCGAGATTCTTGACGATCTCGTCGGTCATATATATGCGCAAGGCAGATTCGATATCCACGTAGGCGGAAATGGTTTCGATCTGCTTTTCGGCATCGGTTTTACCTGCAAAGGTTGTCTTTGGCGTCAGCTCCCAATTGGCATCGAGCTCGTAGTAGGTGTTTTCAATGATGGCATAATAGCAAAGACGCGCGATATTGCCCACGACCTTTGCGCAGAAGTCGATCTGCTCCTGTGTGTAATCGCCCGAGGAGAGCGAGAAATTGCCACCGCCAAAGCTATAGGTTGCGCCGTTGAAATCTGTGATCGGCATGCCACCGTAGTTGATCTGCACGGTGTTGGGCTCGTCGGTTCTGCCGCCCTGACCTACCATGAGATATCCAAGCTCCACGCTTGTTTCATCCTCGAGCTTTTCATAGATATCCACGCGGTTGGGATTGATCTGCGTTTGCTCACAAAGCAGGTAAACACCGCGATATTCGTCGTTGAGATATACCTCAACCCAAGTGCAATCCGACGCAAAGGAATAGCCGTCCAGCAGCTCGTCCGCCATGCGGAAGGAAAGGCTGTTGCGCATAAGCGAATAATCGTAGTAATCCGCCATCAGACACCAGGATTTGCACTTGGCACCGTCGTTAAGCCCAAGCACGTTTCTCTTTTTATCAAACTTGAGACGGAACGGCTTTTTCTCTGTCACGGCCGTTGAATTACCGCGCACGCGAATAGATGCGCCGATTCCCGAAAACCTCATGGGCTCGGGACAATTCTCCAGCGTCACGTAGCAGGATTTGTAGTAATCCTTACTGGTCACGTCCCCTCCGTCGGTCGTAACTATACGAAGAATGGGCATGGACTGCTCAGCTATCTCGGGCGGATCGGTCTCGGTCTCGGTCTCGGTCTCGGTCTCGGAAGGCTGTTCGGTCGTATCCCCCGGCTGCGTACCATCGGGGTCGGTGTCGGACTCTATGTCGGACTCGGTCCCGGGATCAGGTTCTGTTTCCGAAGGTGTTGTTTGAGGATCTGTCAGATGTTCAAGTGTGGTATCCACCTCGCCATCACCGGATGGCATACATGCGCTCAGCACTGACACCAGCATCAGTATGACGAGCGTCATGCATGTAAGCATGGCAAAAAGCTTATTGTTTTTCATCGGCATCCCCTTTCCTATGATTTACTTGCTTCTATTGTACCAGAGAAGTCTCGACATGTCAATAAATTTTGACTAAATGAGCATTTAGCCACACCAACGGTATCGGTTGACATTTCAGACGGGCTATGATATAATGGATGCAATATCGATAGCAACGATCAAGGAGGTAAAATTATGAGCAAGCAATTCGGCTACGACGAGACCGAGCTTGACAGACCCGATCTCAATAAATGTCCCGACTGCGAATGTTATTTTTCCTCGCTGACCTGCCCTTTATGCCACAAGATCTGCCCCGAGGAAATGCGTGCGGGCAACCGTCTTCCTCCTCCAAAGCCCAAAAAGAAAAAGAGACGCTCGGAGTCCGGCAGGGTCAAATTCATCAATTGGTATCACGAATGGTGGTTCATCGTCATTCTGTTTTTGATCATGCCGCTGGCAGGGCTGGTGGTACTGTTTACCAGTCCGCACAAATTCAGGCATAAGATCATGTTTGTCTGCGCATATATCGCTGCACCGATCCTGCTTTCGGCAACCGTTACGCTCTGTGTTCTTGGATTCGGCGCGATATTCGGCCAAGACCCCGTGGACACCTCGCTCTCCCGCGAGCAATACGTGGAGGAATGTGTGGAGGTTGCCCCCGAGGACTATTACCGCTCCCCCGATGCATACGAGGATGCATACGTTTGCATGACACTTGAGGTGGAGGAAAAGCGAGTGACAGACGATGGATTATTCTATATCTGCCATCCCGTTGGCAATGACGGTTATATGATCATTATCCGCGATTATCTGCAGGACGGCAAGCAGAATTTCATCAACGGCGACGTGCTGATCATTTACGGTCAGCCAAGCAGCAGGAATTTTACTGTTGAGGTTAACGGCCAAGCTTTCGATGCGCCCTGCATCAATGCCGCTTATGCGGAAATAAAGGAATGAAAAAATGGCTTGATCCGCAAGGATCAAGCCTGTTTTTCTTTACATAGATGCGATAGCCGCCGTCAGCGTGTTCTGCAGCAGCATGGTGATGGTCATAGGGCCAACGCCACCGGGTACGGGTGTGATCATGGATGCGACCTCGGAAACGGCCTCGAAATCCACGTCTCCACACAGCTTACCGTCGGAATTACGGTTGATACCCACGTCAATGACCACAGCCCCTGGCTTGACCATGTCAGCTGTGACAAAGCCTGCTCTGCCAACAGCGCTGACCAGAATATCAGCCTGCAGGGTTTGCGCGCGCAGATCGGGCGTGCGGCTGTGGCAAACCGTGACCGTGCCGTTATCATGAAGCAGCAGCATGGCCATGGGCTTACCAACGATGTTGGATCTGCCAATCACCACGCATTGCTTGCCGGCGGCACTCACGCCGCTTCTTTTCAGCAGCTGCATGACGCCTGCCGGGGTACAAGGCAGTACGTTATAGTCACCGATCATGATCTTGCCCACGTTATAAGGGTGGAATGCATCCACGTCCTTTTCGGGCTTGATACGAAGCAGGATCTTCTGCTCGTCCAGATGCTTCGGGAGCGGCAGCTGTACCAGAATGCCGTGAATGCTGTCCTGCGCGTTGAGGCGGTCGATCAGATCGATCACCTGCTCCTCGGTGGAATCGGCACTCAGCTCGTGCACCTCGGAATAAAATCCAACCTCTGCGCAGGCCTTGTGCTTGTTGCGCACGTAAACGCGCGATGCGGGGTCTTCTCCCACGATGATCACGGCAAGCCCGGGAACGATGCCGTATGTTTCCTTGAATTCCTTTGTTTTTTCTGCAAGCTCGGCGCGGATCTCGCCAGAGATGCGCTTACCGTCAATGATCGTCGCCATGCTCTTCCTCCTGCTTGGATTGCTCCTCTGTTTCTTGGATTTTCTCTTTCTCATCGGCTTGCTCTTGGGGCGCGGGCTTGGCAAATCTTGCGGCGCGCTCAGCCTTCTTCGCGGCAACCCTCTCGGCTTCAATTCTCTTCTGCTCCTCGCGGAAGGCCTTGATGTCGGGAATAAATGCGGGCACGAATGCCTTTGCCAGCTTATTCTTGTGGGCAAAGACAAAGCCTACGATCAGCGCGGCGATTGCCGACACACACAGCACAAGACCCAGCATCTGCGAGATGCGGATGCCCGTACCGGGGATAAACAGACTGTCGGTGCGCAGACCCTCAAGGAACATTCTGCCAAAGCCATACCACGCAAAATACATGAGCGCGATCTGGCCGTTGAACTTTTTCTTTTTGAAGATGAGATTGATCAGCACAAAGCCAAGGATATTCCAAAGCGATTCATAAAGGAATGTGGGCTGAACCTCGACCATGCCGGAATTCCCTATCAGCGAGGAATCGGTGTGAGTAGACGAAGACTCAAGTCCCATGCGGAACTTATACAGAATATTGTTCTCGGAAACGGCAAAGGTCTTTTCGGGACCCAAAAATGCATAGGTGATCTTACCGTCCACGATCTGCGAGCCGTAAGCCTCACCGTTGCAGAAGTTGCCCCATCTGCCGATCGCCTGCGCGATCATAACGCCGGGTGCGGCTGCGTCAAACACCGACAGAACGTTGACCTTGCGGATGGCACACATGATCATAATACCTATCACGCCGCCAATGATGCCGCCGTAGATGCCAAGGCCACCGTTACGGATATTGATGACGTCGGCAAAGCTCTTATAAGCGCCCGAATCCAGCGTGGTCAGCACGTAGTAAAGTCTTGCGCCGATGACGCCAAGACCCACGGTCAGAAGTGCGATATCCAGCAGATTATCAACCGAAACGCCCTCGCGCTCCGAGCGGTATTTTGTGTAAAGCACGGCAAGTGCGATGCCGCTGACGATCAGCAATGCATACCAGTAAATGGCGAAATTGCCGATGCTAAAGGCTTCCCTTGCGATTTCGAAGGGCTCAATGCCAAGCCCCGGGAAGGATATAACGGTTTTTTCCATAATTATCTCCTTTTAGTCTTTCTCTTCCGGATATACGACCGAAAGACACATATACTCCGGCTTGAAGCACTCTTGCAGATAATGGGTAACCTGCTCGAGCGTCAGGCTCTGCAAAAGCTCAGCATACGCCAGCATTTCGCTGCCGTCATCCGCAAAGGATAACAGCATGTTCACTATATTTTCGGGAGAGTCGAACTCCGAGACGAAATTGCCGTAACCGACACGCTTGCAACGCTCAAATTCCTCTCTCGGGATGCCGTCACGCTTGAGCTGCTCAATATGCGCCAGCACTCGCGAGAAGATCTCCTCAGGCTGCTCGGACTCGCCTGCTACCGTGCCGAATGCCACACGGCGGCAGATCGAATAGCCGTAATACAAACCGTAGGCGATCAGCTCCTCTTCAAACATGCCGCTACACAGCTTGCCGGACATGGAAAACATCAGCTCAAACAGCAGCGTCATGCAGGCGTCCTTGAGAATCCTCTGTTCGGGATCATCCGAGATATCGGTATCCTTGAGCCCTATGTAGAAAATGGGCTTGGGCACGGGCATACGCGAGGTCATGCGAGGGCTGTGCACCTCGCGCGACTCCTCGTACAGCTTACGCGAAAACCGCACGGGGATACTCTCAGCAGGAAAATACTTGTCCACAATGCGCATGACCCCTGCCGGTGTGACGTCGCCGCATATCGCCAGCGTCATGTTGGACGGCACGTAGAAGGTATCGGTACAGCGATATAAAAGGTCGGGGGTTACAAGAGCGATGGATTGCTCGCTGCCTGCGATCTCCTCGCGCACGGTGTGGTTTTCATACATCGCTTTCAGCACCTGCACGTATGCGCGCTCCCAAGGGTGATCCTGTGCGCCTCTGATCTCTTCGGCGATAATGCCGCGCTCGCGCTCCACCGATTCCTCGGTAAAATAAGGGCCGCGCACCATTTTGAAAAGCTCGCCAAGGCATGAGGAAAGACTTCCCGTGGTATTGAACAGATAGGACGTGCGGTCATAGGTGGTAAAGGCGTTGGCGTCCGCGCCGAGTGCGGAAAACCGCATGTCGGAATTGACGCCGTCCTCATTTTCAAACATCTTATGCTCCAGATAATGGGCAATGCCCGCGGGCATGCTTTGCGCATTTCCCTGCTCGTCAAAGTATTCTCTGTCCAAAGAGCCTATGCCAACCTCAAGGATGGCGTAGATCGAGGAGCATTTTTTTGGGTAAACGAACACGCGAAGACCGCTTGCGTGCAGGATTTCTGTGTATCTCTCACCAAGTCGTGTGTTTTTTCTGACTTGTCTTGAAAGGATCGTATTATTCATCGTCACCCTCCTCTGTCGTAGCTGTACCGTTGAGGAAATACACGGTATCGGGCGTCAGCTTGCGCGCCACGCGCATGACGTCCTCAGCCGTCACAGCCTTGATTTTGGCAATGCAATCCTCGGGGGTGGTATCGGAGTGGTAAAACACCTGACGGCCAAACCAAAAGGCCTGCAGAGCCGAGGGGGCATCCCCCGCCTGACGGAACACATTGATCAGCGATTTCTGCGCGATCTTCAGCTCTGCACGGCTGACCGGCTTTTGCTGCATGCGACGCAGCTGCAAAAAGATCTCATCCTCGGTGATCTGCTTGTTTTGCGGCAGAATGCCGCAAGAAACGCTCAAAATCCCCTTATGCGCGACGTTGACGGAGTGGCAATGATAGCAAAGACTCTTTTTTTCGCGCACGTTGAGAAACAGACGCGAGACCGAATTGCCACCGAATATCTCGTTGAACACGCTTTGCGCAATGGCGTCTGGATGATCGGGTGTGATGCCGGTGCGGAAACCGATCTCCAGCTTTCCCTGCGTCACGGGCATGTCCTCGGTCACGTATCTGATGCTGTCCGCGCTCTGCACGATTTTTGTTTCGGGCATGGGGAGCACGCCGATCGGAGCGTTTGCAAAGATACGGGAGAGCGACTTTGCAATGGTCTGCGGATCGTCGCTTCCCACGTAAAAGCACTCAATGCGCGCGTTTTGCAACAGCTTTGTTCTGTGTGCAGACAGCATTTCGGGGGTAAATGCGCTGACCTGCTCGACCTTTCCGACCAAGGAAAGTCCGTAAGGCTCGTCCGCGCACATGCATTCGCGCAGGCGCATGTGTGCAAAAGAACGTGGATCGTTGACCTGCGCGCGGATGTCGTCGCAGGTGTTGCGGATCTCACTCTCCACAGTCTCGCGCGGGAACATGCCGTTCTCATCCAGCAGCGGATGGAACAGCATTTGCTCGATCACCTCAAGGCCGCCTGCCAGCGGGTCAAGTGTCTCGCCCTCAGGCAGATACTTTGTGCCTAATGTGTCCAGCACAAATCCGATGATCTGGCAATCTCCGAAGAATGAGTTTCTGTATGACAGTGTTGCGCCGTACAGCGTGTCCAGCGCAAGGTTGATGTCTTGTATTGTGGGGTATTTTTGTGTACCGCGTCGCAGAACCGAAAATAGCAGCGTGGTCATCGGCGAGGCGTCTCGATCAACCGGCAGCACAAACGAAACCGAAAGCTGTGCATTTTTGAATCGGTCCGTCCTGATGGCGCGCAGATTGACGGCGGGTGAGATTTCATATAAGGTTGGGGTCATTTTATCTCCGTTAATACATATCATTTCTATATTATCATACACCCAAACGCAAAAAAAAGCAAGACTTTTCACAATTTTACATCTTCGTATTTATCAAATATCAATGAGTTGTGTTAACGAACAAATAAAGGCTAACACAATTTTCATTTTGCGTTAGCCTTAACTTGTCTATTCGAAAAAAGATTTGATTCAATTAAAGTTGTATACGAAGCATTGCCTGAGAAAAACTATTCGTTCAATCCACTATCAAATCCATTATCTTTGTATTTATCAGAATTTGAGCTCGGCCTCGTCCCGTTCATAATTTCACCACCAAATTTATTAGATAACGGAGCATCCCCATACCTATCTTCAATATATGAATCAGCTATATCATATTTTGGTTCAAATTCTAGAATTAGCTTATCTTGAGTGTTTGACCACAATTTAATTTCATCATGCGTATACACTATCCTACTAATATCCCCATCAGGTATTTCAGAAATTGAATTAGACAGCAAGACATAACCATTAATATTGTCTTCCTTTTGAAAACTCCACAAGCCACCCCAAAATTCATCACGAACAGAATTCATTGTTTTTTTGTAACCATTTTCGTTAATTATATCAATCAACTGATTATATTCTTCAGAACCCATTAAATGCAATCCGTCATATAGTTGTCCATTAACAAAGCCTGTAACAAAGACCTCCCTTGTTTCCAAATCTTTTGACACAAGAGCAAAATCATCTGCAGTGGAAATCAACTCATGCTTCCAACCAACCCGATCTGCAACTAGCTCGATATTGATATTTCTCGATTCTCCTCCATAAGATGTCATTAATGAAGTATATGCTGTAACGCGTCCCCAAAACAGAGCATCTTCGCGAGTTCCATTTTCTACTTCATATAAAAACTTTTGATATGATTCTTCTACCGACTTTTTCCCAAAATCTTGATTGTATAAGCCCAAGAAGTCAATCTCTTCAAAAATCATACCCAACTCAAATTTTCTAGGATTTGCTTTTTTATAATCACTGGGAGCATATTCTAAAGGCTCCTGATACTCTGGCTCTTCATTTATTATTTCGCTTTCATCAAACTCATCCAAAATAGAACTTTCTTCACTAATTGAAGATTCAGTTGTCGGCATAAAAATACTCTCATTCAGTCCATTATCACAACCGACAAGCATAGATGCAAGCATTACAGCCGCCAAGCAGGCAAGAAAATTTCTCATTGATTTCATTTTTCCCCCTTTGTTTTTGGATCATAGATACATTATAAAACGAAATCACAAAAATATCAAGGCTTTTTCTTAATATATATTGCGTTTTCAGAATAATTTCGCTATAATGTAAAGTACAAAGAACATTGGAGGTAACAACCATGCCCTTTATTGACGTTAAAACCAACAAGCAGGTCAGCAAGACCGAGGAGATCGCGCTCAAGGAGCAGCTGGGTCAGGCCATTGCCATTCTGCCCGGCAAGAGCGAGACCTGGCTGATGCTGGAGATCAAGGATGCTTGCCGCATGTATTTCCGCGGTGACGACGCGCCCTGTGCTATGGTGCAGGTGCAGGTGTTCGGCAAGATCAACGAGGCAAAGTGCGAGGAGCTGACAAAAGAGGTCTGCCGAATTTTCAAGGTCGTGCTTGACATTCCCGAGGACGCAACCTACGTCAAATACGAGGAAGTCAACCTCTGGGGATGGAACTCGCAGAATTTCTGATGAACAAGCTTTTGTTGGTGGACGGCCATTGCCTGCTCTTTCAGATGTTTTTCGGCATGCCCTCGCGCATTCAGGGCAAGGATGGCCGTGCCATTCAGGGTACGCTGGGCTTTGTGGGCGCATTGCGCAAGATGATCGCCATGACACGCCCTTCGCACGTTGCCGTGATTTTTGACGGCGAGGTGCACAATCCGCGCACCGATCTGGATGCCGATTACAAGGCGAACCGCGAGGATTTTTCGGATGCGGACGAGGATGACAACCCCTTCTCTCAGCTCCCCGACATTTACAGAGCCTTGGACGTCATGGGGATCGCGCACACCGAGACTACCGACTGCGAGACCGACGACGTGCTGGCGGCTTATGTCAAAACCTATGGTCTTAATACCGAGATCGTGATCGCCTCGCAGGACAGCGACTTTTTCCAGCTGATTTCGGAAAGAGTCAGCGTACTGCGCTACCGCGGTGACCGATCGGTTTTGTGTGACGTGGATTTTATGCAAAGCAAGTTCGGCATCCGTCCCGATCAGTACGCAGATTTCAAATCGCTGACGGGTGACGGCTCGGACAATATCAAGGGCATTCCCGGGATTGGCCCCAAAACAGCGGCCGCGCTGATGGGACAATTCGGCACGCTGGACGCCTTGATGGCACACACGGAGCAGATCTCAAAGCCCAAGCTTCGTGAATCGGTCATGCAAAATCTTGACCGTCTGCAGCTCAACAGACGGCTGATCACGCTGGACGGATGTGCGGTAATTCCCTTTTCGATCGACCAACTGCTATATCGGGATTGCGAATTGACCACGACACAGATTCTGACAGAAATCGGCATAAAATAAGGACTTGACCGCGTAGGTCAAGTCCTTATTAATTATTCTTCATTGTAATTGCCGCCGCGATCGTTAGGTGCGACCGCAAATTGCGCCTTGGCTGTATAAGTATCGGTGGAAACCGGCTTGGTATACCCAACCGAGTCCCAGCCGCTATTGTCGGTCGTCAGACCCGCGTCTCCTTTCGCAAACAAGCTGCCTGCGACAAACGTAAGTCCGCCACCGGTCTTGAGCTGACCGACAGTTTTTCCCTTCATATCGGTCGAAAGATCGATGATATCACTCTGCCCTGCCAGAATTGTGGTCAGATCGGGATATTCGCCATCCGGCACGACCACTTCGACAGGCGGCTCGGTCTCGGCTTCGGGCGGTGTTGTTTGCCCGGAGCTCGGTTCCTCGGGCACGGTAGTGTCCTGCGAGGTGGAATCCTCTGGATCGGGTGTCGTGGGTGTGCATGCACCCAGCATAAAGCAAACGGCAAGCAACAGACACATCAAAACAGTAATTCTTTTTTTCATGCCTGCTCCTTTATCAATCGTAAATTCTGTATTTTTGGTAAAGCGGCATAAATCCCTCTGCCTCGGTCTGCCAGCGCGCAAGGATCTGCCCGGCACTCTCCTGTGAGGTGCGCAGGTCGGTATTGCCCGATGCAAGATCGATATGCCAACGGCCACCCTCGGGTGGCGGGGTGAATGCAAAATCTTTTGGATACATCTCTTGTATTACGCGCATCATGTGCACGCCGAGTGCGACGGGCTGTACCGATTTGGGATCGAGCACGTGGATATCAACGCCGTAGCAGACCTTGCCCGCATGCTTGCCAAAGCTTGGGCGGAAGAACGCGGGAGAGAATGCAAGCCCCGGCAATGCAAGGTCATTCATACGCCCTGCAAGATGCACGGGATTGATATAGGGCGCGCCAACCGTGGTAAACGGTGTGGTGGTGCCTCTGCCCTCGCTGACGTTGGTGCCCGAGAACAGGCAGGTACCGTTATAGACCGTGATCGCGTCCATGCACGGCAGATTGGGGCTGGGCTTGACAAACGGTAGGCCGGTATCCTGATAAAACATTTCCCTTCTCCAGCCGTCCAGCTCGACCACGTACAGCTCACAGCCAAGGTGATATTCGCCGTTATAGAGCCGCGCCAGCTCACCAAGCGTAAGCCCATGTCGGATGGGCACTTGCGTAAGTCCTATAAAGGACGACATTTCGGGGCGCGAGACGTTGCCCTCTACCGCGCCGCCTATGGGATTGGGTCTGTCCAGCACACAGAGCGGGATACCCTTGTCGGCGCAGGCCTGCATGCAGTAAAACAAGGTGGATGCATAAGTAAAATAGCGGGAACCGACATCCTGCATATCAAATACGAGGATATCAATGGGCAACTCCTCGGGGGCGTAAACGCGCTTTTTCTGCCCCTCATCGGTCGAAAAGACCAAGTCGCGGAACAAACTGAAAGAGGCAATGCCCGAAATCGCGTCCACGCCGTTCTCTACCGTCTCTCCCGGTCCGAGCACGCCGCGACTGCCGTGCTCGGGCGCATAAAGCGCCGCTACACGGTACACGTCGGTCATTGCCTCTATTGTTCCAAGATATTCACGGGAAAGTCCGGACGCGCCACCGACCAGACCGATGCGCTTGCCATCCAGCAGACGGTGCACGCTCGGCTCGCGTATTCTGTCAATACCGGCCTTTACCATAATTACCTCACTTATTCAGCTTGTCTTCGATCTTGTCAACCGCACCGTCCATATAGTCGTTCTGCATCATTTCGATCCAGCCCTTATCCACAAGTGCGGCCAGCTTGGAGTCCATGGGGATCTGCGCCAGCAGATCGTAGCCGAACTGCTCTGCGATCTCGGCGATGTGGCTCTCACCAAACACGTTGATCTTCTTGCCGCAGTCGGGACACAGCACGTAACTCATGTTTTCAACAAGACCCAGCACGGGGATCTCCATCATATCCGCCATGTGCGCGGCCTTCTTGACGATCATGGAAACCAGCTCCTGAGGGCTGGAAACAATGACGATGCCGTCCAGCGGGATGGACTGAAATACGGTCAGCGGAACGTCACCCGTTCCGGGAGGGCAGTCTACGAACAGATAGTCCAGGTCAGCCCAGACGGTCTGCGACCAGAACTGCTTAACGGTGCCCGCAATCACGGGGCCTCTCCAGACGACAGGTCTGGTTTCGTCATCCAGCATAAGGTTGACAGACATGATCTCAATACCGGTGGTGGTTGCGGGCGGCACCATGCCGTCCTGATCGCCCTCAACCGGCTTGTTCAGGCCAAATGCCTTGGGGATCGAAGGGCCTGTGATATCGGCATCCAGAATACCGACACGGTAGCCTCTGCGCTGCATGTGCACAGCCAGCATAGAGGTCACAAGCGATTTACCAACGCCGCCCTTGCCGCTGACGACGCCGATGATATGCTTGACGTTTGTGGCGGGATGGGGCGCTTCGTACATGCTCTTTTTATCGCGGGAGCCGCAATTTGCCGAGCAGGTGGAACAGTTATGGGTACATTCGGACATTTTAACACTTCCTTTTGATTTACTAAAATTTCTTACCCCAGTATTATACCGCACATTTACCTTAAATGCAAGAGGCTTGCCAACTTTTTTGCAGATTTTGGACAAACTTTCATTTTTTTTGCCATGTCTCTTGAAATTCGGGCAAAAACATTGTATACTATAAAGGATTGATATATTCACTTTATATTTGGAGGACGTTATGAACAAACTGCAAAAGCTTTCTGATTTCAAGGGCGTGCAGGGCCCCGTGCTGACCATCGTGATGGATGGCGTAGGTCTTGCTCCCGATACAGTTTCCAATGCCGTTGCCGGTGCCTACACTCCTACGCTGGACGCGCTTATGGCAAATTATCCCATGGTCAGCCTCAAGGCGCACGGCGTTGCCGTGGGTCTGCCTTCCGATGACGACATGGGTAACTCCGAGGTTGGCCACAATGCGCTGGGTGCAGGTCAGGTATTTGCACAGGGTGCAAAGCTGGTGACCAATTCTATCGAATCCGGCAAGATGTTTGCATCCGCTACCTGGCAGGAGCTGATCGCCAACGTCAAGGCCAACAATTCGACTCTGCACTTTATGGGTCTGTTCTCGGACGGTAACGTGCACTCTCACATCGACCACCTCAAGGCTATGATCACCCACGCAAAGGCTGACGGCGTTGCAACCGTGCGCGTGCACATCCTGCTGGACGGCAGAGACGTTGGTGAGACCTCTGCTCCCGATTATATCCTTCCCTTTGAAGATTTCCTTGCAAGCCTGAATGACTCTGCATTTGATGCCAAGATCGCGTCCGGCGGCGGCAGAATGACCGTGACCATGGACAGATACGAGGCTAACTGGAGCATGGTGGAAAAGGGCTGGCACACCCACGTTCTGGGCGACGGCAGACAGTTCGCATCCGCTATCGAGGCTTACAACACGCTCAGAGCCGAGACCGGCAAGATCGACCAGGATATCGATCCCTTCGTGATCGCAGCCGACGGCAAGCCTGTCGGTACCATCGAGGACGGCGACAGCGTGATCTTCTACAACTTCCGCGGCGACCGCGCTATCGAGATCTCCAAGACCTTTGACACTCCCGAAGGCGAGTTTGACAAGTTTGACCGTGTTCGCTACCCCAAGGTGGTTTATGCCGGCATGCTGGAGTACGACGGTGACCTCCACATCCCCTCCAAGTATCTGGTAAATCCCCCCGAAATCTCCAACACCATGGGCGAGTATCTCGCGAACACCGGTGTTGCACAGTATGCGATCTCCGAGACCCAGAAGTACGGTCACGTGACCTATTTCTGGAACGGCAACAAGTCCGGCAAGTTCTCGGATGAGCTGGAGACCTACGTGGAGATCCCCTCCGACGTCGTTCCCTTTGAGCAGCGTCCCTGGATGAAGTGCGCCGAGATCACCGACGAGCTGATCAAGGCTCTGCGCGAGGGTAAGTACACCTACTACCGCGTCAACTTCCCCAACGGCGACATGGTTGGTCACACCGGCTCTCTGGCAGCAACCCGCTGCTCCATGGAGGCACTTGACCTGCAGCTGGCAAGAATTCTCAAGGTTGTTGACGAGCTGGGCGGCGTGGCTCTGATCACCGCTGACCACGGCAATGCAGACGAGATGTACGAGATGGATAAGAAGACCAAGCAGCCCAAGGCTGACAAGAACGGCAACTTCAAGGCCAAGACCAGCCATACGCTCAATCCCGTTCCCTGCATCATCTACGACAACACCGATGCAAAGAACTCCTACACCGTCAAGGCTGACAACGGCAGCTTCGGTCTTTCCAACGTTGCCGCTACCATGGTCAACCTCATGGGCTACAAGGCTCCCGACATGTGGAATGAGTCGATTATCGACGTTGAATAATTTTTCGATAAACAAAAGCCACCACGCGGTGGCTTTTGTTTATCATCATAATTTGATCGGATAATCGCCAAAGCCCATGCAGCAGGAGATGCCCTTGAGCGAAAAGCGTTGCATTTCAAGCGTTGCGATCAATATGCACAGACAGGTATGATACATGTCATTGATCTCATAAGTGTATCCCAACGACTTATGCTTGGATTTCTTTTCGATAACCCACCCGACAGCGATCAGTTCGTCCAGAGCTACTCTCAACGTGTCCTGATCTAACTGAACCTTTTCCTGCATTTCTCCAAAGCTGATGTCGCTCATGGAAATGATGGCAAGACAGACAAGGAGATTTATTCTTTTTGAAAGCGCGGGTAATGCCTTCTCAGCAAAATCAAGCGTGTCTTTGTCTACGTTTTCAAAGAAATCCCTTGTGATAATGGCACCGTAGCCTTTGCCCGAAAGCAATGACAGACCGTTTTCACCGACAATATGCAACGGCTCGTCATACATGTAAGGATCCCTGTTTTTATTGTTCCATCTGCCCAACCCGTGATGCGCATAACAAAAAACCTTCAAGGCATCCCTATACGACTCTGCGCTCATTTGCGGATGCTCCGCAACCTTATCCCAAATCTTATGATAGATGTCTTCATATGTGTATTCATATCCGTAATACATATAATCAATGCTGACACCAAAATACTCAGCAACCAAAGGGATGATTTGCGTATCGGGGAGCGACGTGTTTGTTTCCCATTTTGAAACGGCTTGGGGTGAAATATTCAATGCGATGGCTAATTGCTCTTGCGTGATCCCTTTTTTGCGTCTGAGATCGGCTATATTTTTAGCAAGGTTTATTTCTTTCATATGATTCTTCCTTTCAATTTCACCGCGAGCTCTTCGGTTGTGATTTGATTATAGCACACAGAAAAACAATTGTAAACAACTTGTTCGGCTTGCATCTCAACTCGCAGTTGATTTAAGAACAATTCGTCCTACCGGCAGTAGTCTTTTTTGTATGAATCTGTAGGGGGCGACGTCCTCGACGCCCCGGGCAGAAACAAAGTAACTAATACAATATAAAATTAGTTTTTGCTTACCCGGGGCGTCGAGGAC
>JAZULL010000122.1:0-20016 GCA_045603085.1 Eubacteriales bacterium | reverse complement strand
ATGGCTACGATCCGACTTGGAGGACGGCCGGGAATGGCAGACTCCAGTGCAACGTATGCGGGATTGGGCGTGCCCAGCACAGACGAGCGGATCATGGCGGGGGTGTATTCGCCAAGCAGGGTGAAGTGTTGCTTGCCGCTGACCTTGACGCCGATGTTGTTGCAATGCTCCTCGATAAAGGGATCAAGCTCCTCGATCACCCAAAGGGTGTCCACCGACGCGGCGAAATCCTTGATCTTTTGCTCGGGCAGGGGGTAGACCATGCCGAGCTTTAAGTAGTTGACGGTGTTGCCAAGAGCCTCGTGGGCGTAAAGATGCGTCGTGCCCGAAACGATGACGCCGATGCGGGAACCGTTGTCCTCAACGGCGTTGAGCGGCGAGGTCTCGGCGTATGCGGTCAGCGCGCGCTGACGCTCTTCCACCTTGACGTGCTTACCGATGGCCATAGCGGGCATCATGACGTACTTGGGAATGTCTTTTTCGTAAGGCTTAACGGGCACTTCCACTCGCTCGGAAAGCTCCACGGGGTTCTGGGAATGCGAGATGCGGGTGGAAAGACGGAGCATGACGGGGGTGTCAAACTGCTCGGAGAGGTCGTAAGCCAGCTTGGTGAACTCCAGGCACTCGGAGGAATCAGCGGGCTCGAGCATGGGCAGCTTTGCCGCCTTTGCATAGTGGCGGGAATCCTGCTCGTTTTGGGAGGAGTGCATGCCGGGATCGTCCGCCACGGCAATGACAAGACCGGCATTGACGCCGGTGTAGGACGCGGTAAAGAAGGGGTCAGCCATGACGTTAAGACCAACGTGCTTACAGCAGGTCATGGCGCGACCGCCGCCGATGGCGGCACCGATGGCAACCTCGGCGGCCACCTTTTCGTTGGGTGCCCACTCAACGTTGATCTCGGGATATTGCACAATATTTTCGGTAATCTCGGTGCTGGGAGTGCCGGGGTAAGAGGATACTACGCGCACACCTGCCTCATAAGCGCCGCGCGCAACGGCGGCGTTACCGAGCATAAGCTTTTTGGACATATATAAAGGATCTCCTTGAATTAATTTTGAATTTGCTGTTCCACCAGACTGCCGCCGCAGTATTGCTCGCGGAGCTTGGGTTTTTCGATCTTGCCCGTGGGGTTTCTCGGAATGGTGGCAAAGATGATCTTGCGCGGACGCTTGTATCTGGGCAGCGATGCGCAGAAATCGTTGATCTGCTCCTCGGTGGCCGTAAAGCCCTCCTTGAGCTCAATGATGGCGGCCGCGATCTCACCAAGACGCTCGTGCGGCAGACCGATGACCGCTACGTCCTTGACCGCCTCGTGTGCGCGGATGTGGTTCTCGATCTGTACGGGGTAGAGGTTTTCGCCGCCCGTGATGATAACGTCCTTCTTTCTGTCCACCAGATAGATAAAGCCGTCGGGGTCCTCCATGGCCATGTCGCCCGTGAGCAGCCAGCCGTCGCGCAGAACCTCTGCGCTGGCCTCGGGGTCGTTATAATAGCAGTTCATCACGCCGGGACCCTTGACGCAAAGCTCACCGACCTCGCCGCGTGCAACAGCTCTGCCTTGCGGGTCAATGATGCGGGTCTTCCAGCCAAAGCCTGCCTTGCCGATCGCACCCACCTTGTCCACGTTTTCCACGCCAAGGTGTACGCAGCCGGGGCCGATGGACTCGCTCAGACCGTAGTTGGTGTCGTACTGATGATTCGGGAAGACCTCCAGCCAACGCTTGATCAGCGAGGGCGGAACGGGTTGCGCGCCGATGTGCATCAGTCTCCATGCCGAGAGGTCGTAGTCCGAGAGATTGAGCTCACCTCTCTCCAGCGCGTCCAGAATGTCCTGTGCCCACGGCACCAAGAGCCAGACGATCGAGCATTTTTCATCCGATGCGGCCTTGAGGATCCACTCGGGGTTGACACCCTTGAGAAGCACCGCCTTGCCGCCTGCAAACAAGCTGCCCATCCAGTGCATTTTTGCGCCGGTGTGGTACAGAGGCGGGATGCAGAGAAAGACGTCGTCGTGGGTCTGGGCGTGGTGGTTGTGCTCGGTCAGCATGGCGTGGGTCAGCGAGCGGTGAGCGTGCAGGATGGCCTTGGGGAATCCCGTTGTACCGGACGAGAAATAGATCGCGCCGTCGTCGTCCTCGGAAAGCGTTACGTCGGGCTGACGCGAGGTGCAGTAGGCGATCATTTTATCGTAGCTGTCGGCAAATGCGGGGCAGTCCTCGCCAACGTAAAAGAGATGGCGCACGCGCGGGATGCGATCGCTGATAGCCTCCATACGGCCGATGAACTCGGGGCCGAAGATGACCATGGTGCTGTCGGACTTGTCCAGACAGTATTTGATTTCATCCGCGGTATAGCGGTAGTTGAGCGGTACGGCAACGGCACCTGCCTTGAGGATACCGAAGTAAATGGGAAGCCACTCAATGGAATTCATCATCAGAATGGCAACCTTGTCGCCCTTGTGACAGCCGCGGCTGAGCAACAGGTTGGCAAAGCGATTGGCTCTCTTCCAGAATTGCTCCCAGGTGATCTCACGGCGGAAGGGCTGGCCGGGCTCGGGCTGCATGAGTGCATAATCGCGCCATGTGATGCGGCTCTGCGGCTCAAACATGGGGTTGATCTCCACCAAAGCTACCTCGTTTGTATATAGCTTGGCGTTGTTATCCAGAATGTCTGTAATGACCATGAAAAAACTCCTTGCACGGGTAATAAAAAAATAGATATTTCATTATATCATATACCGCGAAAAATGTCAACGATTTCAAGCGAAAAACGGGAATTTGAACGCAAATTGAATGCGAGAGCATCTTGCAATATTTGACAAGCGGCCTTGCTTATAAAAAACCGTACTGCGAGCCAAAATAAAGCATGAAAAACCATTTTGGAGGCAATTATGAAACAATCAAGAAAAGCAAGGGCGCTGTGCGGACTTATGTGTCTGTGCATGCTGCTTGGCGCGTGCATGACGGGCTGTGGCAGACGGGACACGTATCGCGTGGCGGTGTTCGCCTACAAATTTGACGACAGCTATATCGCCACCGTGCGCACCGCGCTGGAAAACGGCTTCAAGCAATACCGCGACCGCATGACGGTCACCTTTTATAACGGCGAGAACAACCAGCAGACCCAGAGCACACAGATCGATACTGCCATTACGCAGGGCGCGGATCTGCTGATCATCAACGCCGTGGATTTCCAGAGTGCGGGTCAGGCGTTGGCCGAGAAGGCGCACGCCAAGGGTCTGCCGGTCATTTTCTTTAACCGCGAGGTGTCGGACGCGGCGGTCAACACGGCCGACAATATCTGTTTTGTGGGCACAGACCCCGACGCGCCCGGATATATGCAGGGCGAGCTGGTGGCTGATATGCTGGATGATAACGAGGATTTCCGCAAATACGACCGCAACGGCGACGGTAAGATCCAATATGCCATGTTCCGCGCCGAGGTGGGCAATGCCGAGGCTGACGGGCGCACCAAGTATGCGGTTTCCGAGGCCAACAGACTGCTTGCAGAGGACGATGACCTGACCGCCGCCGATAAGGAGGGCGCAGTGCTTGTTCGTGTGGGCGCGGATCAGCTTGCCAACTGGGACAGCGCAACCGCCAATAATATGATGGGCTCGCTCTTCCGCGTGCAGAACGGTATTCCCAATATCGAGCTTGTGCTGTGTAACAACGACGATATGGCGCTGGGTGTCATCTCCGCGCTGGAGGCCAAGGGATTTAACACCCAAGGCAGCCGGGACGGCAAGGGGGACTATATCCCGGTGTTCGGCGTAGACGCGCTGTCCACCGCCATGGATGCCATCAAGAACGGCAAAATGCAGGGAACTGTCAAGCAGGACGGCGAGGCCATGGCCAAGGCCATCGTTGCCATCGCGGCCAATATCATGGAGGGCAGATCCTTCCTTGAGGGAACCGAGTATCGGTTTGAGCAGGACGTGCGCAAGCTCCGCATTCCCTATACACCGGTGAGCGCAGACTAAGTATACGAAAAACGATTGTACGAGGCGAGAGTATGGAATATATTCTGGAAATGCGGGACGTGGTCAAAATCTTTCCCGGCGTCCGCGCGCTGGACGGCGCACAGCTGTGTGTCCGTCCGGGCAGCGTGCATGCGCTCATGGGCGAGAACGGTGCAGGGAAATCGACTTTGATGAAGTGCCTGTTCGGCATCTATCAAAAGGATAGCGGCAGTATTCGGCTGGGAGGCCGCGAGGTGGTGTTCAAAAACCCTGCAGATGCCATGGAGCACGGCGTTGCCATGGTGCATCAGGAGCTCAACCAAGCGCTGCGGCGCAGTGTGGCGGACAACATCTGGCTGGGCAGATACCCTGTGCGCGCAGGACTTGTGCGCGAGAAGTATATGAGGGAGAGAACGCGCGAGCTTTTTGAGGATCTCGGCGTGGAGGTTGACCCCGCGGCCGTCATCGGCAGGCTGTCGGTGGCCCAGCGGCAGATGGTGGAGATCGCCAAGGCGGTGTCGTATAATGCCCGCGTGCTGGTGCTGGACGAGCCCACCTCGTCGCTGTCCGACCGCGAGGTGGCGCATCTGTTCCGCATCATCCGCCGGTTGCGCGAGCGCGGATGCGGCATTATCTATATCTCGCATAAGATGGACGAAATTCTGACCATATCGGACGAGGTGACCGTTATGCGCGACGGTAAATATATCTCGACCGACAAGGCCGCCGATCTGACCACCGAGGCAATCATCAAGCGCATGGTGGGCAGGGAGCTGACAAATCTGTACCCCGAGCACAACAGAGAGCGCGGTGAGGTGCTGATGCGGGTCGAGGGACTTTGCGGCAAGGGGCTGCATGACGTCAGCTTTGCCGTGCACCGCGGCGAGGTGGTGGGACTTGGCGGACTGGTGGGCGCGGGGCGCACCGAGATTTTGGAAACGCTGTTCGGCATGCGCCGTATGGATGCCGGGAGCGTGACGCTGGCGGGCAAAAGACTTGACGTCCGCCGCCCTGCGGATGCCATTGCGGCAGGTCTTGCGCTGCTGACCGAGGAGCGGCGTGCCACAGGCATTTTCGGCGGCCTTTCGCTGAGCGATAACGCCTGCGTGGCAAGATACCGACACTATCGCGGCGTACTGGGGCTGTTGCGCACGCATCGCATGCAGAAGGATACCGACCGCATCATTTCGGATCTGCGCGTCAAAGCCCCGGGGCATCGTACGCCCATCAAGCTGCTCTCGGGCGGCAACCAGCAAAAGGTGATACTGGGCAGATGGTTGCTGACCGACCCCGACGTTCTTCTTTTGGACGAGCCCTGTCGCGGCGTGGACGTGGGTGCGAAATCCGAGATCTACGCGCTGATCGACCGCATGGCAAGCGAGGGCAAGGGCATTGTCATGGTGTCAAGCGAGATGCCCGAGCTGATGGGCGTGTGCGACCGCATCTTAGTGGTGTCGGGCGGCAGGATCGCGGGCGAGCTGGAGAGAGAGGCGTTTTCCGAGCAGAAAATCATGGCGATGGCCGCCAAATACGTGTAAAGGGGAAGTGTGATGGAACAAAAAGTATCGGGTGTCTTTGGCAGGGCGCGGCGGTGGCTGGGCAATTTCAAGGCCATGTCGGGCAAACAAAAGGCCCTGACAATCAAAAACGGCGTGTTGGATAACGCCTTATATATCCTGATCGCGGTATTCGTGATCGCGGTATTTGCATATAATCCGAATTTTTTGTCCGCCGATTCGGTGGTCAATATTCTCATGCAGTCAGCCTCGCGTCTGATCATGGCGCTGGGTGTGGCAGGCATCATCGTGCTGACGGGTACGGATCTGTCGGCGGGCAGGTGTCTGGGGCTTTGCGCATGCATCTGCGCGTCGCTTTTGCAATCGAATGCGGTGGCAAACAAAATGTTTCCCGCGCTGGGGTATAGCCCGTGGCTGATTCCGCTGGCCCTCTTGCTGGTCATGCTGGTGGGCGGCATCGTGGGCGGCTTTAACGGATTTATGGTGTCCAAATTTAAGCTGCATCCGTTTATCGTCACGCTGGGCACACAGCTGATTCTGTACGGCGGCGTGATGTGGTACGTGTCGCTGGGGCAGAACAACAGCGCACCCATTGCGGGACTTGACCCGAGTTATACGAGATTGGTCACGGGCGGCATCAATCTGGGCGGTGTGCAGCTGCCAAACTATCTGTGGATCGCTGTCATCGTAACGCTCATTATGTGGATCGTGTGGAATAAGACCGTGCTTGGTAAGAACATGTTCGCTGTGGGCACCAATTCCGAGGCGGCGGCCGTATCGGGCGTCAGCGTGGCGAGAACCATCATCAGCGTGTTCGTGCTGGCGGGTGTGTTGTACGGTGTGTCGGCATTTGTCGAGTGTGCCAGAGTGTCGTCCAACTCCACGGCGACGGGTGTCAACTACGAGCTGGACGCCATCGCGGCCTGCGTGATCGGCGGCGTGTCGTTCATGGGCGGCGTAGGTAAGATCCGCGGTGTCATTCTGGGCGTGTTCCTTTTACAGCTGGTCAACGCGGGGCTGGTGTTCCTCAATTTCGAGCCTGCCATCATGACGGTCATCAAGGGCGCGATCATTCTTGTAGCCTGCGCGCTGGATATGAGAAAGCATATTGCCAAGACGTAAAATAGGGAGAACCCGAGGGTTCTCCCTTATCTTTATTCCATTCCCAGTAAATATCCGGGCGTGACATGCAGAATTTTGCACAGTGCGGCAAGCTCATAATCTGCAACGAAGCGTGTTCCAATCTCGATTCTGCTAACGCTGTCGCGCTCAATGATCACACCCTCCAACTGCAACTTGGCCGCAAGGTTTTCTTGCGACAGCTTGCATTTCTTTCTGGCTTCCTTGACTCTTGGACCGCAAATGTTTTTGCTGCCGTTGTAATCGTAAATTTTCATACGCTACACCCCATAAAATGTGTTAATCTTAAGAATATACTTGACTTTAACACATTTTCGCATTATAATTGTGTTAAAGATAAGAATATAGAAAGAGGGGGCGTATAATATATGAAAAAGGGAAGCGAAGAGGGGCGAATTGGTATCATTAAAGAGTCCGACAAGCTCGGACGGTTGGTCATCCCCAAAGATCTGCGGGAGCGGTATGCGCTGGACAATAAAGTGGAGATTGTCGCCACAGAGCAGGGCGTGTTGATACAAAGTCCGGAGTACATGTTGGTGAAAAAAGAAAAGGGAGAACCTTGAATTGACAAGGTTTTCCCTTTTGATATTAAGATATTAAATTAAAGTAAATGCGAATACAGTTCCTCGGGGCTCTCGGGCGAGAGCAGAATGGGTGCGATGTCAAACGCCGTCTTGCAGCCAACCTCGCCCATCAGGCCGAGTCTGTAAGCCGCTCTTGCATACGCGACCAGAATACTGCCCGTGAAATCGGGATTGGACTCCAGATTCAACGTATATTCAATGGTGTGCGCAGAGCCGGTTGCCGCCTTTCCCGCGTGAATGACCGTGCCGCCGTGCGGAAGTCCCGCATGGTCGCGGTGCAACTCTTCAAGGCTGACAAAATGCACCGTGGTCTTGTAGGGGGCGAAATAGTCGGGCATGGTCACGATGGCCTGCTCGATGGCCGCCGCGTCCGCGCCGTCCCTCAGGGCCACGTAGCAAACGCGCTCGTGCATGTCGGCTGCCGTAAAGGCAGGCATCTCGCCGCTCTTGACGCGTTCTATCGCCGACTTGATCGGCACCGTGTACTGTCTTGCATCGGCCACGCCCTCGATACGGCGAATGGCGTCCGAGTGACCCTGGCTGACGCCGGTGCCCCAGAACGTGTAGCTCTTACCGCACGGCAGAACGCTCCCGGCATAAAGTCTTGTCAGCGAGAACATTCCGGGATCCCAACCAACCGAGATCACGGCCACCTTGCCACCCTGTCGCGCCGCGGCATCAACGGCCGCGCGGTGCCCGAGAATCTTGGCGTGGGTGTCGTAGCTGTCCACCACGTGGAATTTTTTGGCCAGTGCAGGGGTAGAGCGGGGCAGATCGGTGGCCGAGCCGCCGCAGTTGATCACGACGTCGATGCCGTCCGCCATGCTCTCCAGCGCGTCCATGCTGTATACGGGCAGACCCGTCACGCTCTGTACGCTCGCGGGATCGCGGCGCGTGAAAATGCCAACCGCCTGCATATCGGGTGCGGCTGTCAGCGCGGCCTCAACGCCGCGGCCGAGATTACCGTATCCCACAATTGCTATCTTCATAATCCTTCTCCTTATCAGGCTCTGCAAGCATATCCTGCATGCCGTAAAGCCCGGGGGTCTTGTTTACAATATAAGCCGCCGCACAGAGGCCGCCCTCGGCAAACAGCGCGCGGGTGTGCGCCTTGTGCTCCAGCGTGATGGTCTGGCTGTCGGTGCAGATGCAGACCTTGTGCTCGCCAACCACGTTACCCATGCGCACGGCGGAAATGCCGATATCCTGTTTTTCTCTCTTGCACTGGCCGCTTCTGCCCAGCACGCGGCGCGCGTCGGGGCGCACCTCTTCAATCGCCTTGGCCAGCATCAGAGCCGTGCCGCTGGGGGCGTCTGCCTTGTGCTTGTGGTGCACCTCAATGATCTCAATATCCGCATCGGGAAAGGCGCGCGCGGCCTGCTTGGCAAGCTGCAAAAGCACCGCAATGCCCACCGACATATTGCCGGAATGGAAAATGGCCACGTGCTCAGCCGCCTTGGCGATATGAGAGAGCTGCTCCTCGGTGTGACCGGTCGTGCCGATCACGCAGGGGATGCCGTTTGCCACAGCCCAGTCCAGCACCGCGTCGGTGGCACTTGCGTGCGAGAAATCCACGATGACGTCGGGGATATCACCGCATGCGTCGGGGGTGTGGGGATAGTCGTCGGAATAAGCGTCAACGCCGATAGCGGCAGTTGCGCCTGCATAGCCGCCTTGCACGAGCGTCAAAAGCTCTTTGCCCATGCGGCCTGCCGCACCAATGATCATGACCTTCATACGTCAAGTCCTGCCTCTCTCATGCGCGCATAAAGGATCTCGGCGTGTGCCTCTTCCATCTCTGTCAGGGGCAGACGGATGGCAGGACCGCAAAGGCCCATCTTTGCCATAGCGGCCTTGACGGGAATGGGATTGACCTCGGAGAACAGCGCCTTGATCAGGGGGAGCAGCTTGCACTGCAGTGCGGCCGCACCCTTGACGTCGCCCTGCCAGAACAGCTCGCAGATCTGCTTGGTCTCGCGGGGAAGTACGTTGGACAGCACCGAAATACAGCCCATGCCTCCCATGGACAGCACGGGGACGATCTGGTCGTCATTACCCGAGTAGAGATCCATCTTGTTGCCCACTAAAGCGGCGGTCTCCACGATGGCACCGATGTCGCCGTTGGCCTCCTTGATGGCCACGATCTTGGGGTTTTTGGCCAGCTGTGCGTAGGTCGCGGGTGCGATGGCACAGCCGGTGCGCGAGGGTACGTTATATGCGATGATGGGCTTGTCGGATGCGTCGGCAATGGCGTTGAACATCTTGATAAGACCGTTCTGGGTTGCTTTGTTGTAGTAGGGGGTGACCACCAGCATGGCGTCCGCGCCGACCTCTGCCGAGAAGCGGGTCAGATCGCATGCGTAGGAGGTGTCGTTACTGCCTGTGCCGGCAATGATGGGCACGCGATGAGCGGCGCGCTCCACCGAGAAGCGGATGACCTCGCGGTGCTCCTCGTCGGTCAAGGTAGAGCCCTCGCCGGTCGTGCCGGCGATGACCAGCGCGTCAATGCCGCACTCGATCTGCCAATCGATCAAGCGGCCAAGGGACTCGTAATCCACGCTGCCGTCAGCGTGCATGGGGGTGATGAGTGCAGTTGCGATGCCCTTGAAAATGGGAGTGTGAGACATAATGAATCTTCCTTTATCTTAAACTGAAATTTTTCAAAATCAAAGAGTGCCTCCCGCGCATGGGAAGCACTCTTGCATATACGACCGTCCCCCGGTGGGACAGAGAAGTTCATGCCAAAGAGAAGCACCCCGCGAGAATTCGCGACAGTCGGACAGCACTTAGTCTGCCCGCCCAACCAAGTCCGCCGCACGCGCGGATGGCTTCGGCACCGTACCCCTTTGGCTTGCCAACGGCTGTGCAGCCTTTTGCGGCAAGTTACTCTTTGTACAATGCGCCTCGACTCTTATGATACCGAAATTATATCGCAATTATTTTATATTGTCAATAGATATTGTAAAACTTGCAGATTATTTTTGACCGTAGGCGATCAGCGCCTCCAGATCCTTGCCCTCCAGCGGCTCGACCAGCACCTTGCGCTCGTTGCCCCAGACGTAGATCAGAAGCGTGCCGAGCGGCTCGGCGTCATAGTTGATATCCTCGTTGAAGTAGATATCCACGTAAACGGCCAGCACGTCTGCGCGCATGACGGGTGTGCCGTCCTCTTCGAAGTGATCAAAGATCTGAATGCCGTCAAAGGTCAGTCGCTCGTAGTTGTAAAGGTTTTTGGTGTCCTTGACGCATGCAGAGGGCTGATAACGCTCAAAGCGGACGCTCTCGGGATCGTTTACGTCGTTGTCCTCTGTGTTCTCGGGGGTCAGATCGTAAGCCACCGTGACCGTAACGTCAAACCAATCCTTGCCGCGCTCCAGAGCGGCGGGCTTGTCGTAATCGGCGGCCACGTATTTGAGCGTGCTGTTATTGTAGCGGAAGGTGATCTGCAGCTGCTTTGCCGCGGGGATAAATTCACTTTGCGTGACCGAGAAGTAGCCCTTGGCAGGGCCGTCGCGGATGATGATGTCGTGCTGCTGGTGCAGGATGTGCACGTCGCCGTCATTTTCCGTGTAGGCGGCATAGAGCTTGTCGTTGGGCTGCATGGCGGTCATGGAGCCGGGGTCGCCCGAGGACATGATGCGCCAGAGCAGAACGCCGAGCACCGAAAGGATCATCGCACCGACTAAGATGCGGAGTGCCCAGCCGATGATGCGGGACTGTGTGGATTTTGCCATTTTCTTATATCCTTTACAATTGCATGTATTTGAGCTTATCAAGCGCGTTTTGCAGAATGATCTCGGCAGACAGCGTGTCGATGACCTGCTTTCTCTTCTGCCCGCGCGTATCGGTTTCGTTAAGATAACGGGAGGCGGCCATGGTGGTCATGCGTTCATCCAACGTTGCCACATGGATATCCTCTCCCAGCTTGTACTGCAGAATATTTGCAAATTTCTGCGCGTGCTGTGCGCGCGGGCCAAAGGAGCCGTCCATGTTGACCGGAACGCCGACCACAACGCCCACCACGCCCAGCTCGCGGGCGATCTCGGCGGTTTTCTCGGCCGTCTTTTCCATACCGCCAACCGATATGGTCTGTCTGCCCGACGCCATGGTGCGTAAGGAGTCGGATACGGCAATGCCGGTTCTCTTGTCGCCAAAGTCCACGCCCAGCAGCTTGCCCTTGGTTTGTTTTAAGGTTTGCATATCAATCTCCATGCCGCCTGTGGCGGCTCAATATAGTTATGAAAGTTCAACTTAAAATGGGACAAAAACCATTTTAAGTTGAGCTTTGAGCGTGAATGGTAATTTGAACAGAAGAACTGAGTAAACGATTCACGCAATCATACGGCGCATCACGTTGATGACACCCTCGTAGAAATTGTCATTGTCAGTCTCGTTGTGCGGCTCGTGGCGCATATCCTCGAAATACATCGAGGAAAGCTCGCTGGCTCCCGCCTCTCGCAGTCGTGCCTCCACGTGGCGCACGCCCTTGCCGAAGTTGCCCACGGGGTCGTTCTCGCCCGATACGATCAGCATGGGCAGATCAAGGGGCATTTGCTTTGCCCAGCCTTTTTCGGAAACCTTGCCCAAAAGGGTGAAAAGGGTCAGATATCCGTTGACCGTGAAGCGGTAGGAGCAGAAGGGATCGGCATTGTATTTTTCAATCACCGCGCGGTCGCGGGCCAGCCATGCGTTTTTGATGCCCTCGGCGGCAAACGGTTTGTCGTAAGAGCCGAAAGCGATGGTGTAGAGCAGATTTGAGCGGCGGTGCTTGCCGAAAAGTCCCAGCACGCGGCAGAGCAGCTTGCCCGCACCCGTGGGGGCCTCGGGACCTGCTGTACCGCTGATGACGGCGGCGTCCCACGCATCCTTGTATTCGGTCAGTGCCCAGCGTGCGATAAACGATCCCATGCTATGGCCGTAGAGAATGACGGGCAAGTCGGGGAAGGTCTTTTTGATCCATTCATTGACTGCATGCACGTCGTTGACTAAGCATAGCGCGGGATTTTTGGCGTCGGTGATGTAGCCCAGCTCGTCGGCATTTCGGGCGGTGTGTCCGTGACCGAGGTGGTCGTGACCCACCACGGCAAAGCCGGCGTCGCACATACGTGCGGCAAAGGATTCATAGCGAAGCGTGTATTCGCACATGCCGTGCGAGAGCTGAATGACGCCAACGGGATGCTCGGGCGTCCAGCACCATGCGGCCAGCGTATGAATGCCGTCAAAAGAGGGCAGAGTAAATGCGGTTGCGGTATAGGTCATAATGCGTCCTCCTGTTATCTGCCTGCCGTCAGCGAGATCAGCAGTCTGAGATTGTCGGGCTGCGTTTTTGCCTCGTGTGCGGCCTTGTTTCGGTGCAGCTCACCGCACTTGGTACAGCGGTGAACGATCACGTAGCCCTTTTTGGGGTCGGGCTCGACCCTGACGGGCTCCATCTGGCCGCCGCAATCGCTTGCGCGGTCACCGGGGAAGACGTCAAGGTGCATCGACCACAGGCAAAAGGGGCAATGATTGCGTGAGGTATAGCCCAACGGCTGTACTTGCTTGCCGCAATGGGCGCAGACAAAGCCGTCGTCGTTTTTGGTAAATCGCTTTTGCTCCATGGCAGCCTCCCGAAAACACAAACACTTCACAGGGGCGTGCATCGCACGTCCGTATAATAATATTTTAGTATATTTATAAACCTTTGTCAAGATACAGATTGTGAATAAAGAAATGCGCGGTCTGCCTTGACAAGCATACGGTGCAAATGGTATAATCAAAACGATAAAACATTGCAACGGAGGGAATTTCCAATGAATCAGGAAAAGCTGCAAATGCTCAAGGAGAAGGCCAAGGCCATTCGTCTTGGTGTGCTGGAAGGCACGCATGCCGCAAAATCGGGCCATCCCGGCGGCTCGATGTCGATCGCTGACCTCTTGGCATACCTGTATTTTGACCACATGAATATTGACCCCGCAAACCCCAAGGATCAAAACCGTGACAGACTGGTGCTGTCCAAGGGTCACTGCGCCCCCGCACTTTACGCGGCGCTGGCAGAGCGCGGATATTTTGACAAGTCGCTGCTGGGCACTCTGCGTCAGCACGATTCCATTCTGCAGGGGCATCCCGACATGAAGCATATCCCCGGTGTGGATATGTCCACCGGCTCTCTGGGTCTTGGATTTTCCGCCGCATGCGGCATGGCGCTGGCCGCCAAGCTGGACGGCAAGGATTACCGCACCTATGCCATCGTGGGCGACGGCGAGAGTGAGGAGGGTCAGATCTGGGAGGCTTGCATGTTTGCCGCCCATTACGCGCTGGATAACCTCTGCCTGATCATCGATTCCAACGGCCTGCAGATCGACGGCCCGGTTGCCGAGGTCATCGGCCCCGCTCCCTTTGAGTCCAAGCTGGAGGCATTCGGGTTCTTTGTGCAGACTATCGACGGCCACGATTTCGAGCAGATCGAGGATGCGCTGGACAGAGCAAGGTCTGTCAAGGGCGCACCCAGCGCGATCGTGATGAACACTATCAAGGGCAAGGGCGTTTCCTTTATGGAAAATCAGGTCAAGTGGCACGGCTCTGCACCGAGCGACGAGCAGTATGCAACCGCTGTGGCAGAACTTTCGGCAAAGGAGGACTAAGGACATGGCATATAAAATTGGCGATCAGGTAGCCACCAGAGATGCGTACGGCAAGGCACTGGTGGAATTTGCAGAGCAATATGATTTCGTGGTGCTGGATGCAGACCTTGCAGAGGCGACCAAGACCGTGACCTTCAAGAAGGCGTACCCCGACAGATTCTTTGATTGCGGCATCGCAGAGGGCAATATGATCTGCGTAGCGGCAGGCTTGGCGGCGGCAGGTAAGACCGCGTTTGCATCCTCATTTGCCATGTTTGCGGCAGGCAGAGCATTCGAGCAGGTCAGAAATGCAGTCGGTTACCCCCACCTCAACGTCAAGATCGGCGCAACTCATGCGGGTCTTGCGGTCGGCGAGGACGGCGCAACCCACCAGTGCCTGGAGGATCTGGCACTCATGCGCACCATTCCCGGTATGACGGTTATCAACCCCGCGGACGCTGTTGAAGCAAGACTTGCAGTCAAGTGCGCGATCGAGACCGACGGCCCGTTCTATATCCGATTCAGCAGAAATGCACTTCCCGTGATCAACGACGAGGAAACCTACAAGTTTGAGCTTGGCAAGGGCGTTCTGCTTCGTGACGGTAAGGACGTTACCATCGTAGCCACCGGCTATATGGTTTCTATGGCACTGCAGGCGGCAGAGCTGCTGGCAGGCGAGGGAATTGATGCAAGAGTGATCAATATCCATACCCTCAAGCCGCTGGATAAGGACATTATCTGCAAGGCGGCAAGCGAAACCGGCGCGATCGTCACCGCCGAGGAACACAACGTCGTAGGCGGGCTTGGCGCGGCTGTGGCACAGGCAGTTTGCGAAGGATGCCCCGTACCCGTTCTGAGTGTGGGCACCGAGGACGTATACGGCAGAAGCGGCAAGGTGCCGCCCCTGTTGGAAATGTACGGCCTGACCCCCGCCAACATCGCGGATAAGGCTAAAAAGGCAATTGCGCTTAAGAAATAATTGAAAAGAGAAAGCCGCAGAGCAAACGCTTTGCGGCTTTGTTCTAATTTTGTCCTCTCCTTCATACATTATAGCGAACAAAACAGGGGAGGATGCTATATGCCTGAACATTCCATCTATCAAGATATCGCCGAGCGTACGGGCGGTGACGTCTATATCGGGGTCGTTGGCCCCGTACGTACCGGTAAATCCACTTTTATCAAACGCTTTATGGAAGCCTTGGTGCTGCCCAATATTGGCGAAGGGTACTCGCGCGAGCGCGCCAGAGACGAAATGCCGCAATCTGCCGCGGGCAAGACGGTCATGACCACCGAGCCCAAATTCATTCCCGACGAGGGAGTTGCCATCAATCTGGACGACTGTGCGTCTTTGCGCGTCAAAATGATCGACTGCGTGGGCTATATCGTGCCCGAGGCGCTCGGCACGATCGAAAACGGCCAGCCCCGCATGGTGCGCACGCCTTGGCGCGAGGAGCCCATGCCGTTTGTCGAGGCGGCCGAGATGGGGACGCACAAGGTCATCACCGAGCATGCCACCATCGGTATGCTGATCACCACCGACGGCAGTATTGGTGACATCTCGCGCGAGAGCTACGTTGAGGCCGAGGAGCGTATCGTGCGTGAACTGGGGGCGCTGGGCAAGCCGTTTGCCATGATCTTAAATTCGGTCAATCCTACGTCCGAGAGTGCCATGAAGCTGGCTTACGAGCTGGAGGAAAAGTACGGCGTGCCGGTTGCGCTGGTGTCGTGTCTTGAGCTGGATGCCGAGGATATCCGACATATCTTAGAGCTTGTACTGCACGAGTTCCCGGTGGCCGAGATCGCGGTGCAAATGCCCGAGTGGATGCGCGCGCTGGACGCCAACCATCCCATCCGCCAGTCCCTCTTGGCGTCTATTCGCAAGTGCGCCGACAGAGTGGAGAGGATCGGGGACGTCAAGGAGGCCTTTGCCGACCTTGGCGACAATGAATATGCCAAATCGGCCGATATCGGCGAGATCGACCTTGGCACGGGTCGCGTCCGCATCGCGCTTGAGCCGATCGACGGCCTGTATTACCAGGTCATCAGCGAGCTGACCGGCTTTGAGATCGAGGGTGAGCAGGAGCTGATCTCTCTGTTGCGCAGCTTAGCGGTCATGCAGGAAAAGTACCAAAAGATCGAGGGCGCATTACACGACGCCGAGCAAAAGGGCTACGGCATCGTCATGCCCGACATTGAGGACATGACGCTGGAGGAGCCGCGCATTGTCAAGCAGGCGGGCGGCTATGGCGTCAAGCTCCGCGCGGGCGCACAGTCGATCCACATGATCCGCGCCAACATTTCGGCCGAGGTCAGCCCCATGGTGGGGAGCGAACAGCAATCCGAGGATTTGGTCAAGTACATGCTCCGCGAGTTTGAGGAAGACCCCAAGAAGATCTGGGAGTCGCACATGTTTGGCAAGAGCCTTTACGAGCTGGTCAACGAGGGGTTGCACGCAAAGCTGGAGCACATGCCCGAGGCATCGCGCGCCAAGATCGGCGATACGCTCGAAAAGATCATCAACGAGGGCAGTAACGGACTGATTTGTATTATTTTGTAAACAATGAAAAAGGGGCGCGAGCCCCTTTTTGTGTTGGGATTTCGGGAGGGAGGCGTTTGGGTCCCACCATGTCACGCATTCCGATACAATTCGAACAATTCATACAATTCCGTGATCTGACGCTCGGTTTCGGCAATCAAGGTGTCGGTCTCGCCCGTGTCGTCGTTCTTTTGCAGCTGCCTGTACATGTGCAGCACCTCGCCAAGCTCGGTGACGCTTTGATTGGTTGCCCGCCGCACCACTACGGGAGCGCGCGAGGGCGCGTCGTCGCCAAGATAGATCTTGGGTGTGTTGAATCTGACCTGCAGCCCGGGATCGCCACCCCGCTCCCAGATCAGCTTAGCCAGCCGATCGGCATGCGCCAGATTCTGTTCGCCCAGCGTGGCAAACACGGCCGCGGGGCGCGGGGCGACGGTGCGGAGCACGCGGGAAAGATATTTATGTCTGGCGGCAATTGCCCAAAGCCTTGCCTGAATACAGGATGCGGTTCTGTTATAGTCTGCCGTGCGGTTTTCGTTCTGTCTCATATCTACCTCCAAAATGCGTCAAGTAATATATTCTATGCAAAAAAACCGATCGAATTTCCTTGACGCGCGCCCGCCCTGTGTGATATAATGGAGAAAACGACGTGCGGAGGTAATCATGCTTCAGGATCTTCATTCGCATACCTATTATTCGTTCTGCGGCGCGGATCAGCCCGAGGCGGTGGTCGAGGCGGCCATTGCGGGCGGCTT
This sequence comes from Eubacteriales bacterium, assembly GCA_045603085.1. GTDB lineage: Bacteria > Bacillota > Clostridia > Oscillospirales > CAG-272 > SVQP01. Next base: position 2,918 of record JAZULL010000122.1, on the reverse strand, counting down.
GAAGCTGGTCGGTATCACCGACCATAACTACGGTGTTTGCTGTCAGCGACTGGACGTGTTCTTCTATCAGAACCAAGACCTTGGCGAGGACCATTACCGTTGCCTGAAACGTTATTACGACCATATCAACCTGCTTCGCGAGAAATATAAGGATCGCATCACGGTACTGCGCGGCATTGAGATCTGCACGCTGGACCGATTCCGCTATCCCTTGGGCGATGCGGACGACATCTCTTATTTTGACTACTGCTTGATCGAGAATATCGACGCTGTCGAGCAATCGGTGGCCAAGGGCGATTTGTTTGCCTATGCCGAGCGGTGCGGATGCCGCGCCGGCGTGGCACATACCGACCTGTTTGCGTTTGCCAAGAAGATCGGCTACGACCCCTATGACTTTTTCAAGAAGATGGCCGAGCGCGGCATTTTCTGGGAAATGAACGTCAGCTACGACCCCACCCACAATTACAGGCAGCATCAGTACGTGCTGGATTTCTTTGATTCCCCCGAGCAGCAGGACGTCGTGCGCCGCGCGGGTGTCGAGGTCAGCGTGGGCTTTGACGGACATCGCGTTTGCGACTATTTGCCCGAGCGAGTCAAGGACTATTGCCGTCGGCTTGAGGAGCTGAGGATCAAAATGCCCTTTGAAGATCTGGTATAATCAATTTTTACATATAAAAGGAGAATGATTATGGAATACGGTTTGCAATTATTCAGCGTGCGCGATATGACCGAGCGCGATCTTGAGGGTGCACTCAGGGCAGTCGCCGAGCTGGGATATTCCTCTGTTGAGTACGCAGGCTTCTTTGGCCACAGCGCCGAGCAGGTTGCGGCATGGCAGGAAAAGTACGGCCTTAGCTGTGCGGGCACACACTCGGGCACGGCAGAGCTGCTCCCCGAGAACATTGACGCCACCATCGCATACCACAAAACCATCGGCAACAAGAAGTTCATCATTCCCGGTGAGGATCTGAGTACCTTGGAAAAGATCGACCGTTTTGCCGCCATCGTCAACGCTGCCATTCCCAAGATGGCAGAGGCGGGCATCGAGGTTGGCTATCATAACCACTCACATGAATTCGTGGTCATGCCCTGGGGCTCGACTATTCATTCCGAGTTGGAAAAGAGATGCAACGTGTTCTTTGAGATCGACACCTATTGGGCGTTCAACGCAGGTCTTGATCCTGTCGCGGTCATGAACAGACTTGCTGATCGTCTGCGCGTCATTCACTTAAAGGACGGCTTGATGGGCGGTGCAGGCAAGGCACTTGGAGAGGGCGAGGCTCCCGTTAAGGCCGTGCGCGCAAGAGCCATCGAGATGGGTATTCCCATGGTTGTCGAGAGCGAAACTCTGACCCCCACGGGCATCGAAGAGGTTGGCAGATGCATCAAGTTCCTGCGCGCATGTGACGCAGAATAAATAAAAAAGCCCCGGAACGGCGTGCAAAATTAGCGGAGAAATTATAGTCAGTTGGTTAATAATTGCCCCGCTGTAAACAAATATGTAACCCCGACAGATTTACGGTCTGTCGGGGTCAATTTTTAGTTGTTTATCAATTTATCTACCCATTCTTGAGTTAAAACATATTCTATATCGTCGATTGTGATTGAATATGCTTTATCATCAAATGACATCACTTGCAAAGGAATAACTATGTTAACATCGTCCTGTATAACACCGCAGGCATATCCGTAGACATAACAGTTTTTCAACATCCCGTCGGGTTGCTTTACCAAATCATACAATCCAGCATCTTTTGCCTTTTGCCCACTTTTAATTTCATTAAGAAAATCTTCGCATTCAGTTATTCCGGTTTTTGAGATTATCGTTTCATCATTATTAAAAAGCAAACCTTTTACAAAAACAAATCTAATACAATTATCAAGAGTGACTTCTGTTTTCAGCAATTCGGACTTTACATATATAGCAGCGAACTCATTATCGGGAAAATATCTTGCCAATACATCTTGACTACCATTAACAGAATACATACCTGTTTTAATCTTATTGGTAAGATGAACAAAGGTCTTTTTTTCTCCCTTTACATGACCGATGAACTCCCATTCTCCAAAGCACCAAACTCTACCCTCGTTGCCGACAAAAGTGTATTCAGTGCCGTCGGTCATTACAATGGTGTTATTTTCAGTTTCAGTAAATTCAGTTTCCGTAAATTCGACATTATTGGTACAAGCGACAAAAGAAAAGACAATCACCAAACAAATAAAAATAATTGATATTTTTCTCATAATATTACCTCCTTTTGCTGATTAATAAGCTTTTCTTTTTTAAATCTGCATTTTTATTGTTTTATCGCCAGTTTCGCCTTTGTATTACAAATGCTTCGGGCAAAGCCCATACCCCTATAATGCTGATTGTATTATATCATAAATCTGCAGAGAATGCAAGAGTTATATTCCGACTTCGTCGGAGTGATATTATCGCTGATCGCGATAGTGATATTGAAGCCTTGCGGCTTCAGTGATATTCTATTCGCCTCCAAAAGCTCGCGATGCTCACTGCGTGAGCCGCGAATACCACTCGGCGTAAGCCGAATATCACTGCGTAGCAATATCACTCGCCGTAGGCGAATAGAACTGGCGTGATACTCCGTTAAGAGTATCACGCCAAAGTGTTATCTGCTTTTTCTTAAAAAATAATATTTATCAGCCTTCCTGTTGTTTTTTATAGAGCTTTCTTACGTTTATAAATGCGCTTGCCGCGCAGTAAAGGTTGTATATCGAATATACGAGGTAGGTAATATGCCCGGGCTCGTTCAGAGTTACCTGAATATTCAAGATTATTGTGACAACGATATGCACGACCCATACGAAGGAATATTCTACGTATGCAAGCATTGTAAGAAGCAAAACGAGTGCCGAAAGCAGGGAAGAGGTATTATCAAGTATCTCATACTGCGACC
>JAZULL010000121.1:0-3915 GCA_045603085.1 Eubacteriales bacterium | reverse complement strand
GGCGGTGTCGTTGGCATCGCGCATAACCTCGTATTCGATCTCCTTGTAGCCCTTGATCGACTTCTCGACCAGTACCTGATGCACGGGGGAGAGTTGGAGCGCGTTCTTCATGATATCGACAAATTCTTTTTCGTTATCGGCAAAGCCGCCGCCCGTGCCGCCCAGCGTGAATGCGGGACGAAGCACAACGGGGTAGCCGATCTGCTCGGCAGCTGCAAGACCCTCTTCCATGCTGTTGGCAATCAGAGAGGGGAGAACGGGCTCGCCCAGCTCCTCGCACAGCTGCTTGAACAGCTCTCTGTCCTCGGCGCGCTCAATGCTTGCGCCGCAGGTTCCCAGCAGCTCGCATTCGCACTCGCGCAAAATGCCCTTCTTTTCCAGCTGCATGGCAAGGTTGAGGCCGGTCTGGCCGCCGATACCGGGCACGATGGCGTCGGGACGCTCGTGACGGATGACACGGGCAACGTACTCCAGCGTCAGGGGCTCCATGTAAACCTTATCGGCAATGGTGGTGTCGGTCATGATGGTTGCGGGGTTGGAGTTGCACAGGATAACCTCATATCCCTCTTCCTTGAGTGCAAGACAAGCCTGCGTGCCTGCATAGTCAAATTCAGCAGCCTGTCCGATGACGATCGGGCCGGAGCCAATGACAAGTACCTTCTTTATGTCTGTTCTCTTAGGCATATCAGTTATCCTCCTTCATCATAGCAATGAAACGGTCGAAGAGTGCGTAGTTGTCCTGCGCGCCGGGTGCACTTTCGGGTGCAAACTGGACGGCCAGGACGCGGTTTTCGGCGTCGATGACGCCCTCAACGGTTTTATCGGTGACGTTTTCGTAGAGCACGGTCAAGCCGGTGTTCTGCAGGCTTTCGCGATCCACGATGTAAGTGTGATTCTGTGCGGTGCTGGTGATCTTGCCGTTCTCGGTGCAACGGACGGGATAGCCGCCGCGGTGACCGTGCGGCAGAGAGCTGACCGACGCACCCTTGGCAAGGCAGAGGATCTGATGACCAAGGCCGATGCCGAACAGCGGGTACTTGCCCCACAGCGCCTTGACGCATTCAACGACCTCGCCTGCGTGCTCGGGGTTGCCGGGGCCGCCCGAAATGATTACGCCGTCGGGCTGGAGAGCCTCGATCTGCTCCACCGTGGTGTTGTAGGGAACCACCGTGACGTTACAGCTCTTCTCGCCCAGCTTGCGGACCACGTTGGTCTTCATGCCGCAGTCGATGGCAACGACGTTGTGCTTGGCGTTGGCGGTTCTGGTGTACCAGCGCTTCTTGCAGGAAACGCGGCTGACAGCGTCGGTGGGAACGGGAGTGGCCTTGATGGTGGCCAGCGCGTCCTCGGTGGCGGTGTCAATGCTTGTCAGAATGCCGCGCATGCTACCCTTGTCGCGCAGGGTTCTGGTCAGCATTCTGGTATCAATGCCCCAAAGGCCGGGAATGTGATGCTCGCACATTACCTCCTCCAGAGTCTTGGTGTAGCGGAAGTTGGAGGGCTGGTCGTTGTATTCGCGCACGATCAGACCGCCGATGGTCAGCGACTTGGACTCATAGTCCTCCTCGGTCATGCCGTAGTTGCCGATCAGCGTGTAGGTCATCACCACAAATTGGTCGGTGTAAGCGGGATCGGAAACGATTTCCTGATAGCCCACCATGGAGGTGTTGAATACCACGGTGCATACGCGATCGATCACGCCCGCGTCGCCAAAGCTATAGCCGGGATATTCGCTGCCGTCTTCCAAGACAAGTTTTACGTTCATTTGATTTTCCATACGATGTTACCTCCGTGAATTGTAGTGATGCAGGTACCAAAGAGCTTGTGCCCCGCAAAGGGAGTCGCGCGACCCTTGGTGCAGAAATCTTCGGGATCGACGACGTACGCGTCGTCACATTGCCAGACGGTCAAGGAGTCCTCGGAGAGCGGGATGCCGAATCTCTCTCTGGGGGCGATGGCCAGCGCCTCGATGATCCGCTCAAGGCTGACCCTGCCGGTCTTGACCAGGTAGGTGTAGAGAACGGGGAAGGCGGTTTCCAGTCCCACCACGCCCATCGCGCTCTTTTCAAGCCCGCGGGATTTTTCTTCCCACGAGTGGGGTGCGTGGTCGGTGGCGATCATATCGATGGTGCCGTCTATGAGTCCTTGGATCAAGGCCTCTCTGTCCTCGGCAGATCGCAAGGGGGGATTCATTTTAAAGCGTCCGTGCTCCTGCAGATCCGCGTCGCAAAGCGTCAGGTAATGCGGGCCGGTCTCACAGGTGACGTTCACGCCGCGCGCCTTGGCCTCGCGGATGAGCTGCACGCTTTCCTTGGTGGAAATGTGGCAGACGTGGTAAGCACAGCCGATCTTCTCGGCCAGCGCAAGGTCGCGCTTGATGGGGCCCCATTCGCTCTCGGAGCAAATGCCGCGGTGTCCGTGGGATGCCGCATATTCGCCGTCGTGAATGTAGCCGCCGCGCAAAAGGGAGTTGTCCTCGCAGTGCGCAACCACCACCTTGCCAAGCGCTCGGGCTCTCTTCATGAGCGCCTCCATCATGTCGGCACTCTGCACGCCGCGTCCGTCGTCCGAATAGGCAATGGCGTGCTCTGCCATGCCCTCAAGGTCAGCCGCAACTTCGCCCATCTGACCAACCGTCAAAGCCCCCAAAGGGTAAACGTCGATCACCGCGTCGCGCTCGATGATGGCAAGCTGCTCGGCTAAGTGCTCGGGGCTATCGGGAACGGGATTTAAGTTGGGCATGCTGCAAACAGCCGTGTAACCGCCGCGTGCCGCTGCCGCTGTCCCCGTGGCAATGGTCTCTTTATAAGAAAAACCCGGTTCTCTGAGATGTACGTGCACATCACAAAAACCGGGAAAAATATAACAATTATGAAAAACGGCGTCAGCAGAAGAGGCAACGACGCTGTTGGGAGAAGAGAAAGACAAAGTGCCATTCGCAAGGGTAACGTCCTTGTGAATGAGTCTGCCGTTATCAAACATACGAGCGTTTGCAAACAAAGTCATTTTCTCAGTTCCTTTCTGTGGAATCAAAGACAAAAATAGCCGCATCAAAAGCAAGCCTTTTTGACGCGACCAAAGACAGTGAGCCCCAAATATGCTGACTCACTCAAGTATTGTCTGCGCCGACCAAGCTGCCTCGGACAGATTTTGTCCAGTGAAAACCAAAGGATTGCAAGCACCGCGAACCCATCGCCAAACTGCCCGAGGAATTCAGCCACAAGCCCTATTTTCACATCTATCATATTATACCATACATCAAAAAATAAGTCAAGGCTTTCGGGCATGAAAACCTTGACTATCTTTATGATCATTTGGGGAAAAGAATTGTGTAAAGCGACAGAATCACGAAAGTGTGACGGGGCGTCGGGGGAGTTGTCCCGAGCACCTGTTACGCGCGCGAATCCGGGCTCTCGTCGGTTTCTTCCTGTAGTCTCTTTTGCTTTTTGAGGTAGATTGCGAAAATGACCAGATCTGCCGTAAGCACAAGCAAATGAACTGTGTCCCAAATAAAATTGCCGATTTGACCGAGATAACTGTCAACGAAAAAGCTGGCGATTGGCATGATCAAAACCAAAACTGTCAAAATAAGATTCGTGATTTTCAATGCTTTCACGGTTTGTCTCCTTTACGGTGATTTATTTTTCCACCCGAACAAATCGCAGGGTGCAGCTGTCCGGAAAATAGTCGTTGGGGTCATTGTTGACATCTTTGACGTAAATTTCAAATTCCTTTTTGCCAAACTCACAAGTCCCGTCAAATATGGTATCGTAATCTCTTACCCCGTCGGATTCCCGGAAAGAGTCTGCGTCATATACGGTTACGTGGGTGGATCCCACAGCCCACATAAAATCGATGGCAATATCCCCGTTCTCAGTCTTGAAAACACCGTTTTTTACAAGGCCGTCCTCGCTG
>JAZULL010000120.1:0-38426 GCA_045603085.1 Eubacteriales bacterium | reverse complement strand
GGCAAAACCTCGCTGGTCTCCATGATCCCCCGCCTTTACGACGTGGATGAAGGCCAGGTATTGGTAGACGGCGTGGACGTGCGCGACTACTCGCTCTACCACCTGCGCGAGGGCGTTGGCATGGTGCTGCAAAAGAACGTGCTGTTCTCGGGTACGATTGAGGAAAACCTGCGTTGGGGCAATCAGGACGCCACCGAGGAGCAGATCCGCATCGCGGCCGAGCACGCGCAGGCGCACAAGTTTGTGCAGAACTTCCCCGACGGCTACGATACCAACCTTGATCAGGGCGGCACCAACGTCTCGGGCGGTCAGAAGCAGCGTCTTTGCATTGCCCGCGCGCTGCTCAAGAATCCCAAGATCCTGATTCTGGACGACTCGACCAGCGCGGTGGACACCGCCACCGAGGCGCAGATCCGCGAGGCCTTTGCAAACGAGCTCAAGGATTCAACCAAGATCATCATCGCACAGCGCATCACCTCGGTTATGGATGCCGACTGCATCGTGGTCATGGATCAGGGTGCGATCACCGGCATCGGCACACACGCCGAGCTGATGGAAAACAATGAAGAATACAAGGAAATCTATATCTCTCAGATGGAAAGTAAGCAAAATCAAGCCGCGGCACCTGCTGCAAAGACGGGGGAGGTGACTGCATAATGGCAAAGCGTAACCTTGAAAGTCTGCAAAGACAGTATGCAAAATCCTCGCACGGCGGCCCGGGCGGCCCTCGTGGCGGCGGACCTCGCGGCAGAGGCATGGGCGGTAAGCCCAAGAACACCAAAAATACCATTGTGCGTCTGCTTGGCTATCTCAAGCCGCACACCTTCGCGCTGATCTTAGTGCTGTTCTGCATGCTGGCGCACACGGTCACCGCGCTGATCGGCTCTTACCTGCTCTCCCCCATCATCAACCACATCGCGGGCGTGCAGATGGAGGCCGACGCCAGCTTCTTCACCAAGCTTGCCGACGGCATTATCACCTCGCTGGTTGGCTCCACTCCCATGCAGGCGCTGACGGAGGCGCTCGGACTTTCCGATCCCTTCCCCTATCTTCTGACCGCGCTGATCATTTTAGCCGGCATTTACGCCTGCGGCATCGTAGCCTCCTACACCCAGTCCAGACTCATGGTGCACATCACCCAGTCCTCGCTGGAAAAGATCCGTAACGACCTTTTTGAAAAGCTGCAGAGGTTGCCCGTCCGTTATTTCGACGCCAACCCCACGGGCGAGACCATGAGCCGCTTTACCAACGACGTGGACAACATCGACCACATGCTCTCCAACACGCTCACCTCGCTGATCTCGGGCGTGATCACGCTTACGGGCACGTTTGTATTCATGCTGACCACCAACGTTTGGTTGACGCTGATCACCGTCGCCTTTATCCCGATCTTCGGTCTGGGCGGTGCGGCACTTGCCAAGCGCTCCCGTAAGTTCTACAAGCAGCAGCAGGCGGCGCTGGGTGCCGTCAATGGCTATATCGAAGAAACCGTTTCGGGTCAGAAGGTGGTCAAGGTATTCAACCACGAGCAGGAGTGCGAGGAGGAATTCGGTCTGCTCAACAGCGACCTGAGAAACAAACAGTACCGTGCAATGTTCTGGGGCGGTATTATGGGTCCCATTATGGGCAACACCAGCCAGATCACCTTTGCATTTACCTTGGGCGTGGGCGGCATTATGATGCTGCTGACCGGCTTTACCCCCGGTGAGCTGACGGTATTTGCCAACTACTCCAAGCAGTTCTCCTTCCCCATCACCAACATCTCCCAGCAGATGACCACCGTTTTCTCGGCGCTTGCGGGTGCTGAGCGCGTGTTCGCGGTTATGGATCAGCAGCCCGAAGCTCCCGATCCTGCCGACGCCATCTGCGAAACCACCCCCGGCCACGACGGCATCAAGGGCGACGTGGTATTTGAAAACGTCACCTTCGGCTACGTGCCCGAAAAGACTGTTCTCAAGAACATTTCGCTCTACGCGCATCCCGGTCAGAAGATCGCCTTTGTCGGCTCGACCGGTGCGGGCAAGACCACCGTCACCAACCTGCTCAACCGCTTCTACGATATCGAATCGGGCAGCATTACCGTCGACGGCATTGACATCAAGCAATACTCCCGCGACTATCTGCGCAAGAACATCGCCATGGTGCTGCAGGACACCCACCTCTTTACCGGCACGGTCATGGAAAACATCCGCTACGGCAGACCCGATGCCACCGACGAGGAGGTCATTGCAGCCGCCAAGACAGCCAGCGCGCACAGCTTTATCATGCGACTGGAAAACGGCTACCAGACACGTCTGGAGGGCGACGGAGCCAACCTCTCGCAGGGTCAGCGTCAGCTGCTCAACATTGCGCGAGCCGCTCTTTCCAAGGCCCCCATTCTGGTGCTGGACGAGGCAACCTCCTCGGTTGATACCAGAACCGAGCGCCATATTGAGCACGGCATGGACAGACTTATGAAAAACCGCACCACCTTTGTTATTGCCCACCGTCTTTCCACGGTACGAAACTCCAACGCCATTATGGTACTGGAGCAGGGTGAGATCATTGAGCGCGGCGACCACGACGACCTGCTTGCCCTGAAGGGCAGATATTACGAGCTCTACACCGGTGTCAAGGAGCTTGACTGACAAAAAAAGAGCAAGCACGGCGTGCTTGCTCTTTTTTGTAATTACTCCGAGATCTCGGTTTCGGGTGTTGCGGGAGGATCGCGATGGATCCAGACGCTGATTTTCTTTCCCTCTTTATCGGTGGATTTGCCGCAAACGGTCATAATCGCGCGGACGGTCGGCCAAACGGAATGCGCAACGGCCGCCAGCAAATACAGAACCAAGTACAGCACCATGCCAATTCCGGGGATGAAATTCAGCAGCACGGCAATCATCATCACGATAAAAGCCATCACTGCGGATGCAATCTGCAGAATACCCAAGCCGATTTTTCCCTTATAGAAAAGGTCGATACCTATACCTCCGCCTGCAAAGGCCATAATGGTGGCGGCCAATCTTGATTTACGGGAAGCTTCCATACGTCTTGATTACTTGTGGATCCAGGTAGAGATGCGGTTGCCGCGTCTGTCGGTGGAACGGCCGCAAACGGTGATGATCAAACGGATCAGTGCCCAAATGGTGCCTGCACCGAAGCAGCAGGTGGTAAGGATCTGCACGAGGCCCCAGAAGATCTTGCCCTTGTAGAACAGGTCAAGGCCGATATAGCCGCCTGCTGCGGCCAGGATGGTTGCTACGAGTCTGGACTTGGAAGAAACAGTTGCCATAATAAAAATCTCCTTTTCAATATAGTTTACTCTTTCATTATAAGAAATAGCTCGGAATTTGTCAACCGATTTTGAAAATTCGCTCATTATTTTTTTAAAACCTATTGACACACAGACCGCGACGTGTTATAATATGAACATAACACGCGTTCATTTGATCGCTTTAGGAGGTTGATCATGAAATCCTACCCGCCCAAACGTCTGAGTGATGAAAAGCTGGAAAAGCTGATATGGTTTTTGCCGGGACTGGCATCCACCCTGCTTATCATCTTTATCGGCATTCTGTACATCACGCCCTTTGTGCTGATCGGCTCGGCTATCTATATGATGCACGGACCGATCGCATTCGTGTTCCCCTTGTTTGGCGTGCTGCTGGCCGTAGCAGCCATCCTTTTGGTCATTGCGCACTACCGTTCAAAATCCATGCGCATGATCCGCAAGGTGTGCAAGGAGAGAGGATATCCGCTCAAGGTGCGCCACAACGTGCTGACCACCGCGTTTTTCGCGCGCAAGGGTCCCGATCTGGTCATTGATGCGGGCGAGGATCTGTTCGTTGTCAAATACATGCCGCTCCTGATCCGCAAAACGCAGGTCACCTTCAACCGCACCCACGCGACCATGCAGAACACCCTGCGGTTTCTGACCAAGCCCATGTTCCCCTTCCCGGTCAAGAAAAAGCTGAAATTCGAGACCGACGGCATTTTTGTGCGCCCCGATCAGAAGCTGGTCAAGGTCATGCTGCTCTGCCCCACCCCCGTGCGCGTATACGGCTTTACCGAGCCGGACGACCGCGGTGCGGGCATCGCCCCCGACGACTACATTCCCGACACGACCGGTATGACCATGGTGGTGCAGGCTTCAAGCTACGGCAACAAGAACAGAATGGTAACACTTGCGCCGCTGGAGAAGGACTACAAGGAATTCGAAATGGACAACGGCATGCAGGACGTTTGGGGCACCTACACCTTTGGCGGCTTTGCCTTTGCCCGTTGGCTGGACAGACTGGACTTTGAGCGCTCGGTCAAGCGCGAAAAGGCCCACCGCCAGAGTAAAAATGCATGGGAGAAATACAGAGGAACCTAATAAATACAGGGGCTGCTTCATTTAGCGCAGAACAAAAGCCACGTGCCGATGTTTTGCAAAAGTATTTTCAAAATGGCAAAAGAACCCCTTATAATGTAAAAATCCGCCGAGATAATCGGCGGATTTTTTCGATTTTTACGTGGCTTTTTAGTCGCGCTCGCACTTAGCCCCTTATCAACGCTGTACGTAAAAGGTGCGGCAATCGTCGGTGCGAAATGCGCCAAGCACGCCGGTCTGCTGCACACCCGTATCCAGATGCACCTTGCAAAGGTCACGCACACTGCGCACCTGCCCCTCTCTGCCCGCTCTCGGATAGGTCAGAATCCCTTCCTTGCCATCAAGATAATGGGTGGGGGTGTGTCCGAACAGCACGCACTTGCTCTGCCGCGGCAAAACGTCGGGGTCCTTGAATCTTCTGTCATGGATCAATTCGCCGGGCTCGGCATCCCGGGGCGGCAAAACGCGCCCTGCAGCATCCAGCGGCGCGGCTGCATGCACACAGATAAAATCATCCGTTTCCAGATAATACGGCAGGTCGGTCAGCCTATCCACCGTATCCCAATCCAAGGTATCTCCATCGGGAAAATACTGCTGAAGATGCCACAAGATCGCGTCAAAATCCATGATGGCGTTATGCATGCGCGCGCGATAGAATTTGAAAAACATCTCCTCATGATTGCCCATGATGCAATAAGCCCCCGGCATGGAGAACACCTGCTTGGCCAGCTTGACCGACTTGCCCCCCTTATCGATCAGGTCACCGCACACGATCAGTCTGTCACTGTCCGAATACTTGATCTTTTCCAGCAGGCGCATGAACAGATCATACTCTCCGTGAATATCCGAAATGCAATACGTCATTTTTCTCTCCCCATACGGCGCACCGCATCCTCCAACGCCTGCCCTTGCACGTCGTTAAAGGTCAGACCGTAATAGTCAATATTGTTCTGCACCAGCTCGCCAAAGCTGACAGGTTCAAAATGATTGATATCCACCCCTGCATTAAACTGCCCCGGCACCCGGTCAAACAGCCCGGACGCCACGCGCTCGGTTCTGTCCCCGTGAATGTGTCCGCAGATCGAAAACGATTGCCCGAAATACTGACTGCGATTCCAAGCCAGCATGGGATAATGGTTCAGATGCAGCTCGATGCCGTTCTTTTTGACCGAATGTCGGTCGTAAATTCCCTCGAAATACCGCGCCTTCTGTTCTTCGGTCAGATGTCTGAGCCAATCCCTGTCGTGATTTCCCATCACCAGCACCAGACGCGGCTTGATCTGCTCCAGATACTCCGCTACGGGGCGCTTGCTGCGAAACGACAGATCCCCCAGCACGTACAGAACGTCGCCTCGCTTCATCTTGCGGTTGATATTGTCAATCAATACCCGATCCATTTCCTCGACGCTTGCAAACTGCGTGCGGTATTGTGCTCGCAGATTTTCATGCCCAAGGTGAAGATCGGAGGTAAACATCATCATATCGGTTTCTCCTTTCGATGTATTTTCGCTCAGTATACCGCATCTGCACCAAAAGAGAAACGTACACTCGTTTCGAAACTTATCGTCTCCCAGCAGAGTCAAAGCGGCCGCGGTATTCACAGAGCAGCATTTCGCACATCTGCTCGGGCGTCTCGTGGCAATCGTTTTCCAGCCACAGCTTGATGATGGCATTTAGGCCGTTTCTGAAAAATTCAATATGATACTCTTTCATCTGCTCGTCGATCACGTTTTCAAAATCGAATGCGTCGGGCAAACGGAAGTGGCGACTTTCATATCCCAGCTTGAAATAAAACGTATACTTGTCCCGGTGGGTCTTGATATGCCGAAACAGCTCCAGAAAATCCGCCTCATACTGATCCGAGGATTGCTTTTGCTCAAATAAGCCGATGACCTCCTGCTCCAGCTCTGAGTACAGCTTGTCGGCAAGATCGTAAACGTCCAGATAATTGGCATAAAACGTGCTTCGGTTGATCCCTGCCAGCTTGCAGATATCGGCAACCTTGATGTGCGCCGGCGGCTTGTGCTCCAAAAGCGACAAAAACGCGCTTTTGATGCGCTCTACCGAAGCCCGGCGCCTTTTGTTGTTCTTTGTATTCATGCTCCCTCCATTATTCCAACACTCGTCCGTTTATTGGTGGTTGACTTTGCTCTTGACTTCCATTATACTATAATTGCATTAACAATACAAGTGTTGCTTTAATAAAAGGAGGAAATAAATATGAAAAGAATCGTTTCTTTGGTGTGCGGAATCCTTTGCACCGTCATGGTGATCTGCGGTATCTGTCTGTTGTTTGTTCCCAAGCCGGTTGCAACCGTGCTCGGCATCGTCGTCTCCTGCCTGAGTCTGGCATGCGGTCTGATTCTGATCAATCCAATCTTTCTGCTTCCCTTGATCGTGGGTGTGTTCATGACCGTGTTCCCTGTCCCGACCGGTATCGTACTGGTGTGCCTTGGCACCGCGGGTGCTGTTGCAAACGCCGCACGCTGGCACGCCAAGCACCGCCAAGCCTTGGCATAAGCCCTTCGGTCTTCTCCTTGTTTTGAAAATAGCCCCTACGCTTTTTGCGTAGGGGCTATTTTGGTGCGGCGTCAGCTGAATTTCAAATTGCCGCTGACAATGCACGCCGCTTCGTCTTTATTTTAATGCTCCGCCAGAATTGTGCAGAGTGCATGCGGGGCAAGAGTGCCCTTGACGACGTTGCCCTCAAATTCGGCCGCGCCGAGCACGTTTTCGTTGATGTCCACATAGTATGCCGCCTTGACGGGAACGGCAAAGGTCAGCGACCACTCGGTTTCTGTCGCGCCTGCGTTATGCATGCGCACCACACTTCCCTTTGTGTCCTCGGCGGTCTTGAAGCCGGTGACGCGCACGTTACCCGTAACGCTCAGCATCTGCCCCTCGAGCGGCAGCGTACCCCCGCGCTTACCCAGATCCACCGAGCAATACGAGACGGGATGCTCAAAGGCGTCTGCCATGCGGTACAGCTCGCCGTCTCCCGCTTCGGGATGGCAAACACCCACGCCAAGGCGGATCTTATGCAGGCCGTACTCGGGGCAAGGATCGGGATCGTACGAGCCGCGCACCAGCGAGAGCGCGATCATGCCCTCGGTGTAGCGGAAACCGTTCTTGCTGTCCGAGGTCAGCATCAGCGAAGGGCCGTCCTTGGCAAGCGGGACGGCAAACGAGCAGGCCGGCACGTCATAATTGTAAGCCGTTCTGTCAACCGTGCCAAACGCCGTGTCAAAGCGGCAGAGCGCGGATTCGTATGCAAACGGCAACGCAAAGTTGAGCTGCGGCACGCTTCTGCCGGGCTTGCCGATCTCATGGAAATCGACCGTGATCTCATAATGCAGACAGCTGCTGCCGTCATCCAGCGAGATCCACACCTCAAGATGCGATCTCTCGCCAAAATCCAGGAAATATCTGACCTGTCTGCGGGGGCCGCTCAGATCGACGTGACCAATGCGGACGTCGGCGCTTTGCTGCAGGTTTTCCACCTTCATGTAGTCGCCCACACGCCACGAGGTCATGTTGCGCAGCGGGTTTTCCGAGATCAGGCGGAAGTATCCGCTCTGTCCGCTTGCAAGCTCCTTGCCGCTGATCTTATCCACAAGCGAGGTCAGCTCGGCTGTTCTGCCATCCAGCACAGCCTTGATATGGGCGTTCTCCAGCACGATCGCGTCGCGTGCATGGTTGTCCGTACGCTCATACATCAGCGGCACGGTGTTTGCTCCCTGCTCGGGTGCACAGTCCAGGATATACGACGCATAGCCGAATGCGGGCACCTTGACGCGCACCGCAAACTTGCGGAAGGTGTGTCCCCAGTACCACGTGCCGTCCTGCAGGAACTTATGCGCGGTCACCTCGCCCCCCGGGGTTGACCAGCGGGCGGTGGCAAGATTGTAGCCCCAATCGTAGACCGTGCAATCGGCAAATCCGTCAAAGTCGTACTGCGTGGGATTGAAGAAATGTACCAGACGGCGAATGCCCATGCCGCGCTCGGTGGCGGGCAGCTTATAATAATTGGTGGGAGAGACGTTATGTCCGACGCCGCCGCCCTCGGAGATCGAATTCGGATCGTCCGGCAGATCAATGCCTGCAGTATCGATGCAGGAGGCGATATGTCGCATGCCCGCATTGGCATTGGTGCCGATATACGCCATGCTGTCCTGGAATTTGCCCATGGCATGCTCGCGCGTCTCAATAACGCCGGAGCCGGGCAGAATATCATGGAAATGATTGAACAATATGCCCTTCCAAGCCTGCTTGAAGCTCTCGGCAAAATCCGCACCGCCCACCATGGCCGCCTCGGTGCAAATGGCCTCAGCCTCATAGACGCGCGCCTGCGCGATGCGGTTTGCCATCTTGATACGGGATTGCGAGGTGTAACATCCGTCAAATACAAAATTCAGCTCGCCCTCGACCACGGGCAGCTGTGCGCGATACTGCTCCAGCTCGGCAAAGAATGCGCCGTAGGTGGAGAACAGAATGGTGGGCATGATCGGCCAGGAGGCCATTCTCTGCAATCTCTCCAGGTCGCGTCTGGTGGGTCCGCCGCCGTGGTCGCCCACGCCGTACACGTTCAGAATCAGATTTGCTCCCTGCGCCTTACACTGCATGGGGATATCCCACATCATGTTTTCCTCGACGGTGGTGTTGTACCAATGCGGCTCGCGATAAACCAGCAGCTCCGCACCCGCTCTGCCGCGCCACACGTAAGCGTTTTGCGCGGGCGTGCCGTTGCCGCGGCAATGATAATAATACTTGACGCCGCCCGCGGCACAGATCTCGGGAACAGACAGGTTATGACCAAAGGTATCCGGCTCAAAATCAAAATTCAGCGACGCGGCGGGCACGTCCAAAAGGTCATGCAGATACCGCTTGGTATACAGAATATGTCTTGCCAAGGACTCGCCGGTAGTCATGTTTTTATCCGCCTCCACCCACGTGGAGGCCGTGACCTCCCAGCGGCCCTCGCGGATGCGCTGTCTGATCTCGTCCAGCATATAGGGCGCGTACTTTTCAATGATCTCGTAGGTGGAGGCCTGCGACTGGCCAAAGGTCAGGTCGGGATATTCCTTCATAAGATTGAGCACGGTGCGGAAGGTATCGACCGTGACCGAAACGGTCTCCTGATAGCCCCACATCCAGTTCATGTCGATGTGCGCATGCGCGATGCTGTGAATGCGGTAGGCCTTGGCATCGGCAGAGATCGGCATGAGCATGCTCTCTGCCTGCAGAGCGGTGGACTTGGAGATGACCTCGCCGTCCGCATGAATGGCCTCGCACAGCCAAAGGACGGTATCCTTGATGATCTCGGCATGCTTGCCGTCGTGCGCGCGCGACAGGTTGGCGGCAAAATTCAGCTCGCTGACGATTCTGGTCGCATAAGGCGAGCGACCCAGAAAGCTCTGTAACCATTGCAATTCATTGTAAGGGATCATACTTGTAAGCCTCCTTGCTTTATTCTGCTTCCATTATACCATACTTGCGCCGGAATTTGCCAAAAATATTGAGATTTTTTGCATTTCCATGAAACTTTTTGCCCTCAAAAGGCGTCTATATAAGTAAAGGCGGAGATTGACACGTTTCGACATTCGTGATATACTGAATACATAAAAAAAGGAGGGGTGGCATGAAAAAGGAATGGCTTAAGCAGCTTTTGCTCAAAGCGGTAAAATTCATACTGAACCCCCGTCTGCTTCTTTGCTTCGGCATTGCGTGGATGATCACAAACGGTTGGTCGTATATCATGCTCGCCGTGGGAACGTATTTCGGCATCGGCTGGATGATCGCCGTGGCATCGGCCTACTTGGCCATTTTGTGGCTCCCCTCACCCGAAAAAATTCTGACCTGCGCCATTGCCATTCTGCTCCTTCGGTTGCTCTTCCCTCGGGACAAGCATACGCTCGGGGTGCTGCAGGAAATGCGCGATGCGGCCATCGCGGCATTCAAAAACAGAAAGAACAAGAAGAAAGATAAACAAAACCCGGAAACAAAAGACGGTACGGAATGATCCGCACCGTCTTTTGTTAAATCAACTCATCAATCCTCAAAGGTGACCCTCCAGTCGCCCTTGTAGGTCAGCGTGGCTCTCTGGCCATACCCGACCTGGACCTGACCGCTCGCCTCAAATTTACTGATAATAGAGGTGATCTCACCGTCCTTTATCACGACCTCAACGGTATGCGTGCCCGAGCTGTAAGAAGCGCCCGTCTGCGCGACGACCTGCCCTGCAAAGCTTGTCGAGGAGGTGGCCATGGTGAATTTATAGCCCTTTTCGGTCTTTTCAATACTCTCCACCAAGCTAGAGTTATAGCCAACCGAGGGATCGTTGACGGTCTGTCTGATAAACGCCTTGGCCTGGGCCTCGGTCATATCGGTGGTGTATTCCTTGCCGTTGGCATGCTCGATCTGCTTGCCGTCAGCATAAGTGAACTTACTGGTTGCACCGGTGACCGTTTCGCAGTCCACCTCGTAGGTAAAGCCGTCCTTCTTGCTGTTGGAGAAGCTGCCCTCGTTGCCGGCACTCTGCGTGGAGGATTGGGTCAGGACGGAAACCTTTTGCGTGGTGCTGGTTCTGAAGCTGACGCTGTCTTGCTCCAGTCGGCGGTCGATCATTTCCTCGATCTCCCACAGCACGCCAAGATCCTCCACCTCGGTAAATCTCTCGGGCTTGATGGTTTTGGTAATGCGCTCCACCGCATCGATCTGCGAATAAGTCATGGTCATGCTCATTTTGGGAGCCGTTCTATCCTCGCCGAAATCCAGCTTAAACGAGACGGTGATGGGCAGGTACTCCTTATCCACCTCCATGGTGATGATCATATCGAGAAGCGGCTTGTCAAACAGATCTGCGCCCAGCCCCGAGGTCTCGATAAAGCTGTTCAAAGCCTTTTCGGAATATCCCGAAAGCGTCAGCGTATATCCCTGCTCGGTTTTTGTAAACTCCTTATTTTCACAGTCGTAAAGATCCATATCCACGACCGAATCGCCCTGCTTGTATGCACGGTATTTATCATCGGTCATGGGGGAGCGCAGCTTGCGCCAGTTACCGCCCTCACTATAATAGGAAAAGGCTGTGCCGTTATGATAGGCCTCCACGCTCTTTACCTCACTCGAGGTCCCCGAGACGCTGACCTTGGCATTCATTTCCACGTAGGAATAATAATCCTTTCGGTCGCTTTTATCCTCGATCATAATGCCGGTAACCTCGCCCGTCACTCTGTGCCCCTCTACGTACACGGCATACGGCATTTCGACGTCAACGCGATAACTCTTGACGCTTGCCATGCACAGGCTGACGCGTCTGGTCAGCTGACCCGCCGTCATGGGTGCGGGCATGACCTTAAGCAAGCTGCCGCAGGACGCCAGCAGCATAACACATACCATAAGCATGCTGATCATTGCAATTCTTTTTTTCATAGTGAATTCCTCCTTGTTACGGATTTCTCGTAGAATCAGTATATCACAAATCACCTCCGCGCGCCAAATGGGGGGATAAACGGTAGCGATTTTGGGATAAACGGCATCGTTTTACGATGCCTCTACTTATATAGTCGTAATTTTTCATGCAAAAGTCTAACGTTTTTTGAAAATTTTTCTAATAAAAAACGGCAAAGATTCCCCTTTGCCGTTTTCCTTGATTATTCTCCGGGGACCTCTTCCTCTGCGGGAGCCTCCTCCGCAGGAGTTGCCTCTGCAACGGGCTCAGCCTCTGCCTCGGGAGCAGCCTCTGCTACAGCCTCTGCTACAGCCTCTGCTACAGTCTCGGCGACCGGCTCGGTTACGATGGGTGCGGGGATCACGGTCTCCGCAGGCTCGATCTCGGGCATTTTCTTGGCCTTATAGAAACCGACAAGACCGCGGATGAGGATATACATGACCCATGCGTGGAACACGTAGTCAATGATCATGCTCACGTCAAAGCCGTACCAGACGATCAGGAACAAAAAGTCCAAGCCAAAGAACGCGGTGGCCGCGATCAACCAGCCCGCCTGCTTTTTGGAAAGGAAGAAGAACGCCACGTAGCACAGAACGACCGCCGCGGCGATACCGATCATGATATACAAAAATTCCTTGGGCAGAAAATCCAGCTCGCTGACACCCCAGTTTTCCATATATTCCTCGGGAGTGAACAGCATGCCGCAATAGAACATGCCCTCGTTGATCATGGCATACGGAACGGTGCACGAGAACAAAAAGTACGTGCCCGAGCCGGTTGCCGCCAAGATGCAATTGACTGCCGTGAAAATAACAGCCAGCAGCAGATTGAAGCGTGCACTTTTGTACTGCTGCAATTCATATTCGCGCAAATTGGCCTGTCTTGCGCGAGAAGAAAACATACCCATAATAAGCCTCCGAAATATGTATTAGATTCATTTTAGCACCGTTTTCCCGCTTTGTCAAGTTTAAAAAAACAGTCTGCCTTATATATAGTCGTCAAAAATTCGGAAAAGTGTAATGTTTTTTCAGAATTCAGACGATTTTTTCATACCAGTTTCAATCGGTACATTTTATATGTATAACAAACCGCGCCGCGCAAAATTTGCATTTTCGTTAAATTTTGCAAAATTTGGTTTTTATCGCCGCAATCGATTGACATTCCGCTCCAAATATTATACAATAAAGGCAGAAAAAACCGCAAGGAGGCTTACTATATGAAGATCGGCGTTTGTGCACCGCCCCATTATTGGAAGGCGGTTAAAGAAACAGGATACGACCACGTTGAGTGGAATTATTCGATCGTGGCCACCTACACCGAGGAGCAGATGAAGGAATATCTGGCACTCAAGGACTCGCTTGGATTGCTTATTCCCTCGTTCAACGGCTTTTTCCCGGGGGGGTTTGTGATGTTTGGCGAGGACAGAGCGGCCATTGAAGGCTGGGCGCGCGAGTATGCCAAGGGCGGCTTTGAGAAGGTTGCCCGGTTTGGCGCGGACGTGGCGGTCATGGGCTCGGGTTATGCCCGCAACGTGCCCGAGGGCATGGACGTAGCCGAGGCCAAGGAGCGTTTTGCTTCACTGATGTATATTCTGGGCGAGGAAGGTCAAAAAGCAGGCGTGCGCGTCGCCATCGAGCCGCTTCGTCAAAAGGAAACCAACTTTTTGCACACACTTTGGGAGGGTGCCGAGATCTGCGAGATGACGGGACATGCAAACGTGGGTCTGACCTTTGACATCTTCCACTTCTGGTCGGGCGGCGAGCCGATAGAGAATATTGTGAAATACAAAAAGCACATCTTCCACGCCCACATCGCACGTCCGCAAGCCGACAGACTTGCTCCCACCGTGGACGATCTGGCAGACTGCCTTGTATACCGTGACGCGCTTCGCGCCATCGGTTATGACGAAAAGATCTCGCTGGAGCCGGTATATTCCCCCGACTTTGTGGGTGACATCACCGGTGCTTATCCCGTGCTTGAAAAATTCCGCTAAAGGAGGAACATCATGCAAAATTATTCCGTTTATCCCGAAATGCTCAAGCTGACCAAATACGAGACCTGGGGAAAGCTCCCCGATCTCTTCACCTTTGACAACGGCACGCGCATGACCTCGCCCGATCAATGGGAGGCGCGCCGCGCCGAGATCTACAAGCAGGCCGTTGAGCTGCAATACGGCACCATGCCGCCCGCCCCCGAGGTCTTTAAGCTGGAGGAGCTTTACCTTGGCGGCAAGGGGAACTTGAACACCTACCGCATCACGGCAGGTACCAAACAAAAGCAGGTCTCCTTTATCGCTAAGCTGTTCCTGCCTAATTGGGGCGTACCGACTCCCACTCCCCTGCCCCCGGTCATTGTTGACGGAGACCTGTCCTTTGGCTATGCCTTTGACAAGGAATTCTTGCACGCCGCGCTGGATGAGGGTGTAGCATGGATGCTGTTTGACCGCACCGAGCTTGCCCCCGACATTCAGTTCAAGGGACGCGGCATCGGCCCCTTGCACGAGGTTTACCCCGAATACACCTTCGGCGCACTTGGCGCTTGGGCGGGGGGCTATTCCCGCTGTGTGGACGCGCTGGAAAAAATTGCGCTGACCAATATGGATTGCGTGGCCTTCTCGGGTCATTCGCGCGGCGGTAAAACTGCCGCTCTTGCAGGCGTGCTGGATACGCGTGCCGCTATCGTCAACCCCAACGAGACCTGCGCGGGCGCTTGCTCCTGCTACCGCATCTACCTGGAGGGTGAGTATATGGGCAACGATGACCCGAACCGAGCAGTGATGCTTAAGAGAAGTGAACGCCTTTGCGATCTTTGGGCAAACTTTGATTTCTGGATGGGTCCGGACCTGGGACAGTATGCCGACCGCCCCGAGGATCTTCCCTTTGACGCACACTCTCTCAAGGCTATGGTAGCACCCCGCACGCTGTTCGTTTCCGAGGCGGCAGGCGACCTTTGGGGCTGCCCCATCGGCTCATGGCAGACAACCTTGGCCGCCGCAGAGGTTTTCAAGTACCTCGGCGTGCCCGAAAATCTGTACTGGTATTTCCGTCCCGGCACGCATGCGCACAAGCCCGTGGACGTGCAGATGCTGGTCAACGTCATCAAGCAGAAGACCATGGGTGCTCCCGCGGACGAAAAATTCTTCCACACCTCGTTTGAGCAGCCCGAGCTGATCTTTGATTGGCGCGCACCTGAAAACTGATTTGTGAAAAATCTTACAAAAACCGAGACGCTGTCTCGGTTTTTTGTTACAATGGGAGAACTTGACGTCACACGGTTGACCTTTGTCGGATTTTGTCTTATAATAAGGTGATAAATTTTAATAAGGAGATTTCCGCACATGAAATTCACCAAGCTTTTAGCAATGCTTCTGGCCGGTGTCATGATGCTCTCGATCCTCGCCGCTTGCGACAATGGCAACAAGGATCCCGAGCAGACCACCCAGGACACCACCGAAAGCACCACTGAAGACTCTACCACGGACACCACCGAAGACACTACCCAGGATACCTCCGACGAGACCACCCAGCCCGACGAGCCCGCAATCACCACCATCACGATTGCAGAAGCTCTTGAGCTTTGCGGCGAGGAAGGCCACGTCACCACCGAGAGATACTACATCCGCGCTAAGGTTGAGTCGATCACCAACGCCGCTTACGGCGCAATGATCATTTCCGACGAGACCGGCAGCATCCCCGTTTACGGCACCTACAGCGCCGACGGCGAGATCAACTACAGCGCCATGGAGGACAAGCCCTACAAGGGTGACGAGGTGCTCCTGTACTGCATCCTGCAGAACTACAACGGCACCAAGGAGGTCAAGAATGCGCGCCTGATCGAGTTCACTCACGCAGAGCTTGACGTTGATCTGAACCAGTACACCGACATGTCCGTAGCCGACGCAAGAGAGGCTGATAAGGGCACCAAGATCAAGGTCGACGGTGTGGTTGCAAAGATCACCTTTGCAAACGGCTTCAAGCCCAACGGCTTCTTCCTGATTGACGACACCGCTTCGATCTACGTCTTTGACGGCAACCTCGCGCAGAGAGTTGCAGAGGGCGACAAGATCACCATTGCCGGCGAAAAGGACTACTGGATCCTTGACACCGAGCAGGGCAACGCCGCTAACTTTGGCTACAAGGGCAGCTGCCAGATCGCAAACGCTTACCTTGTCGAGCAGGACAACAGCCAGAAGTACGACTTTGATAAGTCCTGGATCACCGAATCCTGCATCAAGGACATTCTCGAGACCCCCGTTACCGAAAACGTGACCACCACCGTCTACAAGGTTACCGCACTGGTCAAGAAGGTTCCCGGTCAGGGCTTTGTCAACTACTACTTCTTCGATCTGGACGGCCAGACCGGTAACTACACCTACACCCAGTGCAACGGCGGCGACTTTGAGTGGCTGGATCAGTACGACGGCAAGATCTGCACCGTTTACATCTCCCCCATCAACTGCAAGTCCACCCCCGGCGACTGCTTCTTCCGTCTTGTCCCCATCGAGGTCATCGACGAGGGCTTTACCTTTGATCCCGCAAATGCTCCCGCACATGCACTCAAGTATTATGCAATGGACCAGTTCCTGTCCTCTTATGCGGCAGACCCCGCGCTGGAGCTGATCACCTCGCTTTCCTCCGAGCTGCTCGGCTTTGAAAACGTCGTGATCTCCTATGCTTCCTCCGATAACAGCGTGCTGAACTTTGTCACCGAGGACGGCAAGACCGTCATGCATTGCGTCAACCCCGGCACCGTGACCGTTACCGTCACCGCAACGCTTGGCGAGGTAAGTGTCAGCGACACTGTGGAGATCACCGTCTCCGTACCCCCCTCCATTGACTCGGTCAACGTTAAGGGTGCGATCGATACCGCTGTTGGCGAAATCGTGACCGTCAAGGGCATCGTTGGTCCTTCCCTTGTTAACCAGGTCGGCTTCTACCTGATCGACGAGACCGGTGTGATCGCTATTCTGACCACCGCGGACGTCATGGCAACCCTGGAGATCGGCCACGAGATCGTGCTGTCCGGCACCAAGGTACACAGAACCAAGGGCGGCACCGCTTACTTTGGCCAGTCGCATCTGGGCGACGTCACCGTGCTTGCTAACTACTACGGCTCTCACGATTACTCCACCGCAACCTTTGTAACCGGCAAGACCGTTCAGGATCTGTACGATCTTGACCCGCTTACCGACTACTCCACCACCGTTTTCGTGGTCAAGGGTACTGTAAGCTTCCCCTCCGGCTACGGCTCTGTTACCATCAACGACGGCTCTGCCTCCTTCTCTCTGTACCACAGCGGTACGGATCAGTACGCCTTCCTTGAGCAGTTTGCAGGACAGGAAGTCACCCTGGAGATCGCAGCCTGCAACTGGAACAGCAAGAACTACTGGCGCGGTTGCGTGCTTTCCGTCATCACCGAGGACGGCAAGATAGTCAACTCCCTGAACTTTGACGTAGAATAAACAACAAAAAAGGCTTGATCGTCAAGATCAAGCCTTTTCTATTTTAGTTCTTCTTTTTCTTGATGGCAACCGCCGCGGCAGCTGTCAGCAAAATGCCGATCGCGCCGGCGCTCACCATCGCACCGCATCCCTGTTCGGGGGCATTTGCGGTCTGCTCCTCGGTGGTCTGCTCAACGGTGGGGACTTCGGTGGGCGTCTCGGTGGTGATCTCCTCGGTGGTTTCGGGCTCCATGGCGGCATACAGCGTCACGTCAGCCTCGAGTGTCAGAACGCTGCCTGCCGTCAAAAGCGCATCCGTGCCGCTCTCACTCTGACTCCAGCCCTGCAGGCGACTAAGGTCGCCAAGCGCGTCGGTCAGCATCTCTGCCTCGGGAACGGTATATTCACTTCCCTTTGCCACCTTGATCCGATACGTCGCTTCGCCGTTTGCAAACGTCACGGTATAATACGGATCGGCACTCATGGGCGTAAATCTCTTGAGCGAGACCCAGGCCTGCGAGCCGTCCTCCAGGTCCACCAGCCCGTACTTGCCCTCTACGCGCAACACGCGGTGTACGCTGTAGACCGAAAGATTGGTGATCTTGCCGGTGGAGGAAGATGGACCCTGATATGCGCCGATCACGCCCGTGCCGCTGATATAAAAGCCGGGCAGATACTCCTCTTCGGTGTAGTAATCCACCGCGGGGACGTCGGCCGTCTTATACGCAATGCTGCCGTAACCGACTATGTATTTGTCACTCAGCGCATATTCGTGCAGGGCGACGCGGTTATCACCGTTGCCCTCAATGGCATATACCTTGCCGTTCTCACTCCTCAGCACGATGCCGATATGGTCGGTCGCGCGGGAGTGGGTGGCGGTCAGACTGCGGTAAAAGATCAGGTCACCGGGGACGGGAGTATAATCGTCGGTGCGGTTGTGGTAGGATGCACCGTACTGCGCGCCCTGATTGATAAACCAATTGCGCCAGGAGTTGCAGGACACGTACATGCCGCCGGTCAGCTCCTTGTCCACACCCGCCTGCCGCAAGCACCAGTTGACAAACGCCGCGCACCATGCATAGCCGTAGCTTGTTCCGTTGCCCTCGCCGTTATCCAGCTTGCCAAACAGCACGTTGTATTCCACAAAGTTCTTGGAGCCGCTTGCATTCAGGCCGTCCTTTTGGGCATCGTTATTGCCCTCGTGGTAGCCAAGCTGAGAGAGCGCGATGGCGATCACGTCGGTCACCTGATCCCCCGTCAGCTCGTAGGCCAGCAGATTGTTATAATACTTGGTATCCTTGTAGTCGTCGGACACCTTGTACGACGGCTCAACCGCTAAGATCGCGGGCGTCAGCAGCGCGGCGGTCATGCAGATGGCCAGCAACGCTGTCAGAATTTTACGAGGTTTCATTGAAATCATTCCTTTTCTGTCAAATCATAGGGATTTTTGTTTCCAAGACTATTATAACACAGGAAAGTCTTGTTGTAAAGCCCCGAGCGCGGACAACCCCCGTGGTAATATATGTAAGAAAAGGAGAATTGATGCATGCACGAAAAACCCGCCCGCCGATCTCTCGGCGGGCGGTTAAGTATATTACGATTTTTTGTAGTCGCTCAAATCAAACGTGACTTTGCCGTCCTCCGTAATAGGGATAGGCCCTTGTTACACCGCTATGTGTCATCCTGAGCGACGTAACATCCCTGTGCGGATGTTGCGGAGTCGAACTTTCAAAAATCTGCAACGAATTGCTGATTTTTGAAAGTCAAAACGCGGCGAGCGTTTTGAGGATCTCCCACTCGGCGGCATAACAATGCTCCGTCCCCGTCAAGACGCATCCCCGCACGGTCAACCAAGCGTGTAACTGCGGTCTCATTTCTAAAATGATTACTTTTACGTTCTCGGAATATCTCTGTAAATAGCAGTGTTCTTTGCTAATCCGTCAGCACCAAATTCAATTTTCAAAAGCAAATCATATTCATATTCGTAATTATCATGCAACCACGATTTTAATAAACTTCCGGGAGAAAGGGTATAAATGATGTATGATAACTCAGACTCGGTAGCACTACCATCAGGTATGTATTTTCCGGAAACACTCATACCATAATCGTAATAACCGAATTTTTCCACAATGACATTTGCATCCTTACCCTTTATCCACGTGAGATCTTTTTCACTGAAATTGCGAATATGTATCATGTCACGGACTATGCTATCTCCCAAAACCAATGGTATACCAATGCACACCTCAACTAAGAAATCATCTCCTTTAACCTTAGATTCAGCCACATAATCTTCCAAAGAAAAACAAACATCATAACACACATCAATAAAGGGAGCAATATATTTTTGGTAGCAATTCGCTTTGTATCTCCAAGCTATACCTACCATGCTCAATAAAGTGCAAATGATCAACAGAAATACAATTAGCACAACTACTATCGTATTTTTCCTTTTTATCTTAACCATTCCGGGTCCTCCCCATGTGCGGCTATATGTTGTTGTATGCGCTGATGATTCTTGTTATACATGCCCATCAGCCATTCCCTACGGTGATTACCTGCAATATTAAGATCCGCCTTAATAGTAGTATCATCTAAAAAATCAAAAATAGCCCAACCCATCAAAACATCCGCATGCACCTCGATCTCTGCGGCAAATCCATTCATAGATATGGCCCCGGTATGTGTTAAGATAATCAAATTCTTTTCAGCCAGTGAGAGCGTGTTGTAAGAGTCTCCATTTGTCACGTGTATCTTATCACCCACAATGAGCGTTCCATCAGGATCATATATTTCTGCCCAATCCTTAACAAAGTTTTCAGCTAATTCATAATCGTTAGGTATGGATATTTCGTTATTATTACAACTCTTGCTCAAAATCTTGTTAATATATCTCTCCGCAACCAGATAACTGCCTTTAGATTCGTGATTTGCAAAATAGTTGGCTAAATCATGACCGTATACGGGTAAAGATGCTATTCCCGGCTCTCTCATTACTTCATACATTGCATCAAAACAATCCACATTATGTTGCATTGTAGGTTGTAATAACAACAATATTAAGTCGCTGTAAGAAAATTCGACAAACGAAACGGACACTCCCGGATCGTTGCTATCATAAACAAGGTCTTCCACATCATACTCCTGTTCTCTCATTTTTATCAGCCCATAAGTAAGTAACCCTTCACTATTTTCGATAGCATAAAGATACCAATCATCATAATAATTAACAACAAGTCTACCACTCATAGCATCAGTGCTTTCATACATAGTTGTGATATCATGAACAGTAAAAATGTCCGACAACGGAATATCCAACATATAAAAGCCGTCATCAGTTTGCTTTATATGGGTAAAATCGACCTTCCCGGTAGTAGTAAGTTCAGAAGCAAAAGTTGGCACCACATTAATTGTCACGTCCATGTTTCTTCCGGTAGCCTTATGTTTAACATTAACCACTACGGTTCCTTGACCAATTCCACTAATACAACCATAATCATCAATTGCCACAATGTTTCCCAAAATTCCTGTCGGAAATTCATAATCAGCTACCCATTGTGCCCATGAGGTATTGGCAGGTGAAATCGTATTAATCTGTACACCTGCACTTGTTCCAACGGCAACAACAATCTGCTCAGTGCATGAGAACTCACTCAATTCAACATAATTCCCCGGTGTTACAATACGCCACTTACATTCCGGGGCGAGATTTCCCGATTGCAAGCCCAAGGAATACGAAGCAGTTTCATCGGTCGTGGCATAGAGATACTGTTTGTTAAGTACACTTCTTATATAATACTGTTCACTCGTTCCGGTGATCTGCCATTTTTGCGCATCCGTGACCTCTCCGTTATATGTTGACATGGTCGCGGATATTGTCAAAGCCGTCAATAATTTTCCCGGATGTTGCGCACTTTGGATCGTATAGTACCCGTCGGGTAGCTTGGTGATCTGCCAATCAATACTTTCTCCAATATCCTCGATCAATCCCGAGGTCGTTCCGACATAGCTGCTTGTCGCATTTCTGTTGATAAACTTACCCGTTTCACGGTTGTTGATATAATATGTACCGGTTGTGATGGACAAAGCAGACAGCGCAATCGTATTGGTTACAGCTTGATCGTCCTTGTAAATCATCCACAGCTGTGCATCTGTCGGTGTGCCGTTGCATTGCGTGATACTGACGGATTTTGATTCATCATT
Organism: Eubacteriales bacterium; assembly: GCA_045603085.1. Lineage (GTDB taxonomy): Bacteria > Bacillota > Clostridia > Oscillospirales > CAG-272 > SVQP01. The sequence continues at coordinate 16,982 of JAZULL010000120.1, read as the reverse complement.
CAGATCTGCCGTCATCACGTAGCGCATATCGGACGCCAATACGATTTTGAACGTTGTCTTAGTATACGGTATGATCAACCAATCCTGATCAATATTGCTTGGCACCGATGAGGTATTATACATCACAACCCTTTGGGTGGTTGTGTCGGCACTGTAATAAACACTGCTGGGATTTCCGTATATCGCACACTCTATCTTGTATGCTCCCGTAGAAGCATTCTCCGTCAAGGTAGCCGATCGATTTGTCGGGCCGGAGGTTGTAGCCGGAGCATGCACCACTGCATTTCCATTGCCAATCAGGCCACCATTAGGATAGAGATATCCCTTGCTGTTGACGTTCTGAATCTGTATCACATCATCCGCAGACAAACTCTCCGGCAGAGTGTACCCATAGGTTACGGTCAAATACGGGCGATAGGAATCACCAAAAGTTGCATCCGCACTAAAAATGGGGGAAACGTATGTTGTGGCATCCTCATCCGTCAGCGAGATCGAAAAATCTCTGCCAATGCTTCCGGAATACAGGTCCACAATGCAAGAGGTCATGTCAAACTCAAACATGATCGTGCCGGATGTGTAAGAAACGCTGTCGATCTCTGTTCTGTTCCACGTTTTCCAGTCCGAATACCTATCCGTAAGGAAATTAAAGCCATCGGACATGGATTCCAGCTTGAGATCCACTCCGTTGGGGCCAATATAGGTGGGAAGCTTTAACGTTGCTGAAATGATCGGCATGCTCGAATCAATTTGCGGCAACGATGCAAAGCGGAGAATCGCTGCCCTCCCCTTACCGTCGTTTTGAGAAATATTGAGATATTGTTCCGTATAGTGAACTGTATCGTCACCCTCAACCAAATACGTATCGTGAATGGCATAGGAATAATCCTTAGTCGTCACCGCCGGGTCAAGCATGATGGGATAGACGCGCGCGGAATCGTTCATCCACTCCGCATCGGGAGTATAGGTGATGATGCAGATGCCGTCCTGCTCGGTCAGTGTGACCTGCACGTCATAAGAAACCGCAAAAGCGGCGTCTGCAAGATAGGGTGTACTTACATGATACACCATTTCGCCGTTATTGTCAAGAAAATCCACGCTGTTGTCAAGATTGAGCACGGGAGTCAGCTCTGTGCACTCGACCTGCATGGAAAAAGAGGTCATATCGGTAGGCGCGGTGATCAGAAAATCCTCTTCAACTCTGTTTTGCGAAACAGAATATCTGACGGAAACGTTCTGATCCTCGCCGAAAATATTCTCGTAAATGATCTGATTGGATGCGCTCGGGAGCGCGAATGCATCAGGATCGGTCACGGCAACCTTTTGCACGTTCACGGCAGGCTGTGCCGTTTTGAATTCGCCCAGCACTTGCACGTCAGCCTGTGTCGAGGCAGTCAAAATCGCTGTCTGCCCTGCAGAAGCACCGTTGATCGCATAAGTGCCGGCAGATACGCCTGCGGGCTTGGTGCCGATCAAAGACCAAGACAGTGCATAATCCCCGGACTCCAGCGTAACTGCGGGAGTTGATGCATTGGTGCTGCCCACGGACATCACACTCGCGTCACCGGTGGATGTGGAGGGCTTGGAGAAAGAAGCCTTGAAATCGCCGCTTTGGCTTTCGTAAGTATCGGAAAAGCTATGATCGGAAAGACGAAGATCCACGTCCACCCACTCGCCCTGCTCATTCTGATAGTGTACGGCTTCGGGGTAGGTCACCGCTACGAACGTGCCGTCCGAGCAATAATAGTGCTTCTCGAATGCGGTACGCTTGCTCTGATCCTCTGCAAGAACGTAGACCGTATCATCCGTCATCGGCTCCGTCGTCATTTGCAGCAATTCGGCGAAAGTCGTCACCGGGATGGAAACGATCAGCATCCATACCGCTAACAGCATCGTTGGAATTCTTAATTTTTCATGTTTCATAATCTTTTTCCTTTCATAGTTTGATTTATCTCGTTTACAGCATTGCCTTGCGACGAGGGGGGATCACAAGGCTTTGCTGTGCACGTGAATTATTCGTATTTGTACTCTTTTGTAAATTCTATGGTATCAACCTCTCCGGAGGTGCCATAAATCTTAACCGTAATTAAAGCTCGGTAATAACCGGTGTTATTTACCGAAAAGGATTTAGAGAACACTCCGTTCAAAGCAGTGGACGAAGCCGTCCATTCATTGTTTGTATAGCCGATATCCACATCGTTCCAAAACACTAACAAAAAGCGCTTTTGGATCTTTACGCTGATTTCTGCTTTGGTAAATGCAGAGGGAACTCCATTGTAACGCACGGAAACATTCGCATACCCACTCTCAACATCAAAATCAGCAACGCATCCTCTGGCATTGGCATAATAAGGCATGATCTCCGAACTCTCATCAATTGCTGTTGCATGCAGCGCCCCCGATATCATGAAAACGCACGCAAACGCAATCAGCATCGCTTTTTTCAAAAACTTGTTCAACTCACATCACTCCCTTCAAGAATTTTTATACTCCCCTCTAAAGAGAACGATTTATATACATTAAAGATAAATTTTCCAAATTAGTGTTCAAATTTTGAAAAATAAATTTGTAAACGTTTCGTGAACAGCATGAATTACAAAAAGAAGAAGACGGCTTGCGCCGTCTTCAATGACTTTGTTGGTTTTGAGAGTCTGCGTATATACTGTCGATCATTTTTATAATTTCTTCGGCTGTCAGCCCCAAGCAGCTATCATAAATGCTCAGCGCATATCTTCCATCGTTCCACGTATAATAAGCGTAATTGTCATAGTATAAGCAGAGTATTTCCAAATCATGATGTGTTATCACATTCTGCATTACATAGTCTTCATCAAAGCGAAACTCGGCGTTTAAAGACCTTTGTTCAAAGATCAATGAGTTTGCGTCCGAATTTTGCCATTGGATATAGGTCATCGTATTATCCACAATCTCCGTGGCAAGCGTATACCCCTCGGGCACGTAGTCGACCTTGTAATTTTCCTCGATTCCTCCCGGGGCTTGTTCGCCGGGGAATTCCAGAACAATATATTCCTCAAAGATCCGGACAAAGAAATCGCGGATTTCGTCACGATAGGCATAGGCTGTCAAGCAGCAAAGCGCCAGTGCGGCGGCAATCAAAATCGCCGCAACCGTAAATTTCCATTTGTTTGCTTTTTCGGTAACGTCGACGCCCAGAATCTCGCTCATTTTTTGCAAATGCGCTTTGGAGCAAACGACGTTTTTCTCGGATGCCGCAAGCTCTGCAGCATAGCGTTCGCTGACACCTTGAATCAAGGCTTTTTTCAGCAAGGCGGCTTGTTCGCTCATGTGTCCTCCCCCTTTCCAAATCGGTCAAGTAGCTGCTGTTTTCCACGGCGTAGCCGCATATATACGGTATTTTTAGAAATACCCAACAGCTTTGCAATTTGCTCACCCGTCAATTCCTCGGCAAAGTACAGCAGCAACACCGTGCTGTATTTGGGATCCATTTCGCGGATAAACGCCACCACCTCGTCATATTGCTCACGAACGTGCAGTCGCTCACCAAATTCCGGTAAACTTTCACGGTCGGGAAGCTCCGATGCATCGATTGAAAAGGCTTGCTCCGGTTCTTCCAAAATTTTGGCAATTTCATGATGTAAAATCGTGTAAACATATGCACGCAGTTCAGCCTCGGACCGATCAAACGGTACGGCATGGGCATAGCGGACGATACTGCCGAAGGTGCTTTGCACAGCATCCTCGGCATCCATTCCGGGATTTTGCCGTCCGCAAGAACGGAAAGCGCGCTTGGCAATGCGGAGCATATCGTGATGGTAACGCTTGAACAGCCGTTCGATCTGTGGACGGTATTGCTCATCCGCCACAGTCAACAAAAATATCAGCATCTCTCGCGCTCTCCTTTCCAAGTCTTTGACTCTATTTTATCACACCCTGCGCGATTTGTCAAACGGATAGACAAAAAGGGCCTTGCTTATCACACGGCCCTTTGACTTATTCGGTTTTCTCTTTTTCCTTCTTGAGCGCGTCGAGCTCGGCCTGCATGGCCGCAAGTCTTTGCTCAAGCCTTGCGATCTCCTCGCGTACGGGGTCGGGCACGTGCACCTGGTCAAGGTCGGCATTCTGTGCATCCACACGCGAGCCGTCGCGCTTGACCACACGCGCGGGAATACCCACGGCCGTGCTGTTCTCGGGGATCTCCTTGAGCACCACCGCGCCCGCGGCGACCTTACTGCCGTCCGCAATGGTGAAGGGCCCCAGCACCTTTGCGCCCGCGCCAACCATGACGCCGTTGCCCAGCGTGGGGTGACGCTTGCCAACGTCCTTACCCGTACCGCCCAGCGTGACGCCTTGATACAGCGTGCAGTTATCACCGATCTCGGCCGTCTCGCCGATCACAACGCCTGCGCCGTGGTCGATCACAAGCCCTCTGCCGATGGTGGCGCCGGGGTGGATCTCCACACCCGTGAAAAATCTTGCCAGCTGGCTGACAAGGCGCGCCGAGAAATAATGCTCGGACACGTAAAGTCTGTGGGCGACGCGGTATGCAAGCAGCGCATGCACGCCCGAATACAGCAGCAGAACCTCCACGTCACTCTTGGCCGCGGGGTCGCGCTGTCTGACCGCGTCGATATCTGTGCGGATCTCATCAAGTGCCGCACGCAGTTCTTTTTGAATGGGTGCCGTCCACGGCTCGGCGAATTCCTTGGCCGCCTCGGCGCAAAGGATCACTCCGCCGCCGATCTGCGCCAACATATTCTCAAGCATTTCGTTCATAAGGACTCGCCTCCTTGGGGGAAATTACAATGATTCGCTAAATATTATTCCAAAATCTCTTCCAGATATGCCGCCGAGGCATAGCAGACCTTGCCCTCGAACAGCACGCGATGCCAGCCGTCACCAAGACCGATGACCACCACCGTCTCGCCGGGCTTCAGCCCGCCCACGGCAGTCGCCATGCCCTGCTTTGAGCTGGGCTCGCTACGCACCCACAGATTGCCCGTGGCGCGCATGGTGACGTAGGTTTCGGTGAAGGTCTTACCAAACGAAGCCTCCATCTCATAATCGATTTCGTATTCGCCGGGAGCCGGGGTCGTCTGCTCGGGTGCACTTTCCTGCTTACTTTCAAGATATGCTTCAATGCCCGCCACGATACCCTCGGCCGCCACCTCGGCAAAGCCCTCAGCCGCCATGGCCGCGTCGTCCTCGGGATTGGTCATAAAGCCCATTTCCAGAATGGTGGTGGGCACGGTTGCCCAGTTGGTGCCGGTCATGGTGTCGGTTTCCCAAACGCTTCTCTGCTCCATACCCGTGCTCTGACAGAAGGCCGCCAGCACCGCATCGGACAGCGCGCGGCAATCCTCGTAAATATCGGCGTTATAGGGGTTGGCAGAGGTCTGACAGACCGTCATCGCGCCCTTGAGCGCGGCATTGCTGTCGCCGTTGGCATGGATGCGGATATTGACGTCCGCGCCCATCTTGTTGGCCAGCTGTGCACGCTCGGCATTGCTGATCTCCACCTCGTTTGTCTCGCGCACCATGACCACGCAGTAGCCCTTTGCCACCAGCGCGTCTCGCAGGGCAAGTGCCACACGCAGATTGAGCTCATACTCGGCAAGTCCCGTAGTCGTTCCTTGCGTGCCGCCGGTCACCTTGGCCTTCTCCGTGTCCGATCCCGGGCCGTTTGGCTCCTTGTCGCTCATGGCATGCAGCTGATGTCCCGCATCGATGACGATCACGGTGTCCCCATTGACGCCGCTGCCGCGGTACACGATACCCGTGCCGGGATGTGCTTCTCCGGTATATTCGGTATAGATCACGTCGCTCTCACTCTCGCTTTCGCTTTCGCTCTCGGTCTCACTCTCTGTGGTCTGCTCCGACTCTTGCTCCTGCTCCTGCTCGGGCGGGGCCGGTATATGCTTTGCCCTGTAAATGCTGAGCACGCAGGTCAGGATCAGACACAGCACGATCAGTACAATGACCGCGACGGAAATTTTTCTTCTCATAAACTCACCTGTCAATTCTGAATTCTTCTGGTGGGGAACGGCAATGCCTTGCCCTGCCCGTAAGCCTCGATGACGCCGTCTACCTCGCGCGCGTCCTCAAGAGTAAATATAAAATGCTGTGCCACAATGCCAAAGTCCGCAAGCATGCGCGTCTTATCCGACATGCCCGTGGGCAGGCTGTTAAGCACCAGATTGCGATGGTCGTGCGTGCGGATGACCGGGAATCGCACGCCGCGACGGTCGGTCAGCACGGCCTTGCCCTTGGTGCAGGCATCACAGCCAAACGCTTGCTTATTGACGCATCTTTCCAGCGTCATCAGCGGAATTCTGCCGTAAACGATAGCGGCGGTGTTGCCGCCCAGATCGCGAAGTCGTGCCATACTCATCTCGGAGGACGCGATGACGTCGGCAAAGCCCAGATTTTCCAAGGCCTCGACCGTGGCATCGTTGGCCACGTTGAGTCTGTAGTCGCCGTGCAGAGTGAAATCAAAGCCGTCCAGTAGCGCTATGTGGCCGATATTGCCCACCAGCACGTGCCCGTACCCCTTGGCCTGCACGTTTGCCAGCATTTCGCGCACACGGGCGGTATCCTCAGGGAAAATGACGGGCGGCAGGGCTACGCCGCCGCACAGCATGCCATCCTTGGCCGCGGCCACCTCCAGCGGCAGATAGCAGATATCAAAATACGCCTTTGCGCGAGCTGTCAGCTGCTCTGCCTTGAAAAATCTTGCCGTGCGACCGGGGATTCGCACACCTGCGGGTGCGGGGGTCTTGCGTACGCCAAGTGTGGGCGCGGCGGGCTTGATTGCCTCGCGCAATTGCGTCTCCAGCTGCTCGGCTGCATCGCGACGAAGCGCGTTGAGTGCCGATGCGGCGACCATGACCTCGCCCTCGATATGCACGTCGGGGGTGTCGGTCACAAACGGCGTGCTTCCCAGCTTGGAAAGGCTGGTTTGCACCTGCTCGGGGGTGATGGGTCTTGTATGTGCCACCTCGGGGACAGCTCCGCGCACGCTGACGCTGTGACCTTTAGCCGACATGGTCAGCTCCATGGGTCTGTCTGCGGCCAGCGTGGCTTCTATTGTAATGGGAATTTTTCTCTGAATACCGCGGAATTTTTCTATCTCGCCCGACGCCATTTTATCCTTGTCCGAGCGGACGCCCAGCATGCCCGTGCCAAGACGGCGACGGTAATAGCCGTCGGTAAAGCCGCCGCGCGAGAATGCGCGCTCCAGCTGTTGCATATCCCTCTCATCCGCGCCGCGACCCTCGTCCAGCAACGTGCGCCACACGCGCGCCACGGTATATACGTACTCGGGGGATTTCATGCGCCCCTCGATCTTGAGCGACGCCACACCGGACTGTACGATCTCGGGCACGTATCTTGCCAAGGAAAGATCCTTGAGCGAGAGCGGATAGAAATCTCTGCCCTTTTCATCCCTGAAGGGCAGACGGCAGGGCTGGGCACATTCGCCGCGGTTACCGCTTCGGCCGCCCACCAGCGAGGAAAACAGACATTGCCCCGACTGGCTGACACACAGCGCGCCGTGCACGAACATTTCAATTTCAATCGGGCTTTCCCTGACCGCCAAAGCGATCTGATCGGCGGGCATTTCCCTTGCCAGCACCATGCGGCTAAAGCCCGCATCCGCAAGCATCTGCCCTGCGTCGCCGCGGTGGATCGACATCTGCGTGCTCGCGTGAAGCGGCATTTCGGGCAGGCGGGCGCGAAGCAGGGTGGCAAGTCCCAAATCTGCCACGATCAATCCGTCCGCGCCGGCGCGCGCGGCCTGCTCGGCCTGCGACAGCGCTGCGTCGATTTCGCGGTCATAGATCATGGTATTGAGCGTTACATAAACCTTAACACCGTAAAAATGCGCCAATGCGACAGCCTCTGCCATGGCTTGCTCGGTGCCGAAGTTATCGGCATTCATGCGGGCATGAAAAGACCCGCCGCCGAGATACACGGCGTCGGCTCCTCCCTCGATCGCCGCCTGCAGGGACTCAGGCGAGCCTGCGGGGCATAACAGCTCGGGCAGAGCTTGGCGATGCGGTTGATTCAAAGGATTAAACATCGTTAAAGGTAAGCAGATCGAACATAGAGCCTACGCGGGAGCGGCTCTTGGTCTTCTTGGCCTTGACCTTGGGCACCTCGGCCTCCTTGCTGGCGATCTCACCGATCACCTGCGCGGCCTTGGTGTTGACGGGCTCTTCGGGCTCTTCTGCACCAAAATCAACCGAAAGCTGCTCGGGTGCCTCGGGGGCGGAAGCCTTGACGGACTCCTCCACGGATGCGGTCTCTTCCACGGGAGCGGGTGCGGGCTCGGGCTCGGGCTCGGGCTCGGCTACGGGCTGATTATGACCCATAATGCGCTCGGTGGAAGCGGCGGCGCGCTCCAGAATGCCGTGCATGATCTCGTTCTCGCCGGCAACACGTGCCAGCTCGGCCTCCAGCTCTGCAATTCTTGCATCCTTCTGCTCGATGGTTTCGGCGTCCTGCTCAGCCAGTGCCTCCAGCTCGTCGTTTCTCTCCTGTAGACCCAGCTTTTCGGAGCAGTATTCCAGCGCGCACAAAAGTGCGGCCTGGTTCTTGGTACAGCGGCTCTTGAGATGAATATCTCTCATTCTGCGATCCAGCATGCCGACGATCTTTTCAACCGTCTCGGTGGGGGCATCGGTCAGAACATTCATTTCAATGTCTGCGATCACTACTGTAAACTTCTTTTTCATACTGTGTCCTCCGTATCTATATATCTCACGTTTCGTCTTTTTTTACACGATATCTTGCATTTCGACAGCAAAACATGTATAATGAATGTGTAGTAATATCACTATATATATATTTTAATACAAAACCGAGCAAATGAAAAGACCTTTTTCATAAATTTTTCGAATTTTCTCGATTTTTTTGCATTTATCCCGTAAAGGAGGCTGTTTATGGATACGACCCGCGCAAAAACACCCGCCACAGCGTCGGTTTCTGTGCCCGTTGTCTTTACCCCCGCGCAAAAAGAAAGAGCGCTTGCCCTTTGCAGGATGCTGACCACCTACGGCTTTACGGTCAGACCGTTTGACCGCATCAGCATAGACGTCTGCCGTGCTGCCACGGCCGCAGGCCTGATCATTCTGGTAGGTCTGCCTGCGCCCGACCCTATGGCCGAGCAGCTCTCTTTTTCTGCCAAGGACAGAAAGCTTCGCATTCTGCTGGCTGCGGACGGCACGACCGTCCCCGCCGATCTTGTATATACCGAGATCTCCCTGCCCACGGGCTTTGAGGAGCACCCCGACCCCGCGCTGACACACCGTTTGCTGATCACGGGCCTTTGTGCCTGCCCTGCCGCCTTCACGGCGGGCAGCTGTCTGCCCGATGCGCTTGGCAAGCTGATCACGGTGGCGGTGGGCGCACACCTTGACTCGGATGCCGACATGTGTCTTTTGGCCAAGGCATACCTGAAGGCCGAGCTCCTTCCCTATTCGGACAAGCAGGCCGTGCATTGGCTCTCTCTTGCCGCCGAGAAAAACAACAAGGAGGCCATGGTTACTCTGGGACTTTGCTGTCTGGAGGGCGAGGGGACGCAAAAGGACCCCGTGCGCGGCTTCAAGCTGCTGGATGCCGCCGCCACGCTTGGCGATAAGCGCGGACAGTATTATGCCGCTAATTGCCTTTTGGGCGGTATCGGCACAGCCAGGGACGCCGCGCGTGCGGTGGCACGTCTGAATGCCTCTGCCAAGCAGGGCTTTGCCCCCGCAAGCCTTAAGCTGGGTCTTTGCTATCTGGACGGCATTGGCACGGCGCAGAATGCGCAAAAGGCTCTCAATCACCTCTCGGACGCCTGTGCGCTGGGCAACAAGACCGCGCACTATCATCTGGGACTTTTATATGAAACCGGCAACGGCGTTGCCGAGGATGCGAGTATGGCGGCCGATCACTATCTGCAGGCTGCGCGCGCCGAGATCCCCGAGGCATCTTACCGCTACGGACTTTGTCTTGCACACGGCAAGGGTGTGGACAAGGATCTGCCCCGCGCGATCACCTATCTCGAAGCCGCCGCGGCAGGCGGCGTTGCCATGGCGCAGTACTATCTGGGCACCTGCTATGAGTTTGGCGACGGCGTCACGGCCGATCTTGGAGAGGCTGTTAAATGGTACACCATGGCGGCCGAGAACGGCTGTGCCGATGCGCAGAACAATCTTGCGGGCTGTTACCTGTACGGCAGAGGATGCCGCAAGGACGTGGTGCTGGCCAAGGAATGGCTGGAAAAGGCAGCCGATCACGGCCATGCGGGCGCTTGCTACCGCCTGGGGCTTTGCTATGAAAACGGCACGGGAACCGCGCAAAATCTGCGCGCCGCCGCGGCACGCTACGCAGAGGCGGCAAAGCTTGGCGATCCGCACGCCAAGTATCGCCTCAGCCTTTTGTACCTGCACGGCAGGGGCGTTCCCAAGGATGAGAAAAAGAGCGCATCGCTGTGTCGAAGCGCCGCAATGGCAGGCTGCATTCCCGCACAGTACGATACATACCTGCACTATAAAAACGGCATAGGCACCGCTCCCGATCCCGAGCAGGCTACGGGCTGGCTGCAGATTGCCGCACAGAATCAGCACTCCCGCGCTTGCTTTGCGCTGGGTCAGGCGTATCTGGGCGGCGAGGGGCTTGTGCGCGATCCCCTGCTGGCCATCAAGTGGTTCCGCGCCGCCGTCATGACAGGCAAGGGTGAGCCGGACGCCATGTACCGCATCGGCTGGTGCAATCTGCACGGCGTTGGCGTCAAGCAGGACGTCACAGAGGCCATCAAGTGGCTGGAGGACGGCATGCTGGCGGGCAGTGCGCACGCCGCGCATCTGCTGGGGCTTTGTCTGCAATACGGCGTTGGAGCCGAGCAAGATCCGACGCGCGCCGTTGAATGCTATAAAAAGGCGGTCAAGGGCGAGATTCCCGAGGCCATGATCCGGCTGGCACAGTGCTGTGAGCACGGAATCGGCACCACCCCCAACCCCTTGGCCGCGCTGACGCTTTATAAGCAGGCCGCACGCGCGGGAAACGCCGACGGCTACCACCACGTGGGCAGATGTCTGCTGGGCGGCATAGGCACCCAGCGCGACCCCGAAACTGCCATCACGGCGCTCAAGCGTGCCGCGGGCGAGGGCTGTGTTTCTTCCCTGCTTTTGCTGTCCGAATGCTACCGCACCGGGCTTGGCGTCGTCCCCTCCCCCCTGCTTTGCCGCTCCTTCCTTGAGAAAGCGGTGATCAGCCAACCCCGAGGTGCGGCGACACCCGCCGAAAAACTGGAGACGCTGACCTTTTTTGAGCATCCCGACCGCACGGCGATTGCAAGCGCGCTTTATCTGCTGGGTAAGCACCACGCCACCACCGGCACGCCTGCGCCCGATTACAGACTTGCGCTGGAATATTACGGCCGCGCCATGATTGAGGGCAACCGCGACGCCATGGACGAAATGGCGCGCATCTTTGCCGCGGGCAAGACGGTGGAGCAATACTACCAGAATCCCCCCTCGGGCACCACGTTGGTGTTCACCGACGCCAAGCGCATGGAGGCCGTCAACCGCATGGGCGACCTTTGGTTCTTCGGACACGAATTGCCCAAGGACGAGGCTATGGCGGTCAAGTGCTTCCGCGTGGCGGCAAACGGCGGCTGTGTTGCCGCCAACTATAGCCTTGGCTGGTGCGAAAAACACGGCAAGGGCACGCCGCAGGATCTTTCCTCGGCGGTCAAGCACCTGAAATTCGCCGCAGATGTGGGACACCCACACGCCTGCTTCAGCCTGGCGGAATGCTATGAAAGTGGAGAAGGTGTGGCACTTGCCAACCGCCGCGAGGCCATCGCGCTTTACAAAAAAGCCGCCGCCAAGGGGCATGCCGGCGCCATCAAAAAGCTGCGCGAGCTGGATAAATAAAAACAGAGAAGGAGTCGTTGACTCCTTCGCTTTTTTTACTTGATATCAAATGCAAACAGTCTGAATTGCGCACAGCCGTGGGTGGTCAGCGGCACAAAGCGCACCTCTCTGACCTTCCAATCCACAAGGTGGCGGACAAATCTCCGGTGATTATCGGTCACGTGCAGCGAGAATTTTTCACCGCTTTCGCTCTCGCCCTCAATGCGATATTCGCAAATCAGCGTGGCGGGCACCTGATACTTGGTCTGCACCAAGGGATAGCTGCAGGGCATATTGTCGTACGGGCGATCCAGATCGCTGTCAAACACCAACCGGATCTCGCTGACCTGCTCGTCCTGCTCCAGAGTGTAGGTCACGCTGTCCCCTTTTTGTCCGACCCATACGTTTTGCTCCAGGCGGTCCTGTCCATTGCGCACCACCTCGGCGCTGCATGCGGCACGCTTGGTCAGCGCGGGCATCTCTCTTGTATGCCAGGGCAGATAGCAATCGTCCTCCATCAGCGTTTGCTGCAGCCGCAAAACGTCCACGTCCGCAACGTGGCAGCCGTCCTGCACCGCCTGTGCAACCGCCGTACCCAAGGCCTGGCCCAGCACCGCGCAGGTGGCCATAACGCGAGAGGAGGAAAGAGCGGCGTGCGACACGCTGATATTTCTTCCCGCAAACACCAGATTCTCAATATTGCGCGAGATCATACAGCGCAACGGCAGTCCCCAGGGAGTGGGCGCGGGATGATGGATGGTGGGGTGTCCCGCAGTATAGTAAAATCCCGCCGGGAAATGGTCGTCCATGGTCCAGCCACCGTAGGCCACCATGTCGTCAAAGCGTCCCTCGGCCTCCACGTCGTTCTGTGTGACCACGTATTTGCCCAGATACCTGCGGCTCTCACGCTTGCCGGGCAAAAATCCGATCCATTCCAGCTCCCAATTCTCTACACCGTGATCGCCGTGATTCTTCATGTGATCCCACACGCCGTAGCAGATCTTTAACAGCTCGTCGCGGCAGCGGTCGGTATCGTGAATGCAATCCCACTCGCCGCCAACCTCGATCCACCAGAAGTTGCTCTCCTTTTGGTGCGATTTGTGCGGCAGATCGGCATCGGTGGGATAGCTGTACGCCCACGCAGGCGGCGTGAATCTGACGGGATGATCGGTTTCTCTGATCTGAAACAGGCAGCTCATGCCCATGGTCTTTTTATCCGCCACGTCGGGCGGAATGCGCTCTCCGTATTCGCTCTTGGCCTCGCGGCCGTAGGTGTGATCCGCACCGCTCAAGGGAGCGAGGATCGAGTCACCCGAGCAATCGGCAAAGTACGTCGCCTTGATTTCGTGGAAGGTTTCGGCATTTGACTGCCACGCCTTGATCGATACGATCCTGTTGCCGTCCATGACAGCGTCCAGGCAGGAGGTGTTGAGCAGCAGCGTCAGATTTTGCTCAGCCATAGCCGTCTGATACAGCACGCTGTCCCAGAGCGTGAATTTCAAACCCGGATTCTGATAATAATTCTCCAGCATCAGCTCCTCGACAATACCGCTTTCGCGGTTGCCATCGCCATTCGCACCGCATACCCACATGCGGATCTCGCTGGAGGCATTACCGCCAAGCACCGGTCTGTCCTGCACCAGGATCACCTTGATGCCGTGTCTTGCTGCAGCAACGGCACAGCAGAGTCCCGAAAGACCGCCGCCCACCACACAAAGATCAGTTTTGTAACTTAAGTGCTTCAAAGCATTACCCCGCCTTTATCAGATTTTTTGCCCAAAAGCCCGACTTGACAAAGAAGAATCCGATCACGCACTTGATCAGCTCCAAGGACAGCACGATGGCGTACATGGGAACCAGCGGAATATTGGTCAGGTGCGCCAGAATCAGCGCGACGGGGGTGACGACCAGCCACATAAAGCCGCTGTCAAATGCAAACACAAACAGCGTGCGGCCGCCCGAGCGCAACGTAAAATAGGTAGAATGGGCAAAGGCGTTGCAAGGCAGGATCACACCCGCGATGCGGATCATGTCTACCGCAAGCACACGTGATTCGGCAGAAACCTCCGAAAACAACTGCGGGAACAGCGGTGCAGTCAAGGCCATCGCGGCGCCAATGATTGCGCAAGCCGCAGTGGAGGTGAAGATCAGACGCGAATCGGCGATTTTGGCCTCTTCGATCTCGCCCGCGCCCAGCTTTTGCCCGACGATGATCGCCACAGCGTTACCAAGTGCCAGCATGACAATGCCGAACATATTGCTCATGGTGCTGGTGATGCCGTAAGCGCCCACCGCGACCGTTCCGCGCACGGAGTAGCATTGTGCCAGCACGGCCATACCGCCCGACCACAAAACCTCGTTTGCCAGAAGCGGCAAGCCCTTGACCATGATCTTGCCAACCAGCGCACGCGGGACGAGCAGCGTGCGATACAACCCCTTTGCAAAGGGATTTTTCTTTTGATTTGTGTGGGTATATACCGCCAGAATGCCAAACTCCACAAATCTTGCAAGCGCGGTTGCAAGTGCCGCACCGCGCACACCCATTTCGGGAAATCCGAAATTGCCGAATATCAGCAGATAGTTACCCACCAGATTGACCAGAAGCGCAGAGACTCCCGCAATCATGGGTGGGACGGTCTTTCCCGTCTCTCGCAGAGTGGATGCATATACCTGAGACAGCACGTGCGGGACCATGCAAATCAGAATAACGTGCAGGTATTGCAGTCCGTATTCCAGCGTCAGCGCAAGATCGCCCGCATCCCCCGTATCATGCAGGTACAGAGAGATCAGACTGTCGCCATGGAAAATAAACAGATACGCCGCCACCAGCATAACCGCGCCGGCAGCATACAGCTTGAAGCGGAAGGCGTTTCGCACACCCTCATCATCGCGGTTGCCGTGAAACTGCGCCGAAAAAATACCCGCACCCGCAATCGATCCAAACACGCACACCACGTACACAAACACAAGCTGGTTAACAATGACTACCGCATTGTATTGCTCGGTGCCCACGTGGCCGATCATAATATTATCCAGAAGAGAAACGAATTCCGTAATGCCGTTTTGCAGCATGATCGGTAACGCGACCGCGATCAAGGTCTTGTAAAACGCGCGATCACCGATAAAACGGTTGGGTTTGATGAGTGTCATAAATCCTCCAAACGGGTAAATACTCTCTATATTTTATCATGCTTTTTCGAATAAGTCAATGACAAAACCATGCATCACCGTTTTTGTCGACAAAAATAGCAGCTCTCACGAGCTGCTATTTCTCTTATCTTCGGAAAGGCCAACAAAATAGTCAGCACTGACCCCATAAAAACGACATAAAGCAACCATATCGTCAATCTTCAGTTCTGCTCTTCCCTCTTCAATATGGCTATAACCCTGCTGAGACTTATTGATGATCGCTCCAACCTCTTTTTGTGTCAGGTCATTGTCCTCGCGTAAATCTCTCATTCGCTTTCTGTAATGCATATCAACACTCCTCACAAATTCTATGTAAAAAGTGTACCATACTCCAAAACAGAGTATTGACAAATACTCAATTTTTGAGTATAATTGTGGCAAGCAGGTATACTCATATATCGAGTGCCAAAAGTATTTCACACAATGAGGCTTTGACTCACCAGAGGAGGTTACTATGAACGATAACGGTTGTATCATAAGCATTATAGTGCCCGTTTACAATACGGAAAAGTACGTACGTGATTGTCTGGATAGCCTATTGATGCAGAATGTTGATCCCGATTCATTTGAAATTATTTGCATAAATGACGGATCAACGGATGCCTCTGCCTCGATTCTTGATGAATATGTAAGCAGACATTCAAACGTGACGGTCACCCATCAGCAAAACGCCGGTGTATCCGCGGCGCGTAATCATGGAATCGAAGCCGCACACGGCAAATATCTTTGGTTTGTGGACAGCGATGACTGCATCCGCCCCAATTGTCTTGGTGTGATCACACGATTGCTCAAAGAACATGACCCACAAATGCTCAAAGTAGATTTCACTCACGTATCTGAAGACTACGGTTTTCGCCACCTCCCCCCTTTGTGTGATGCACATTTTAAAACGTATGCCGAGCCTGATGAGTACGCGCACACACTTTCTGCATGCTTCATCTTATTCAGCAAAGACTTAATTATGGAACAAAACATTCGTTTTCTCCAAGGCATGAAATATGCAGAGGACACGCTGTTTGCACTGCAAGTGCTGGAGCATGCATCCAAAACCTGGATATACTTGCAAGAAGAGATCTATTTTTACCGCACCGTCGCGTCATCGACCGTTCATCAGACTTCACAAGAAGATCTTGGCAAGCATATAGCCGACAGGTTCCGGGTTTTGCAGTACTGTGTCGAGCATCAGCAGTTAGCAGGATTTCGCGGCAATATCATTCGCCGTCGCATTTATCTTTCTTCCTTCAACATACTGATCAACCTTCCAAAAAGCAATTTGTCCAAAACACAAGCCCTGGCACAATTGCGTAAAATGAAATGCTTTCCGCTCAAGTGGAATGCGGTACATCTGCGCGAAGCTGCATCCTTGCGCAAAAAAGTTTATTTCGTCATACACATGCTGTGCTTTCGATCAAGAATACTGTATAACGGCTTTTATTTTCTCAAAAAAACATACAACAGCCTCAAAAGCCAACAGCAACAAAAAAGCCACCCTTGAAAGGGGTGGCTCTTTTACGGTTTATGGTTTATACGACTGCAAAATACTTCTGCAGGTTGATATACAGCTGCTCATCCATAAACGACAGCATGCCTGCATAGTTGAGAATCTCGCTCATGGTCATTGCGGGATCTTCATCCACGTAGGTAAACAGCTTGAGATATGCATCCTTAGCTGCATCAAAGCCGCTTCTGTTTTCCATCTCGTACAGCTGAAGCACCGACAGAGCGGATACGCTGTAGGAAACGTAGTAGCAAGGAGAGGTGATGGTCATACCGTTTCTCCAGTATGTATCATCACGGTAATCCTCACCAACGCCAAAGTCGATGGAAAGGTTTGCGTAAAGAGTATCATACTCGTCGGGAGTGATCTCACCGTCTGCCATGATCTCCTCAGAACCGTAGCCATCGTAGTAGTTGAGA